>JAVBSR010000076.1:0-4960 GCA_031556715.1 Cellulomonas sp.
ACCTCGACCACGGCCCGCATGGTGATCGACCCGCGGCCGGTGCGGTAGGCGTCCTCGATGGCACGGTGGCCCAGGATGGTGGCGGCGGTCGGGAAGTCGGGGCCCTTGATCCGTTCCAGCAGGGCTTCGAGCAGCTCTTCCTTGGTGGCGTCGGGGTGGTCGAGGTACCACTGGACGCCCGAGGCGACCTCGCGCAGGTTGTGCGGCGGGATGTTGGTGGCCATGCCCACGGCGATGCCGGACGAGCCGTTGACCAGCAGGTTGGGGAACCGGGCGGGCAGGACGACAGGCTCTTGGATCCGCCCGTCGTAGTTGTCCTGGAAGTCGACGGAATTCTCGTCGATGTCGCGGACCATCTCCATGGCCAGCGGTGCCATGCGGCACTCGGTGTACCGCGGGGCGGCGGCGGGGTCGTCGCCGGGGGAGCCGAAGTTGCCCTGCCCGGCCACCAGCGGGTAGCGCATCGACCAGTCCTGCACCAGGCGGACCAGGGCGTCGTAGATCGCCGAGTCGCCGTGCGGGTGGTACTTGCCCATGACGTCGCCGACGACCCGGGTGCACTTGGAGAACTGCCGGTCGGGGCGGTAGCCGCCGTCGTACATGGCGTACAGGACCCGCCGGTGCACGGGCTTGAGACCGTCGCGGACGTCGGGCAGCGCCCGGCCGACGATGACGGCCATCGCGTAGTCCAGGTAGGACCGTTGCATCTCCAGCTGGAGGTCGACCTGGTCGATGCGACCGTGCTGGATCGGAGTTTCGCTCACCGGCGCTCTTTTCGTACGTATGTCTGCATGATCAGATGTCGAGGAAGCGGACGTCCTTGGCGTTGTGCTGGATGAACGAGCGACGCGACTCGACGTCGTCGCCCATCAGCACCGTGAAGATCTCGTCCGCCGCGGCCGCCTCGTCCAGGGTGACCTGGAGCAGCGTGCGGTTGGCCGGGTCCATGGTGGTGTCCCACAGCTCGGTGTAGTCCATCTCGCCCAGACCCTTGTACCGCTGGATGCCGCCGTCCTTGGGCAGGCGGCGACCGTTGGCCTGGCCGTCGGCCACCACCACGTCACGTTCCCGGTCGGAGTACACGTAGTCGTGCGCGGCGTTGGACCACTTGATGCGGTACAGCGGCGGCTGGGCCATGTAGACGAAACCGCCGGTGATGAGCTCGGGCATGTACCGGAACAGCAGCGTCAGCAGCAGCGTGCGGATGTGCTGGCCGTCGACGTCGGCGTCGGCCATGAGGACGATCTTGTGGTACCGCAGACGGCCGATGTCGAAGTCCTCGCCGATACCGGCACCGAAGGCCGTGATCAGCGCCTCGACCTCGCGGTTGCCCAGGGCCTTGTCCAGGCGGGCCCGTTCGACGTTGAGGATCTTGCCGCGCAGCGGCAGGATCGCCTGCCGGTGCGGGTCCCGGCCGCGTACCGCCGAACCGCCGGCCGAGTCGCCCTCGACGATGAAGATCTCGCACTCTTCGGGATTGTTCGACTGGCAGTCTTTCAGCTTGCCGGGCATGCCGCCGGACTCCAGCAGGCCCTTGCGCCGGGCACCCTCGCGGGCCTTGCGGGCGGCCATGCGGGCCACCGAGGCCTGGATGGCCTTGCGGATGACGTCCTTGGCCTCGCCGGGGTGGGCGTCCAGCCAGTCGCCCAGCCGTTCGTTGACGACCTTCTGCACGAAGGTCTTGGCCTCGGTGTTGCCCAGCTTGGTCTTGGTCTGGCCCTCGAACTGCGGTTCGCCGAGCTTGACGGAGACCACTGCGGTCAGGCCTTCGCGGACGTCGTCACCGGTAAGGTTGGCGTCCTTCTCCTTGAGCAGGTTCTTGTCCCGGGCGTACCGGTTGACCAGGGCGGTCATGGCCGCCCGGAAACCCTCTTCGTGGGTGCCGCCCTCGGTGGTGGAGATGGTGTTGGCGTAGGTGTGCACCGACTCGGCGTAGGAGCCGGTCCACTGCATGGCGATCTCGACGCTGATCCGCCGCTCGGTGTCCTCGGCCTCGAAGTCGATGACCTCGGGGTGGACCGGCTCGTACTTCTTGGTGCGGTTGAGGTGCTTGACGTAGTCGATGAGCCCGCCGGAGTAGCAGTAGCTGACGGTCCGGGGGACCAGCGCCTCGGTGACGGTGTCGGTCACCTCGTCGTCGGTGCCCAGGTGCTCGGGCCGCTCGTCGGTCAGCGTGATGCGCAGGCCCTTGTTGAGGAAGGCCATCTGCTGGAACCGGGTGCGCAGCGTCTCGAAGTCGTAGTCGGTGGTCTCGAAGATCTCCGGGTCGGCCCAGAAGGTCACGGTCGTGCCGGTGGTGGCGACGGGCTCGCCCTTGTCCAGCGGCGCGACCGGCGCACCGCGGCGGAACGCCTGACGCCAGACGTGCCCCTGGTTGTGCACCTCGACCTCGAGCCGCGACGACAGCGCGTTGACGACGGACACGCCCACGCCGTGCAGACCGCCCGACACGGCGTACCCGCCACCGCCGAACTTGCCCCCGGCGTGCAGCACCGTCAGCACCACCTCGACGGCCGGCTTGCCCTCCGACTCGACGATATCCACAGGGATGCCGCGACCGTCGTCCACCACCCGGACAGCACCGTCCGACAGCAGCGTGACCTGGATATTCGTCGCATGTCCGGCCAGCGCCTCGTCCACAGAGTTGTCCACAACTTCGTAGACCAGGTGGTGCAGCCCGCGCTCGCCGGTGGAGCCGATGTACATGCCGGGTCGCTTGCGCACCGCCTCCAGACCTTCCAGCACGGTGATCGCGCTGGCGTCGTAGGCTCCAGCCTGGGTCGGCACGGACCGGGTCGTGCTGTCGTCAGCCACTGGTGGTGGTTCTCCTCGCCTCGTCGCTCAGACTCTCGCGGCGAGGCAGAAAACGGGCGGAGGGCTGCCTGCCGACTCCTCGGGTGGCGGATCACTCCACGACGCTCACGTTCGCGCGACCTGGCCGCCGCGGACGTGCCGAGACGACGCCCCCAGTCTACCCGTCAGCCGTCCTTTCACCTTCCGTCGGCGGCGCGAGGCTGGCGTCACATCCCCGCCGGTGCCTCGCCCTGGTCCCGGTCAGCCCCAGGTGTCCCGGGGACCACGGCCGGGAACACGCAGCCGCCCGCGGCCGAAACCCGGCCCGCTCGGGCCCAGGACCCGGACCTCGACCACCGTGCCGGGACCCAGGTCGTCGTCGCAGCGGGCCATGAGGGCGGAGGTCATCAGGCTGAGCTCGGTCTTCCAGGCGGTGGACGACGCGCGGACGGTCAGCAGCCCGGCCTCGAGGCTGACGAACTCGCAGTGGTCGGCGACCTGCGGTCCGACGACCTGCGGCCAGCGGGCAGCCAGCGTCCCTGCCTGCAGGTCGGCATCCCAGCCCAGGTCGGCGGCCAGCGCTCGGGCGGTCGCCCCGACCAGCTGGGGGTCGCGGGCGTCTGACCCCGGGGTGCCCGGGCGGGGGTCGGTGCGGGTTCCGGGCATCCCGGGCCGCAGGCCTCGGTCGCGGGCAGCCCGACGGGCCCGGGCCAGGGCGGTGCGAGCGACCTGCTCGGCAGGGATGCGGCGGGCAGCCTCCGGGGCAGGGGCGCGGCCGGGTGTCTCTGGGCTGTCAGAGGACACGGGCCACCTCCCCGGCCATGACGTCGAACCGGGCGCCCGACAGCACGGCGGGCACGTCGTCGGGCACCGCGGCGGTGACGATCACCTGGGCGGCGTCGGCGACCAGCCCGGCCAGGCGGTCGCGCCGCCGGACGTCCAGCTCGGCGAAGACGTCGTCGAGCAGCAGGATCGGCTCGGCGTCGTCGCTGGTCATGGGGTCGTCAGCCAGCAGCCGCCAGGACGCCAGCCGCAGGGCCAGGGCGAACGACCACGACTCGCCGTGGCTGGCGTAGCCCTTGGCGGGCAGCCCGCCGAGCGCCAGGCCCAGGTCGTCGCGGTGCGGTCCGACCAGGCTGACGCCCCGGTCGATCTCCTTGTCGCGCAGCGTCGACATGGCAGCCAGCAGCCGGGCCTCGACCAGACCGAGGTCCTCGTCGACCGGACCGGTTTCGTCGGCCACCGACGTATCCAGCGACGACCGGTAGACCGTCTCGACCGCACCCTGTCCGGCGCTGACCTCGTCGTAGGCCGCGGTGACGTGCGGCCGCAACGCGTCGACCAGCTGCCGCCGGGCCACGACGATCTCAGCCCCGACCTGCGCCGCCTTGGCGTCCCACACGTCCAGGGTGCTGAGGTCTGGCGCACGGCCGTGCCCGCGCCGCGCCGCCCCCGCCGACTTCAGCAGCGCCGACCGCTGCCGCAGCACCCGGTCCAGGTCTGACAGCACCCCCGCCAGCCGGGGCGTGCGCTGCACCAGCAGCTGGTCCATGAACCGGCGCCGCCCGTCCGGGTCGCCCTTGACCAGCGCCAGGTCTTCCGGCGCGAACAGCACCTGCCGCACAATGCCGACGATCTCCCGCGCCCGCACCGGCGACCCCCGGTTGATCCGCGCCCGGTTGGCCTTGCCGGCCGTGATCTCGACCTCGAGCGTCGCCTCCCGCTCGGCCTTCGCCACCCGCGCCCGCACCACCGCCCGCGACGCTCCGTCCCTGATCAGCGGCGCGTCCGACGACACCCGGTGCGACGACAGCGTCGCCAGGTACCCCACCGCCTCGACCAGGTTCGTCTTCCCCTGCCCGTTCGGCCCCACCAGCGCGTTCACCCCAGGCTCGAACGTCACGTCCACCTGCTCGTAGGAACGAAAGTCCACGAGCGACACCTGGGCGACATACACCGCCCCAGGTTAGTGCCCGCATGTCGACCACGATGAGGCAGGTGAGATCGCGCAGGTCGAATCCACCACGATGCGAAGGCCGCAGGCCGCAGCGAGGACACCCAGACCACCCATCCACCGACAGCAGGTGCACCCAGCCGGGTGGGGGGGGGGGGCGGGGGCGGCGCCGGCCCCCCGCCCGGCGGGGGGCCCGCGCCGCCCCGCGCGGGG
>JAVBSR010000100.1:0-14141 GCA_031556715.1 Cellulomonas sp.
CCTTAGCTCAGTCGGTCAGAGCAGCTGTCTTGTAAACAGCAGGTCGTCGGTTCGAATCCGACAGGGGGCTCTGACCGCCACGCTGCACAGCAGCGGTGCGAGCGACGTCGCAGGCTCGGGACCGTCGCGGTAGCCTTGCGGCCCGCCTGGCGGCTCAGAGCCCGGCGATCTGCCGCAGGGCGGCGATGTGGGCGGCGTAGTCGCGTCGGCCCTGGGCGGTCAGCCGAACCCAGGTGCGCAGGTGGCCTGCCGCCTTGGCCTTGTCCAGGGCGACGATGCCGCTCCGTTCCAGGCGGGACAGGTGCTTGGACAGGACCGAGTCGGCGACCTCGAGCGTCAGGCGCAGCGCGGAGAACTCCATCGACTCCACCGGCGACAGCGTGGCGCAGATCCGCAGGCGTACCGGGGCGTGGATCTCCTCGTTGAACTGGACTGCCGTCACGGGCGCGCGATCCCGGAGCGCCGGGCCGACCAGGTCTCGCACGCCCAGCACACACCGATGTAACCGCTGGTGGCAGCTGCTCCCAGGGCTAGTGCCCTGTCGGGATGCGTCATGGCAGGCAGCAAGGTGCCCAGCAGCACAGCGCTGAGCGCCAGCGCCTCGATCACGCCGACGGGGGTGTCCAGGGACGAGAACAGCCGAGGCTGCATGCCTCGCCGTCGCCACAAGCGCACCATGGCCACGATGACGAGGACCTCCGCCGTGATGGTCCACGCAATGACGGCGACCCGCACCTCGTCGGTGCCGATGGCGTTGGCCGCGGTGAGCGTCCCGAGGCAGAGCCCGAGGCTGATGTAGAACCACGGAGGAATGCGCGCTGCCTGCTGCTGCGCCTCTTCCGCGGCAGCGGCGGCGGCCAGCGCGGCGGCGGCTTCCCTGACGCCGACGGTCGGAGCGTCCTGGTCGGGTGCGGCCCAAGCCTGACTCGGTCCGTCCTCGCGGGGCGCTCCATTTTCCATAGTGGAAAACGTAGTCGCCGCTTTCCGATACGTCAAGTGGCTCCGTGGCCCTGATCTGCCGGTCTCGGCACGGACGGGTCGTCAGTGCTGCCCAGCAGGAGCGCCGTACCGTTGACTCTCACACGGTGCGAGGTGGTGGAGTGGTCCCATGAGCGATGCTGAGTCGACATATCTGCTGGGTATCGGGGACTTCTCTCGGTTCGCGATGCTGTCGGTGCGGATGCTGCGCCACTACGACGAGCGCGGGCTCCTCGTGCCGTCCTACGTGGACCCTGGCAACGGTTACCGCTTCTACGCACCCGGCCAGCTGCGGACCGCCGCGCGCATCCGCACGCTGCGGGACTCGGGCTGCGGGATCGCGCAGATCGCCCAGATGCTGCCGCTGTTCGACGACGCCGACGCGCTGCGCGGGGCGCTGGTCGACCATGCGCGCAGCCTCGACGCCGCAGCCCGGCAGATCGCCGACCAGCAGGCTCTGGTCACCACCATCATCCGACAGATCAAGGAGTCGACCATGCCCGTCACCGTCGAAGAGCGGACCGTCCCCGCCGTGCAGGTGATCGCCCTGCGCCGCACCGTCCCCACCTACAGCGCCGAGGGCGAGCTCTGGGCTGAGCTCGGCCAGCTGGTCACAGGACCGCAGGCGCTGCCCATGTCCCGGTTCGGTGCCCGCGCCGGTGCGACGTACTACGACACCGACTTCCGGGACGGCGACATCGACATGGCCGTGTGGTGGGAGTACGACGGCGACGACGCACCAGACGGCTTCCAGCGTCTGGTCGTCCCGGAGCAGCGCGTCGCCTGGGCGACGCTGTACGGCTCCTACGAGGGCACCGGCGCGGTGTGCCAGGCCATCGGCGACTGGGTGAGCCACCACGGCCTGACCCCGTCCGGGCCGATGTTCAACCTCTACCTGGTCGGTCCAGGTCAGGACCCCGACCCGCAGAACTGGGTCACCGAGATCAACTTCCCGGTCGCCGGCTAGCACGAGGCCGACGGGCGCGGCGGTCCTGGCTCTCCACGCAGGTTCGTCGCGTCCGTGCCGACCAGGCCGTCGATGGGGGAAGGCGCCGCTCGGGCGGTTCTGACCCGGTCGGGTGGTGCTGATCAGACGGTGCTGGTCAGACGGTGCGAGCCGGACCGTGCCGGTCGGCCCTGCTGGTCAGATCAGGCACCGATGCCGGTCACAGCACCGGGTTGGAGTGCCCGAGGATCACCGGCGCACCGACGCCGGTCGTCCCGCCTCGGCCGGTGGTGAACTCGTGCGCCATGACGACACCTGGCCGGTTCGCCTCGCTGGCCTCGACGACGACAGACCCCGCACGCACCGCAGCATGCCGGGCGGCGCCGCGCGGCGGTTCCACCCAGGCCACAGCCAGCATCGGGGCCCCGGCCTGCATGCCCCAGGCCCGGGCCCAGGTGCGTACCGCGTCACGGTCGGTCGGGTCACCAGGAGCAGGGGCGCTCATCGGGCCGCCCGCCCCGGGCAGCACCGCGAAAGCCCGGGCCTCGTTGCCGGCCAGGGCCAGGCCGAGGTTGAGCGCCGTCGTCGCCAGCTCGGCCACCTCGTGGGCCGGCGGGTCAGGCAGGTCGTCGGTGCTGGCGATCCACGGGTGGTCGTCCAGGCCGCCCGGGTTCAGCAGGTGGTCTACCGACCCGGCGACGTACGGTTCGATCCAGTCCGCGGGTGCACCCGGCCAGCGCGACAGGGCGTCGGCCACGGTGAGCACCGGCGAGAACGGTCGCGACTCGGAGACGACACCGGGAGTCCAGCCCCGCGGCCCCAGGCAGGCCACCCAACGGGCTGTCGGGTCGGCGTCGAGCAGCAGCGTGCCGATGGCGACTCCCGCCGAGCGGGGGCCTTCCAGGTCGTCGTAGTGTCCGGCCTCGAGCAGGCTGTCCCACAGGTCGGCGACGCGCGCCGGGCTCAGCGGGTCGACCAGCCTCATGACGCGGTCAACCGCGATCTCCAGCCGCGACTGTTCCGCAGGCGTGAGGTTCCGCGGCGTCGCGACACTCGGGGCCGTGTCTGTACCGGCCGTCATCTCACCCTCCCGACCGTCAGCGGATGCAGAACAACGGTACCCGGGTGAGAGCCGTTCCGGGACCACTTGTCGCGAGTTCTCATCGGTCGGCCGGGGTGATCGCTGACCAGTTCGCTCCTTCGGGCCTCGTCTGAGCCGGGCTTCAGCTTGCGAACCGCGGTACACGGGTCCAGGGTCAGAATGTCGGATTCGTTGCTCACCCTAGTCAGATGGAGTCGTGTCTGGGGTGTCCGCCACGTCGAGAGGTGCTGCCATGTCGATCGCTTCGCCCGGAGGTCTGCGATGACCGTCGTCGGCACATTTCATCCCACCTCCGTCGGGCACCCACCCTCGGGAGAGATACCCGTCGCCCCGCCCACCGGGCGTCGGGCGTCATCCTGGTCGTTGTCCGAGCAGATCACCGCCGCCGGGGTGGCGGGCACCACCACCCACGTGCCCGAGCTCGGCGTGTGGACCGCGGTGCTGGACCTGGTCGAGACCGGCCTGGACCAGGTGCGCGACCTCGACTCCCTGGCCGGGTTCGGTGTCGCGGTCGACGTGCTCGACGCCGCCGACTTCGCCGAGCTGGCCCAGACCGTGCCCGGGCCGCAGCGGGTGCGGGCCGCGATCGGACGGGTGCTGCTGCGGCGGCTGCTGTCCGACCGGTTCGACGGCTCCGTGCCGCCGCAGTCGTGGGGCATGGCCCGCACCGGCAGCGGACGGCTCATCGTGCACGGCGGGTCCGGCACCCCCGGGGTCGTCGTGCTGCAAGCGCCCGACGTCGTCGTCGCCGCGCTGGGGCGCGACCCGGTCGGCGTCGACATCGAGGCCGCACCGTCCCCGCAGATCGAGGAGGACCTGCTCGGGTTCTCCTCCGACCTGCTCGACCCGGAAGAACGGCGCTGGCTGGCCGGTCTGGCACCGATGCAGGTCCGCGAAGACCTGGCCCGGCTGTGGACGCTGAAGCGTGCCGCCGTGTCAGCCATGGGTCTGCACGTGCTGCTCGACCTCGGTCTGGTCCGCGCCCGGTTGTCGCCCCCGTCGGTCCGCGCCGACCTGGGCCTGAGCCGCTCACCGCTGGCCGCCACCCAGTGGCCGGTCACCATCGCGGGCACCCGCCGCTGGATCTCCGTGGTGACCGTCACCGACGAGTGAGGTGACCGGCACGTGGTCTGTCCGTGTGCCGGGTCGGTCCTCGGCCGCCAGGTGCCGGGCCGGACCCCGATCCCTGCGGGTGTCGGCGGCGTTCGGTGGCGCCGTCCCCGGGTCTAGAACGGCCTCGTCAATCGCCCGGTTCGATGCGTTAGGCTGAGGCCGAAACCTTGGCGCGTCTCTGTATCCGGGAGCGACTGTGACATCATCCGAGCCTGATCAACCGGCCGGCGGGGAGCGTGAAAGCGTCGACGCTCTCAAGTTCAGGTGCCCGAACGATGGTTCGACCGACATCTACTGGGAGATCGAGCGAGGTGAGCTGATCTGCCTCCACTGCCGCCATGTTTTTTCTGGGGAGCCGATACCGGCCGGGGGACGGGTGCTCAACGGGATAGCCGTGTCGGACGGCGTGGTCCGGGCGCTGCCGGAGGACAACATCTGTACCTTCAGGTGCGAGGGCTGCGGGGCGGAGGTCGTCGCCGACAAGAGCACCAGCATGTCTGCCAAGTGTTCCTGGTGCCGCAGCAACCTCATTCCGGGGGACGTCGTCTCGAACGAGTTCACGCCCGACGGCATCATCCCGTTCGCGATCTCTGAGAAGCAGGCGGTCGAGAGCTTTCAGAAGTGGGTGCGCAAGCACTGGTTCGTCCGCAAGGGCTTCGGGAACGTCGAAGATGTCATCGTCAAGCCGGTGTACTACCCCTTCTACGTCCTGGACGCACGAGTCGACGCCAATGTCGACGGAACCGGCGAGAAGCTGATCCGGAGCTACCGGAGCGGCAACTACGACTATAGGGACTACGAGCAGTTTCGCCTGCAGGGCCCGACCGTCGGGCAGGTGGACGACCAAGAGCGTGTGGCGTTGAGAGAGGTCGTCAACGAGAAGATCGTCAACCTTGTCCGACCGTTCGACTGGCGCCAGCCGGCGCTCAGGCAGTTCAGCTACCCCTACCTCAACGGATACAACGCGGAGCACCGGGACATCGACTTCAACACGATCTCGGACAGCGTCAGGGACGAGGGTGTGTCGGCCGTCGCGTCAGAGCTGAACCGCCGGCTCGAGACGGACGTGCGACCGACGATCGCGGCGTACAGCCCCGTGATCGGGTACGTGCTGGCTCCTGTCTGGCTGCTGACGTACGTCGACCGGGCCGAGAGCAAGACCTACTTCTTCGCGATCAACGGGCAGAACGGACGGTCCGCCGGAACTCTTCCGGTGGACTGGAAGAAGAGCTCGATCTTCATCGTGGCCTGTACCGCTGCTATGGCCGTCGGAGGCTTCCTCTTCGAGTACCTGCGGCTGAAAGGGCTGGCTGGCTGATGATCACGCTGGAACAAGTCTCGGGGAACGCCACCGGCAGGAAGACGGCCACCTACGTCGCGATCACCTCGGCCGTGTCTGCCGTGCTCTTCTTCGTCCTCTACATGCTCGGCTCTGTGTTCATCGCGCGGAACCTGCTCCCCGAGAACGACAGCTTCTCGGCCGACGACGTCGATATCGTGACGCTGGCGCAGCAGGACGGAACCAGCACCGCCGGCCAGGAGAGGGACCTGACCGACGACGAGGTGGCGGCGCTGACGGCCAAGGCCGTGAAGATCGGGAAAAAGCTCAACCTGGAGTACCTCAGGATCGAGCTGGTGAACGACAAGTGCGCACCGACCGACCCTGACAGCTACTGCGAGAGCACTCTCACCGCATACAACGACGCCACACTGGACCAGGCCCTGGGAACGAATCCTGGCAACCGCGCCTCAGGGCCAGAAGGTGTTGTCTACGTCATGGACATCCAAGATGCCGTCCCGTTCACCTGGATCACCTCCCACGGCCGGACGGCGGACCAGTTCTTCACCGGCAGTGCGAAGAACGAGATCTTCCAGAGCGCACGAGACAAGGTGCCGGTGGGGTCTGACCGCCTCGTCTACCACCGCATGGACGCCATGCTGGACCAGTCGCTCTACCGGCTGCGAGACTTCGGAACATTCTCACCGACCCCCATGGTCATCATCTTCGTGATCTCGGCGGCCACGATCACGGTCTTCTTCCTGGTCATCAGGTCGCGCTACGCCATGTCCTGGGGTCGCAGCGGCCCGAAGATCGCCGGTGTCTACGTCGACGTGTCCCAGGTCCGTAGGACCGTCGTCGGCACGCGCACCTCGAAGACCTACAACCCACCCACCTCGTCGGGCGGCGGCAGCGGCTTCTCCGGTGGTGGTGGCGGCGGTGGTGGTGGCGGGGGCGGATCCTCGTCCGGAGGCGGACGAGGCTGATGAGAGCCACGACGCCGGCAGCACAGGCCGCGCATGCCTGACAGGGCCGCCGGCCGCGGTCGTCCCCGGGCGGCGCCCCGCTGCCCGCACCGCCCCGGACCGGCCGCAGCGCAGGGCCGCGCCGTCACGCGCTGGACGACGGTGGCCGTCTCCGGGCAGCCCCCGGTCGGTAGGGTGGGCCGGTGAGCACTGCGCTGTACCGGCGGTACCGGCCAGAGACCTTCGCCGAGGTCATCGGGCAGGACCATGTCACCGCGCCGCTGCGCCAGGCGTTGCGCAGCGGGCAGGTCAACCACGCCTATCTGTTCTCCGGGCCGCGGGGCTGCGGCAAGACCAGCTCGGCGCGGATCCTCGCCCGGGTGCTCAACTGCGCCACCAATACCGCCGAGCAGCCGACAGACACGCCGTGCGGGGTGTGCGCCTCGTGCGTCGAGCTGGCGACCGGAGGGCCGGGCTCGCTGGACGTGGTAGAGATCGACGCAGCCAGCCACGGCGGCGTCGACGATGCCCGAGAGCTGCGCGAACGGGCCACCTTCGCCCCAGCCCGAGACCGGTTCAAGGTGTTCATCCTGGACGAGGCGCACATGGTCACCCCGCAAGGGTTCAACGCGCTGCTGAAGATCGTCGAGGAACCGCCGCCGCACGTGAAGTTCGTCTTCGCGACCACAGAGCCGGACAAGGTCATCGGGACCGTGCGGTCGCGCACCCACCACTACCCGTTCCGCCTGGTGGCGCCCGACGTGCTGGTGCCCTACCTGGAGCAGGTCTGCCAGCAGGAGGGCGTGCAGGTGGGGGCCGGGGTCCTGCCCCTGGTGGTGCGTGCCGGGGCCGGGTCGGTGCGGGACAGCCTGTCGGTGCTCGACCAGCTGGTCGCCGGGGCCGGGCCTGACGGGCTGAGCTACGACCCGGCGGTCGCCCTGCTCGGCTACACCCCGGCGTCGCTGCTCGACGACCTGGTCGAGGCCCTGGCCGCCCGCGACGGTGCGGCCGCCTTCCGGGTCGTCGAACGGGTGGTCGACGCCGGGCACGAACCGCGCCGCTTCGTCGAAGACCTGACCGAACGGCTGCGTGACCTCATCGTCATCGCCGCGGTGGGGGACCAGGCGTCCGCGGTGCTGCGTGACGTGCCGACCGACCAGCTGGACCGGATGCGCGCCCAGGCCACCCACCTGGGTGCGGCCGAGCTGTCCCGGTCGGCCGACCTGGCCGCCGCCGGGCTCACCGAGATGACCGGCGCCACCTCCCCCCGGCTGCAGCTGGAGCTGCTCACCGCCCGGCTGCTGCTGCCCGCCGCCGACGACGCGACCCGCGGCCTGGGTGCCCGGCTGGACCGGGTCGAACGCAGCCTGGCCGGCGGCATGCCGTTCGGGCCGGTGGCCACCGGCGGCGACACCACCGGGAGAACCGCGCCGGAACCGGCCGGGGCGGCACGGGAGGCGCTGGCGGCACGGGGGGCACCGACGACCACAGGCGGCTCGGCCGGTGGTCGAGGCACAGCCGGCTCAGCTGGTAGGCCAGACTCCGCCGGCTCAGCTGGTCGGCCAGACACTGCCGGCTCGGCCGGTGGGCCAGACACTGCCAGCCCAGCTGGTGGTCGAGACGCGGCCGGCTCGGCTGGTGGTCGAGACCCGGCGGGCTCGTCTGGTGGCCAAGGCGCGGCCAACTCAGCCGGTGGGCAAGGCGCTGGCGGGGCTGAGCCCCCCTCGGCCGTGGCGGGTTCGGCTGTCACGGGTTCAGCCGCGACCGGCGCGCTCCCGGCGGGTGCTGCCCCGACGGTGCGCCAGCCTGTGCCGGGCCCGGAGGCAGACGAGGTCGCAGCGGGCGCCGGCGGACGCGAGCCGGCCGGGCAGCCGTCACCGGCACGTCCCGCCCGTCGACCAGAGGCACCGTCCCAGCCGGTGCCCGCACCCGGGACCACGCGGCAGGCGATGGACACCGAGATGCTGCGCCGCCGCTGGTCCGAGGTGCTCGCCACCGTCGCCAACCTGCGCAAGCTGACCTCGGCGCTGGTGGCCGACAACGCCCTGCCGCTGGCCCTGGACGACACGACCCTGCGCCTCGGCTTCACCCGGCCCGGGCACGTCAACGCCTTCCGCTCGTCCGGGCACGCCGACGTCGTGGCCCGGGCGCTGCGCGAGACGCTGGGAGTCGACGTCCGCGTCGAGGCCGAGCTGCACGACACGACCGCCGCCCCCGCGCCCGCCTCGGCTGCGGCGCCCGCCGCCATGCCGACCCCGGCCCAGGCGGAAGCCTCATGGTCAGCCCCGGTACGGCCCGGCGCGGCACCGGGACCAGACCCGGCACAGCCCGCGCCCCGGCCGGCCGGACCGTCGGACGCGGCACCGCCACCCTGGGACGACGAACCACCCCCCGACGACGACCCACCCTGGGACGACACCCCGCGGGGTGCCACGCGCGTCGCCCCGCGCCCGGTCGACCCGGGGCCCGACGAACCGTCCCCGGACGACCCCGACCTGGCCGGTTCGGGCCTGGTCGGCGCCCCGCTCATCGCACAGATGCTCGGCGGTCAGGTCATCGACGAAGAGCTCGTCGAGCCCGAGTAATACACGTCGTCCAGGGCCGGCGACGGTAACCCGCCGCCGGCCCTGGACGTCCGACAGACCTCGCTGCCGAGGACAAGGTCACGACCCGACCTCGGCACCGAGGACAGGTCAGGACCGCAACGACGTCAGCAGCGGGACGAGCCTCGTGAGCTCGTCAAGCTGGGACGCCAGCACGGCGCTCTGCTGCGCGTTCGGCTCGAAGGTGCCGTCGGTGACCTGAGCCTGCGGACCGCCGATCTCGACGTTGCCCAGGGTCATGACCATCCCGAGCGAGACCACGACCGGACGCAGCGCCGCCTGGGCGCGGGTGCCGCTGGAGTTGCCACCCCAGTTGACGAACCCGACAGGCTTGCGGCCCCACTCGGCGACCAGGTAGTCGATGGCGTTCTTGATGGGAGCCGCATAGCTGTGGTTGTACTCGGGGAAGACGAAGACGAACGCGTCAGCCGCCGCGACCCTCTCGCTCCACGCCACGGTGTGCGGGCGGGTGTACTTCCTCATGGCCGGGTGGTTCGGCTCGTCCATCGGCGGCAGGTCCAGCTCGGCAAGGTCGACGAAGTCGACGTCGAAACGTCCGTCCGCCTCGGCCGCCCGGCGCACCCACTGGGCGATGGGCAGCCCGATACGGCCCTCGCGGACGCTGCCGAGGACGATCATGAGCCTGGACATAAGTGTTCTCCTTCGTTCCGGCGTGCGGCACGGTGCAGTGGCCCCCGCGGTCGTGCGGTCACGTGCTCTCGTCCAACGTCCAGGACCGCACGCTATTCCCGGTTCCTGGTGCTCCGTCACCAGGCGGACACCGTAGGGTTGGGGACGTGTACGAAGGTGCGATCCAAGACCTGGTCGACGAGCTGGGACGGCTGCCAGGCGTCGGGCCGAAGAGCGCGCAACGGATCGCGTTCCACGTCCTGGCCGCCGAACCGGCCGACGTGCGGCGCCTCGTCGACGCACTGACCGAGGTCAAAGCCAAGGTCCGGTTCTGCGACGTCTGCGGCAACGTCGCCCAGGAAGAACGCTGCGCCATCTGCCGGGACGTACGCCGCACCCCCACGGTCATCTGCGTCGTCGAAGAAGCCAAAGACGTCGTCGCGATCGAACGCACCCGAGAGTTCCGCGGGCGCTACCACGTGCTCGGCGGAGCCATCAACCCGATCGCCGGGATCGGCCCCGACGACCTGCGCATCTCCGGGCTCCTGGCCCGCCTGGCCGACAACCAGGTCACCGAGGTGATCCTCGCCACCGACCCCAACGTCGAGGGCGAAGCCACCGCCACCTACCTGGCCCGGCTCCTGCTCCCCATGGGCCTGACAGTCAGCCGCCTGGCCTCCGGCCTGCCCGTCGGAGGAGACCTGGAGTACGCCGACGAGGTCACCCTCGGCCGCGCCTTCGAAGGCCGCCGACGCCTCGTCTGAGCACAACCCAGAACCCAGCACCGTCGAGACCCCGGACAGGTGCCCCGTCGGCCGGGCACCTAGGATGGAGACATGACCGTGATCGACGACGACCTGAGCGCCATGGCCCTCCAGATGGCCGCTGACGCCCGGGCCTACCTGGCGACAGTGACCGAGGTCGCCGCCGGGAACAGCCCAGACGCCGCCCTGCCGCTGCTGCTGCTCGCCGTGAGCGACGTCCTGGGCACCGGGTCGCGGCTCGGCGCGATCACCGACATCGTCCCCGCCGACCGGTTCGAACCCGACCTCGGACCCGACCCCGACGTCGACCCGCTGCGCGACAACCTCGCCAACGCCCTCGACGGAGTCGACGAGTACACCGACGTCGTCGACCCGCTGGTCGGCGACGAGACCGAGCTGCTCACCGTCTCCGGCGGGCTGGTGTCCGTCGCCCAAGCCCTCGTCCAAGGGCTGCGGCACTACGAAGCCGGACAGGTCACCGAAGCACTGTGGTGGTGGCAGTTCTCCTACCTGTCAGACTGGGGGACCACCGCGTCGTCCGCCCTGCGAGCCCTGCAAGAGATGCTGGCCCACATCCGGCTGGACGTCGAGGACGACGTCGCCGCCGAAGCTGAGTTTGAGGCCTTGCAGAGCTGAGTGCTGGGGCTGGTCGGGCTGGGTCGCGGGTCCGGGGCGTCTGGGCCGTGCCCAGGCCGCTTGTGGCGGGCGGCCTGGGCACGGGCTCAGGGGGGTCAGGCGCCGTCGGCGATGACCTTGGCGACGTTGCGCTCGGCCAGGGCGGAGATGGTGAGCACCGGGTTGACCGTGCCGGCCGAGCCGGGGACCAGGGCGCCGTCCACCGCGTACAGGCCGGGGTGGCCCTTGACCCGGCCGTAGGCGTCGGTCGCCTTGCCGAGCACCAGGCCGCCCAGGGGGTGGGCGGTGAAGGCGGCGTTGACGTCGGGGACCAGGCCGGGCACGCCCGTCTTGATCTTGTTGACGTCGGCGACACGGTCGATGACGGCGCGCAGCGACCGGACCGTCTCGTCGTTGCCGGTCGTCGGCCAGTCCAGGGTGACGCCGCCGTCAGGCTTGCCGTCCATACGCATCTGCGTGCGGGTGGTGGTCCTGTCGGAGGCCGGGTCGTAGCGGAAGGCCGAACGGGTGTCGTCCAGGGTCATGCCCAGAGAGGCGATCAGACCCAGGCCGATGAGCGTCGGGTTCGCCCCCACGCCAGGGACCGCCCAGTTCTCCAGGGTGACGGGCAGGCGGTCCCGCCCCTCGTCGAGGATGCGCGACGGAGACGGGTTGCCCTGCGTCAGGCCGGCCGACGGGGCGTGCCGCACGATGAGAGCGGCGTCACCGTTGGTGCCCCAACCCTGACCGACGTGCTCGTTGAGGTTCTTCAGCGTGCCGGTGTGCTGGGCGCGCAGCAGCAGCTCGGTCGAACCCATCGAGCCGGCGCCGACCACCAGGCGGTCGCAGGTCACCGTCACGTCGTTGCGCACCACGGCGCCGAACGGGTTGATGACGTCGAAACGCACCCAGTACCGGCCGCCGGGCTCCTGCCCGACGGCGGTGACCACGTGCTGGGGGTGGATCGTGACCTTCCCCGTCGCCTGGGCCTCGCGCAGCGCACCCTGCGTGAGGTCGAACTTGGCACCGTTGGAGTTGCCGAAGTTCGTCTCGCCGTTGGTGGACGACGGTCGCGACAGCCCGTCGAGCTCGTCACGGACGACGTTCCAGGCGAAGTTCGAGTTGATCTTCTGCGGGGCGTACCCGGCCTTGGTGAACATGGCGTCCCAGGTGCGGCAGTGGCCGAACGGGTCAGGCCTGGGCCCGAGCCCGAGCAGACCGGTGCGCTTGCCGTACTGACCCCTGTAGATGTCGTCAGGCATGGTCGATCCGCGCACGGTCGACAGGGCCTTCGGCCACCAGGTCGCGTTCATCTCCCCGTAGCTCAGGGCGCCCTGCCAGATGTGGTCGAAGAACCGCTGCTCAGGCTGGATCAGCACACCGGTGTAGATGTTGGACCCGCCGCCCACCGCCGAGCCCTGCCAGACCTGGATACCAGGATGGTCCACGACCTCCAGGGCGCCGGCGAAGAAGTCCTCAGCCAGGATCGGCAGGCCGTGCAGGCCCTTGTTCACCTTCCGCCGGAACCACAGGGCCCGGCCGTCGATGTCGCTGAAGATCGTCTCCGGGGAGAACGTGTCACCCTGGTTGAGCAGCTTCTCCATCGCCGTGGCGTAGCGCGGGCGCAGCGGCCAGCGCAGGCCCCGCTCCAGCATCGCGACCCTCGCGCCAGCCTGGCCGAGCCGCAGGGCCGTGATCGCCGCACCGAACCCGGTACCGATGACCAGGACCTCGGTGTGCGAGTCGAGCGCGACAGGTTCCTGGTAGCTGGCGTCGAACAGCTGGGGGACCCGCGCCCGGTAGAAGCCGTCGCCCTTGGGCAGGAGCGCCGCCCTGGTCGGAGCGGCCGTCTCGGGGGCGGCGCTGGCGGTGGCAGCGGTGCCGACCCCCGTCGCCGCTGTGGCGACCACGGCGGCAGAGCTGGTGAGGAAGGTGCGTCTGGAGAGGGTCATGGCGATCCTGTCTGGGCTGTCCGGTCCTGGCTTGCAGCCGACAGACTATCGGCGCAAAGAGGTTGTAACTAGCCCTATCGGGTGAAATCGGCGCGATTCGTGGGACGGTTCACGTCAACGCTGCCGGAGGCCACAGACGAGATCGTCGGTCAACGCCGTCAGGGCCACGAGACCCGGCACGTCCAGACACGACGCGCACCACCGCGCCGGCGCCGCCGTCGTCGCGCAGGCGGCGCGGCGGCCCCGCCTGAGGCCTGTCCGGAGCAGCACCGCCCGTGCGCCTGGCGGGCCGTGATCGGCGTGCTCGGTCGAGCCGGGGCCCACGGTGCGACACGCCCGACGCCGCGGCGGCGTCGGAGTGGATCAGCGCCGGGAGGTCGGCGCCGGGCGGGTCATTCCCCCGCCTCGAACTCGATGACGGTGCAGACCGTCGTGTGCACGCTGGGGGAGTAGGTGATGTGCCAGGGCTGCGCGTCTCCGGTGCAGGTCGCGGGCCCGTCGAGCTCCTCGTCGTACATCACGTCGACGATCCGGAACTCCGCCGGGAGCAGGTCCGACACCCTCAGGCCGTAGGTGTCGGCCGCGCCCTGGGCGTCGAGCGTCGGGAAGGCGCCGCCGCACGTGCCGGTGTGCAGCGCGTCGGCGTTGGCGCTCCGGTCGCCGCGCGTCGGGAAGGCGGTGTTGATGAACCCGTAGAAGCAGGTGTCGACCGTCGGGACGGTGTTCGCCAGGTACGTGAAGTCGCCGTCGGTGAACGACCAGCAGCCCTCGTCGTCGTTGCAGTCGACCTGCACGTCGGAGGAGGTGACCTGGATGATGGAGACGGTCCCGCCGCCGCAGTCGGTGGTCTGGGACGCCCAGTCGTCGGGTCGCAGGTCGTCGTAGAACAGGCTCACCGCGTCGACCGACAGGCAGGTACCCTCGGCGACCGCCGGCTGCGCGGTGGCGAGCCCGGCCGTGGTCTCGGTGGGGGTGGTCGAGCCGGTCGAGGTCTTCGCCGGGACGGAGCCGGCGGTGGAGGTCGGGTCGGAGGTCGGGTCGGCCCACGGCCACCAGCCCTGGAGCTGGCCCCACCCGCCGAGGCCGACCAGGGCGACGGCGACCGCGACGACAGCGACCACCGTGCCCGTCTGGTTGCGCCGGGGTGCACGGGTCGGCGGACGCCCGGCCGGCGGGTGGGCGACCGGCGGGTGA
>JAVBSR010000022.1:0-23554 GCA_031556715.1 Cellulomonas sp.
GACGCGGCGCGGCTACGTGGTCAGCGACAAGATGCAGAAGACGATCGTCGTCGAGGTCGAGGACCGGGTGAAGCACCCGCTGTACGGCAAGGTCATGCGCCGTACCTCCAAGGTCAAGGCGCACGACGAGCAGCAGACCGCCGGCATCGGCGACCTGGTGCTCATCATGGAGACCCGGCCGTTGTCGGCGACCAAGCGCTGGCGCTTGGTCGAAGTCCTGGAGAAAGCAAAGTAGTCCACGTAGTTGAGACAGCCGCTACCGTCCGGTAGCAGCGCCGTAGACAACCGTTCGGCCAGGCTCGGCTCGCAGCCGAGAACCCGCCAGACGAGGAGCAGGTCATGATCCAGCAGGAGTCGCGACTTCGGGTCGCCGACAACACCGGTGCCAAGGAGATCTTGTGCATCCGGGTGCTCGGCGGGTCCGGGCGTCGTTACGCCAGCATCGGCGACATCATCGTCGCTACCGTCAAGGATGCGATCCCCGGCGGCAACGTCAAGAAGGGCGACGTCGTCAAGGCTGTCGTCGTGCGGACCGCCAAGGAGCGTCGCCGTCCGGACGGTTCGTACATCAAGTTCGACGAGAACGCCGCGGTGATCCTCAAGAACGACGGCGAGCCACGAGGTACCCGCATCTTCGGGCCGGTGGGCCGCGAGCTGCGGGACAAGAAGTTCATGAAGATCATCTCGCTGGCCCCGGAGGTGCTGTGATGGCGAAGATCAAGAAGGGTGATCTGGTCGTCGTGATCTCTGGTTCTCGCAAGGACCGGGGCAAGCAGGGCCGGGTGCTGGAGGTGCTGACCGACCGCCAGCGCGTCATCGTCGAGGGCGTGCGCCGGGTGACCAAGCACACCAAGGCAGGTACGTCGTCGCGCGGCACGCGCACGGGCGGGATCGAGACGATCGAGGCCCCGATCCACATCAGCAACGTGATGCTGGTCGACCCGGAGACCAAGAAGGGCACCCGGGTCGGCTACCGCCTCGAACAGGTCGAGCGTGACGGCCGGACCAAGACCATGCGGGTCCGCGTGGCCAAGCGCTCTGGGAAGGACGTGTGATGGCCGCGACCAAGGCCGAACCCAAGGCCACCACGAAGGCCAAGGACGCCGCAAAGGCTGAGGCTGGCGCCATCGAGGCCCCGGCAGTGCCGCGGCTGAAGACGAAGTTCATCGACGACGTCAAGCCTGCGCTGATCGAGCAGTTCGGGTACGCCAACGTCAACCAGGTGCCGCGGCTGGCGAAGATCGTCGTCAACATGGGCGTCGGCGAGGCGGCGAAGGACTCCAAGCTCATCGAGGGCGCGGTGCGCGACCTCACCCAGATCACCGGGCAGAAGCCTGCGGTGACCCGGGCTCGTCGGTCGATCGCCCAGTTCAAGCTGCGCGAGGGGATGCCCATCGGCGCCCACGTGACGTTGCGCGGTGACCGTGCCTGGGAGTTCCTGGACCGTCTGCTGTCCACCGCGCTGCCGCGTATCCGGGACTTCCGGGGCCTGAGCGACCGGCAGTTCGACGGTCACGGCACCTACACGTTCGGGCTCGTCGAGCAGTCGGTGTTCCACGAGATCGACCAGGACAAGATCGACCGGGTCCGCGGTATGGATGTCACGGTCGTCACCACTGCGACCACGGACGACGAGGGGCGCGCGTTGTGCAAGCTCCTCGGGTTCCCGTTCAAGGAGAACTGAGATGGCCAAGACTGCGCTGGTCAACAAAGCAGCCGGCAAGCAGAAGTTCGCGGTGCGCGCCTACACCCGCTGCCAGCGGTGCGGCCGTCCGCGCTCGGTGTACAAGAAGTTCGGTCTGTGCCGGGTGTGCGTCCGCGAGATGGCGCACCGCGGCGAGCTGCCCGGTTTGACGAAGAGTTCTTGGTGAACCTGCACAGCAACCCACAGACCACGACGTCGGTAGGTCCCCGGTAAGGGGATACCCCGGCAAGAAAGGCAGACGCCTGCGATGACGATGACCGATCCGATCGCCGACTACCTCACGCGGATCCGCAACGCGAACTCCGCGCACCACGAGTCGGTGACCATTCCCTACTCCAAGCTCAAGGCCCGGATCACCGAGATCCTGCTGGCCGAGGGCTACATCTCCGGCTGGACCACGCAGGACGCGGTGGTCGGCAAGGAGCTGATCATCACCCTGAAGTACGGCCCCGACCGTCAGCGTGCGCTGGCCGGGGTCAAGCGGGTGTCCAAGCCGGGCCTGCGGGTCTATGCGAAGTCCACCAACCTGCCGAAGGTGCTCGGCGGCCTGGGCGTGGCGATCCTGTCCACGTCGTCCGGGCTGCTGACCGACAAGCAGGCCGCCAAGAAGGGCGTAGGTGGGGAAGTCCTCGCCTACGTCTGGTAAGCCGAGACGGAGAAGGAGAGCCTGATGTCGCGTATCGGCAAGATTCCCGTCCCGGTCCCCACGGGCGTGGACGTCACCATCGACGGTGCCCAGGTCACCGTCAAGGGCCCGAAAGGGACCCTCAACCACTCTGTCCCGTCGCCGATCGCGGTCGCCCGCGACGACGCCGGTGCGATCGTGGTCACCCGGCCTGACGACGAGCGTCTGTCGCGGTCGTTGCACGGTCTGACCCGCACCCTGCTGAACAACATGGTCATCGGGGTGACCGAGGGCTACGCCAAGAAGCTCGAGATCGTCGGCACCGGTTACCGGGTGCTGGCCCGGGGAGCGGACCTGGAGTTCGCCCTGGGCTTCAGCCACCCGGTGAAGGTCGCGGCCCCCGAAGGGATCACCTTCACCGTCGAGTCGGCGACCAAGCTCACGGTGTCGGGTATCGACAAGCAGCAGGTCGGCGAGGTGGCTGCGAACATCCGCAAGATCCGCAAGCCAGAACCGTACAAGGGCAAAGGCGTGCGCTACGCAGACGAGGTCGTGCGCCGCAAGGTCGGAAAGGCGGGCAAGTGATGACCGTCTCCATCATGGGCAAGGGCAAGCAGGTCGCCCGCAAGCGTCGCCACCAGCGGCTGCGCAAGAAGATCGTCGGCACCGCGGCCCGGCCGCGGCTGGTCGTCACACGGTCGTCGCGGCACATCACCGCGCAGGTCGTCGACGACGCGGTCGGCCGGACCCTGGCCTCGGCCTCGACCATCGAGACCGGGCTGCGCGATCTGACCGGCGACAAGACGGCCAAGGCGAAGCGGATCGGCGAGATCGTGGCCGAGCGCGCCAAGGCGAAGGGCATCGAGGCGGTCGTGTTCGACCGCGGCGGCAACAAGTACCACGGCCGGGTGGCTGCGGTGGCCGACGGTGCTCGCGAAGGAGGGCTGTCGCTGTGATCGCTACGCTCAACACCCTTCATCGCCTCGGCCCAGCGGACGAGTTCGCTCGGCGCTCGGCTCAGTCGGGTGTGACCCAGACGAACACGAAGAAGAGGACCATCTGATGGCAGCACCGGCTCGCAACAGCTCCGGAACCGGTGGCTCGGGCGGCGACCGTCGTGACGGCGGACGCCGCGAGGGCGGTCGGCGCGGTGACGCCGCCGAGAAGAACCAGTACCTCGAGCGCGTCGTGACGATCAACCGGGTCGCCAAGGTCGTCAAGGGCGGTCGGCGGTTCAGCTTCACTGCGCTCGTCGTCGTCGGCGACGGTGACGGCACGGTCGGCGTCGGCTACGGCAAGGCCAAGGAGGTGCCGGCGGCGATCGCCAAGGGCGTCGAGGAGGCGAAGAAGAACTTCTTCCGTGTCCCTCGGATCCAGGGCTCCATCCCGCACCCGGTGCAGGGCGAGGCCGCAGCCGGCATCGTCTTCCTGCGCCCGGCCTCGCCGGGTACCGGTGTGATCGCCGGTGGTCCGGTGCGTGCCGTGCTCGAGTGCGCCGGGGTGCACGACGTGCTCAGCAAGTCGCTGGGTTCGTCGAACTCGATCAACATCGTGCACGCCACGGTGGCCGCGCTGAAGCAGCTTGAGCAGCCGGAGCGGGTGGCCGCCCGGCGGGGGCTGCCGACCGACCACGTGGTCCCGGCGGCGATCCTGCGTGCCCAGGCTGCAGGCGCCGCTCCGGTCACCGACGACGCCGTAAAGGCAGGTGCCTGATGGCCCAGCTCAAGGTTACCCAGACGAAGTCCGCCATCGGCGGTAAGCAGAACCAGCGCGACACGCTGCGCACCCTTGGCCTGAGACGGATCGGCCACACGGTCATCAAGGAGGACCGTCCGGAGATCCGTGGCATGGTCAAGACAGTGACGCACCTGGTCGCGGTCGAGGAGGTGGAGTGATGGCTGAGGACGAGGCCACTCCGAAGAAGACAGCCAAGCCCAAGGCGGAAGCCAAGGCTGAGCCCAAGACGAAGGCTCCGGCGAAGGCCGAGGCCGCCGCAGAGGCCAAGCCGAAGGCGACGACCAAGGCCAAGGCAGAACCGAAGGCCAAGGCTCCGGCGAAGGCCGAAGCGGCCGCAGAGGCGAAGCCGAAGGCAGCGAAGGCTGCTGCGACCAAGGCGGAGCCGAAGGACGCCGCAGAGGCCAAGGCTGAGGCAGCGCCGAAGAAGGCGGCAGAGCCGAAGGCCAAGGCGGAGCCGAAGAAGGCTGCGGCGCGCAAGCCTGCGGCCGACGGCGCCACGACCGAAGGTCACGGCGGGACGCTGCGGGTGCACCACCTGCGCCCGGCACCCGGTGCCCACCGGCGCAAGATCCGCGTCGGCCGCGGTGAGGGCTCCAAGGGCAAGACGGCTGGCCGTGGTACCAAGGGCTCGAAGGCCCGGAACCAGGTGCCTGCCCGGTTCGAGGGTGGCCAGACGCCGCTGCACATGCGTCTGCCCAAGCTGCGGGGCTTCCGCAGCCCGTTCCGGGTCGAGTACCAGGTGGTGAACCTCGACAAGCTCACCACGCTGTACCCGACAGGCGGTGAGGTCACGGTCGCTGACCTGGTCGCCAAGGGTGCTGTGCGCAAGGGTCGCCCGGTCAAGGTGCTCGGGGACGGCGAGGTCACGGTCAAGCTCGCGGTGGACGTGGACGCTCTGTCGTCGTCGGCGCGGGAGAAGATCCTCGCTGCCGGCGGGAGCATCGCGAACGGCTGAACGCATGACGAACACGACAGGGTCGGCGGTGGAGACACCCGCCGACCCTGTCGTCTCATGAGATGACGTGTCATCAGATAGGGTGGCGCGGGGCCGGTGACCAGGTGGCTAGCCTCGACCGTCAGGTGAGGTAACAGGAGGACAGGTGCTCAGCGCATTCGCCCGGGCGTTCCGGACGCCCGACCTGCGGCGCAAGCTGCTCTTCACGCTCGGGATCATGGTCGTGTTCCGGTTCGGCTCGTTCTTGCCGACACCGGGGGTCAGCTACAGCAACGTCCGGCAGTGCCTGGACGAGGAGGGCTCGACGGGCCTGCTCAACACCATCAGCATGTTCAGCGGTGGTGCGCTGCTCAAGCTGGCCGTGTTCGCGCTGGGCATCATGCCGTACATCACGGCGAGCATCATCATCCAGCTGTTGCGCGTGGTCATCCCGCGGTTCGAGATGCTGCACAAAGAGGGGCAGTCCGGCACCGCCAAGCTGACGCAGTACACCCGGTACCTCACCATCGGCCTGGCCATCCTGCAGTCCACGAGCATCATCGTCACGGTGCGCGGGGGACAGTTCTTCCAGGGCTGCTCGGTGGGCAACGAGATCATCCCGGACGACTCGGTGTGGACGATCGCCGTGATGATCATCACGATGACCGCCGGTACGGGTCTGATCATGTGGCTCGGCGAGCTCATCACCGAGCACGGGGTCGGCAACGGCATGTCCCTGCTGATCTTCACCTCGATCGCCGCCAACTTCCCCTCCGCGATGTGGTCCATCGCCGGTGGCTCGGGCGGCTACGGCAAGTTCGCCATCACCATGGCCATCATCGTCCTGGTCATCGGGCTGGTCGTGTTCGTCGAACAGTCGCAGCGGCGTATCCCCGTGCAGTACGCCAAGCGCATGGTGGGCCGCCGGATGTACGGCGGGACGAGCACCTACATCCCGATCAAGATCAACATCGCCGGCGTGATACCGATCATCTTCGCGGCGTCGCTGCTCCAGATACCGCAGGTCATCGCCCAGTTCGGCGGCGACCGCAGCTGGGTGCAGTGGGTGAAGCTGCACCTGGCGGCCACCGACTCGAACCTCCACCTCGCCCTGTACGCAGGGCTGATCATCTTCTTCGCGTTCTTCTACACGGCGATCACCTTCAACCCGGACGAGGTCGCAGACAACATGAAGTCCTACGGCGGCTTCGTCCCGGGCATCCGGGCGGGGCGGCCGACGGCCGAGTACCTTGACTACGTGATCACCCGGATCACGACGCCGGGCTCGATCTACCTGGCGATCGTCGCGCTCATCCCGACCGTGGCGTTCAACGTCATGGACGTCGGGGCGAACATCCCGTTCGGCGGCAGCTCTATCCTCATCATCGTCGGGGTCGGTCTGGAGACGGTCAAGCAGATCCAGTCCCAGCTGGAGCAGCGGCACTACGAAGGGTTCTTGCGATGAGTGTGCGGATGGTACTCATGGGCCCTCCCGGGGCGGGCAAGGGGACCCAGGCGGTGCGGCTCGCCTCCCGGTTCGACGTCCCGACGATCTCGACGGGCGACATCTTCCGGGCCAACATCAAGGACGGCACGACGCTGGGGAGGCAGGTCGTCGAGTGCATCGACAAAGGTCTGCTGGTGCCGGACGTGCTGACCAACGCCGTGGTGGCCGACCGGCTGACCCGGCCGGACACCGGGGCCGGTTTCGTGCTCGACGGCTATCCGCGCAACCCTGACCAGGTGGTGGCGCTGGACGACCTCCTGGCCGCCCAGGACGCCGAGCTGGACGTGGTCATCGAGATCGCGGTCGACGTCGAGGAGGTCACGCAGCGCATGCTGCTGCGTGCCCAGCTCGAGGGCCGCACCGACGACACCGCAGCGACGATCGCCGAACGGCTGGCAGTCTTCGCCGCGCAGACCGAACCGCTGGCCGAGATCTACGTCAACCGGGGCATCCTCGCCCAGGTGGACGGGATGGCCGAGATCGACGAGGTCACCGAACGGCTCGTCGCCGCGGTGGAACCGTTCGTCGGCGGCTGACGATGCTCGGCGGGCTGGCCAGTTCGCTTTCGGCTCGTGAGTGCTTTACGATGACCTGTCGGGTTCGTGTGCCCAGGGACGTACGTCCTGGACGAGGTCAGGCCTCGTCGCTCGAGCGGCACCTGGATCGTGCGAACGTGACCTACAGCGAAGAGTGAGCGGAGGACATGGCGAAGAAGGACGGCGTCATCGAGATGGAGGGCTCCGTAGTGGAGGCCCTGCCGAACGCGATGTTCCGTGTCGAGCTGCCGAACGGTCATCGCGTCCTCGCGACGATCTCGGGCAAGATGCGTCAGCACTACATCCGGATCCTCCCGGAGGACAGGGTGATGGTGGAGCTGACGCCCTACGACCTGTCCCGCGGTCGCATCGTCTACCGCTATAAGTGAATCTGCCAGCCAGCAACGACACCTGATCGAAGCCAGAGACGAGTGCGCTCCGAGGGTGTCGAGGAGAACGAGGAGCACGTCTGATGAAGGTCAAGCCGAGCGTGAAGCCGATCTGCGACAAGTGCCGGGTGATTCGTCGCCACGGGCGCGTCCGCGTGATCTGCGACAACCCGCGGCACAAGCAGCGCCAGGGCTGACCCCCTGGCGGGCCCCGGGCCGACCGGTCCGGAGCCGATGGTCGCTGAGGATGCCGAGCATCGTCGTGACCACCAGCGCGCCACCACGGCGGTGCGGACATCCGCACCCCGCCACCCTCGGTCCGGAGGCCGGGGCCCGCCAGCCAGCGGGACGGTGGAGCGACCGACCTCCGTGCAGGACAGGGAGCCTGAACGCATGGCACGTCTGATCGGCGTCGACCTCCCCCGCGAGAAGCGGGTCGAGATCGCGCTCACCTACATCTACGGGGTGGGCCGCACCAGAGCGGCACAGACCCTCGCGGCCACCGGGGTCGACCCGGACACCCGCGTGAAGAACCTCACCGACACCGAGCTCGTCGCCCTGCGCGATCACCTCGAGGCGAGCTACAAGCTCGAGGGTGACCTGCGGCGCGAGGTCGCCGCCGACATCCGGCGCAAGGTCGAGATCGGGTGCTACCAGGGCCTGCGGCACCGTCGTGGCCTGCCGGTGCGCGGTCAGCGCACCAAGACCAACGCCCGGACCCGCAAGGGGCCGAAGCGGACCGTGGCTGGCAAGAAGAAGGCCGGGCGCAAGTAGCGCCGCGACGAGGAAGACGGAACATGCCCCCGAAGACCCGCGCCAGCGCACGCAAGACGCGCCGCAAAGAGAAGAAGAACGTCGCCTACGGGCAGGCTCACATCAAGAGCACGTTCAACAACACCATCGTGTCCATCACCGACCCGGCCGGGGCTGTCATCGCCTGGGCCTCGTCGGGTCAGGTGGGCTTCAAAGGTTCGCGCAAGTCGACCCCGTTCGCCGCGCAGCTGGCCGCCGAGGCCGCCGCTCGCCGGGCGCAGGAGCACGGCATGCGCAAGGTCGACGTGTTCGTCAAGGGCCCCGGCTCCGGCCGGGAGACCGCGATCCGCTCGTTGACCGCTGCTGGCCTGGAGGTCGGGTCCATCCAGGACGTGACCCCGCAGGCCCACAACGGCTGCCGCCCCCCGAAGCGTCGCCGCGTCTGACCACGGTGCTCCCCGGCTGTCGCCAGCCGGGGAGCGCCACGTCGTCCGGTGGACCGAGGCCGGGCGGCGCGCACCATGTGCGGAGCGTCATATAGCGGACGCCCGCTGAGAGGAACCTTCACCGTGCTCATCGCCCAGCGCCCTACGCTGACCGAAGAAGTCGTCTCCCCGTTCCGCGCCCGGTTCACCATCGAACCTCTGGAGCCCGGATTCGGTTACACCCTCGGCAACTCCCTGCGCCGTACTCTGCTCTCGTCGATCCCGGGTGCTGCCGTCACCAGCATCCGCATCGACGGGGTGCTGCACGAGTTCTCCACCGTGCCGGGGGTCAAGGAGGACGTCACCGAGATCATCCTCAACATCAAGAACCTCGTCGTCTCCTCGGAGAACGACGAGCCGGTCGTGATGTACCTGCGCAAGCTGGGTCCGGGCACCGTCACGGCGGCCGACGTCGTGCCGCCGGCCGGCGTCGAGGTGCACAACCCCGACCTGCACCTGGCCACGCTCAACGACAAGGGCAAGCTCGAGATCGAGCTGACCGTCGAGCGCGGTCGCGGGTACGTCTCGGCGGCGCAGAACAAGTCGTTCGACGCCGAGATCGGCCGTATCCCGGTCGACTCGATCTACTCGCCGGTGCTCAAGGTCACGTACAAGGTCGAGGCCACCCGTGTCGAGCAGCGCACCGACTTCGACAAGCTCATCGTCGACGTCGAGACCAAGCCGGCGATCACCCCGCGCGACGCCCTGGCGTCGGCCGGCAAGACGCTGGTCGAGCTGTTCGGCCTGGCCCACGAGCTCAACGTGGACGCCGAGGGCATCGAGATCGGACCCTCGCCGACGGACGCCGCCCTGGCGGCCGACCTGGCGCTGCCGATCGAAGAGCTGCAGCTGACGATCCGGTCGTACAACTGCCTCAAGCGTGAGGGCATCCACTCGGTCGGCGAGCTGGTAGCCCGGTCGGAGGCCGACCTGCTCGACATCCGCAACTTCGGCGCCAAGTCGATCGTCGAGGTCAAGGAGAAGCTCGGCGAGCTGGGGCTGAACCTCAAGGACTCGCCGCTGGAGTTCGAGCCGTCCGAGTACTATGCCGACGACGAACCCGGTTTCATCGACGACGCTCAGTTCTGAAACTAGTCCAGCTGTCTTGCCAAGGAGTTGAATTTCGATGCCCAAACCCACCAAGGGGCCGCGGCTGGGCGCGGGTCCGGCGCACGAGCGCGCGATGCTCGCGCAGCTCACGACGCAGCTCTTCGAGCACCGCGCCATCACCACGACCGAGACCAAGGCCAAGCGGATGCGCCCGTTGGCCGAGCGGATGGTCACCTTCGCCAAGCGCGGCAGGCTCCCCGAACAGCACCGAGCCGTCAAGTCTCAGCACCAGGCGGTCGATGCCCTGCTCGCCAACCGCGACCTGACGTCCGAGCAGCTCAGCGCCGCCAAGGACCTGTTCGCCCAGCGTGACATGTCGTCCGAGCAGCGCAAGGCCGTCGAGCGCCTGTTCTCCGACCGCGACCTGACCCATGACGACCGCAAGGTCGTCGAGGAGCAGCGCAAGGCGGCCAGGGACGAGTGGCTGGCCGATCCCGAGGTCCGCGCCGCCGTCGCGTCCGACCTGCACGCCCGGCGTCGGGTGCTGAGGGTGATCCGGGACAAGGCCGTGGTCGAAGAGCTGTTCGAGGACATCGCCCCGGCCATGGCCCGGCGTGACGGTGGCTACACCCGCATCACCAAGACCGAACCGCGCAAGGGCGACAACGCCCCGATGGCGGTCATCGAGCTGGTGCTCGAACCGGTCTCGGCCAAGCAGGCCGTGGTCAACGACGCCGAACGAGCCGTCAAGCGCGCGGCCCAGAAGGCCGTCGCCAAGGCTGCCGCGGAGACCGAGGACGACGCGCCCGTCGCCGACGAGGCTCCGGAGGCCGTCGAGGCCGTCGAGGCATCCGCCGACCAGGTCGTCGACGAGGTTGCCGACGCGCCGACCGACAAGGTCGAGGACGCCGACGACAAGGCTTGATCCGACGTACGCAGACAGGGTCGCACCGCTGGGCGGTGCGACCCTGTCTGCTGTGCTGGTCGTCTCGTGCTGTGCTGGTCGTCTCGTGCAGCAGCCCGGTGCGGCCTCTGCGGCCGGGGAGGTGTCAGTCTTCGGCGGAGGCCAGGTCTCGCAGCACAGCGTTGAAGCGGGGGTCCAGGCTGGGACGGTCCGTGGGGTTCGCCAGCAGCGACAGCCGCCCGTCCGCGGCCCTGAAGTACACCCAGGGGCTGAGAGGTTCGGCGATCCGGTGCTCGACCACCGCGAGCTCGCCGAGCAGGCCCAGCGCGGCCGGGATCGCCCGGACCGACTCCAGGATGTGCACCGCGAGCAGGTGCCGGTTCGGCACGACGACCAGCGTCCCGTGCGTCGGGCGCTCGATCAGCAGCGTCTCGGCCAGCAGCTCGTCGAGGATGAGCAGCCGGGAGGCGCCGAACACGTCGTCCGCGACGAAGGACTCGACCTTGGCGCGCCCGGCGGTCAGGGTCTCGTGCTTGGGCTGGCGCAGCGCCCGCAGCCCGTCGATCGCGATACGACGGCACAGCGCCGGCCCGCCGTGCTTCGCCGGGTCGACAGGGTCGGAGATCGCAGTGTCGCCGACGACCACCTCGACCTGACGCAGGCCGGGCGCGAACGGCCGACCCGGACCCGGTCGGGTCGGAGCGCCGGGCAGGGCGCGGTCGGGGACCAGCCGGGCCACCATCCGCGGCGCCGGGACGAACCGGTCAAAGATGGACACAACGGAAGCCTAAGCCCTCCGGAGCGTCCAGCCATGCCTCTGCATGGTGCGTCACCCGCCTGGGGGTGGTCGGTCGAGTCGTCTGCGCCTGGGACCGGGTTCGGCGGGGGCGCCACCTCTGCCCGTGCTCGCTGCGCGAGCCTCTGACGCCCACCGCTCCGGAGACGGCGCCCCCGCCGACCTCTCATGCGCCCGTCTCACCTATGGGGGTCTTGAACCGCCCCAGGACTGGTCGCCGGGGCGCGGTCGCCTGGTCGGCGGGGCATGGTCAGCGAGGCATGGTCCAGGCGCGGACGCCACCGACGATGCCGGCAGCATTGGGCACCACGACGACGTCGTCGCCGAGGCGTTCCAGCACCGCCGGGCTGACCCGTCGGGAGTTGCCGCCGCCCAGGTACAGCCGGTCCCACATGACGACCGGCCGTAGGTGGTCGACCACCCGGCGGACCCGGCGGGACCACAGCCCGTCGCCCAGCCGCACCCGCTCCGGTTCGCCGATGTACGAGTCGTAGGTCGTCGCCCGGGTGAAAGGGGCGTGCGACATCTCCAGGTGGGGGGCGTGCCGACCCCCGGCGAACAGCGCCCAGCCCATCCCGGTACCCAGGGTCAGCACCAGCTCGACCCCCGCGCCGGACACCACACCCGCCCCGTGCACCTCGGCGTCGTTGAGCACCAGCGTCGGCACGTCCAGCAGGTCGGCCAGCAGCGCCTGGATGTCGAAGCCGGTCCAGGCTGCGGCCAGCTCCGCATCGGTCCCGGATCGCGGTCCGCTGCGGGTCACGTAGTGCGGTGTGGCAAGGACCACGCCGTGACGGATCATCCCGGGCATGCCGATGGTGGCCCGCTGCGCGGCGGGCAGCCGGTCGCGCAGCGTCACCACGGTCTCGGCCAGCCGCTTCGGTGGTAGCGGATAAGGGGTGGCCACCCGTGCGACCGAGGCGTGGGGCGTGCCCGCCAGGTCCAGCACCGAAGCCTTGATACCGCTGCCGCCGCAGTCGACGACCAGGGTGAACGGCTCTGAAGTCACGCCCCCAACCTAGTGGCGACCCGACCTCCCGGCGAGGCAGGACCGCGCAAGGCTCACAGCCAGCCGGCGCGCTTGAACAGGGAGTACAGGATCCCGCCGGCGACCACCATCATGCCCAGGGCGAAGGGGTAGCCCAACGCCCAGGGCAGCTCTGGCATGTGGTCGAAGTTCATCCCGTAGATCCCTGTGATCAGCGACGGGGTGAACAGGATGGCGGCCCAGGCGGAGATGCGCCGCATCTGCTCGTTCTCAGCCTGGCCCTGCTCGGCCAGCGCCTTCATCTCGGCGTTCTGCTGCTGGGCCACCAAGGTGGCGTTCACCGTGAGGATGTCGCGCAGCGACGAGTGGAAACCGTCGGTGCGCTCCCGGACCTCTGTCAGATGGTCGGCCACATCACGCAGGTAGGACTGCAGCTCGGGGTCCACACGGTACTTGGCGAACCCCGCCGAGAGGTCGCCGAGGATGCGCTGGGTGGAGCGCACCGCCCGGCCGAAGTCGGCCACCTCCTGCGACAGCTCGTAGATCCGGCGGGACACCTCGACGTCGCCGCGGAAGACCTGCAGCTCGATCTCGTCGATGTCGACGTCCAGGCCCCGGTAGACAGGCGCGTACTGGTCGACGACCGCGTCCATCACCGCGTACAGGACGGCCTCCGGGCCGGTGGCCAGCAGGTCCGGCTCGGCCTCCATGCGGGCCCTGACCGCCGACAGGTCTGGCGACGTGCCGTGCTGGATCGTCACCACGTAGTCCTGGCCCACGACGACGTGGAGCTCGCCGAACGCGACCTCCTCCTGGGCGTCCAGGTAGCAGGCGGGGTGCAGCACCGCCAGCAGCGTGGAGTCGTAGCGTTCCAGCTTGGGCCGCTGGTGGGCCTGGACCACGTCCTCGACCAGCAGCTCGTGCAGACCGAAGTGCTCGCACAGCGCGGCGACGGTCGTCGTGCTGGGCTGGTACAGGGCGATCCAGGCCATCGCACCGGGGTCGTCCTTCAGCTGGGTGTAGGTCTGGGCCAACGAGGCGGGGGTGGCCACCCGCTCGCCGGCGCGGTACAGGGCGGCCTCGACGAGCGACTCGGCCTCGGAGCGTTCGTCCGGCCCGGTGGGCTCGGTCGTGGGGCTGGCGCCTGTCTCGGGCAGCACGGTACGACGGCTCGTGTGGTGGACGGCGCGGAAACCGGGGATGACGCGCATGGCTGAGTCTCCTCATGGTGGCGGGCAGGAGCGGGAGCCACCCGAGGACGGACCTCAGGTGCTCCTAGGGAGATCCGGGACTGGGAGGTTGGCCGCGCATCGTGGCCTCACCTCCTCCAGTCAAGGGCCCGCACCGAGCGGCTCTACGGTACCAACGCCGCCGCCAGGCATCGGCCCTTTCGTCAGGTTCGGCCTGTTCGGGTCGAGTCAGGCGCCGCCCGCGGTCGCTGCGCCGGCGACGACCACTGGTGCGACGACAGCCCAGCGCACCGGGTGCGGTCTTACCTGGCGATGCGCCGACGCGATCGTCACCGAACCCCGCTCGGCGCTCGGCGGAGGGGCTACCGTGAGCCTGTGGGCGAGATGGTGCGGGTGCGGCTGGACCTCGCCTACGACGGGGCGGGGTTCTCGGGATGGGCGCCGCAACCGGGGCTGCGGACCGTCGCCGGGGTGCTGGGTGAGGCGTTGACCACGGTGCTGCGGGCCACCGAGCCGGTCGTCGACGGGCGCGTCGCGCCGCAGAGGCTGGTCGTCGCCGGGCGGACCGACGCCGGGGTGCACGCCCGCGGGCAGGTGGCGCACCTGGACGTGCCAGCGCACCTGCTGGACGGGCTGCAGGCGCGGCACGGACCGTCCGGCCCGCCCGTGCTGGCGCGCAGGCTGGCAGGGATCTTGCCGGGCGACATCGTCGTGCACGACGCGCGGGTGGCCTCGCCCGGGTTCGACGCGCGGTTCTCGCCCGTGTCCCGGCGGTACGCCTACCGGGTGTGCGACGGCCGTCACGACCCGTTGACCCGGTCGTTCGTGCTCTGGCACCGGGGCGGGCTGGACGTGGCGGCGATGGCCGCCGCAGCCCAGCCGATGGTCGGGCTGCACGACTTCGCTGCCTACGCCAAGGCCCGGCCGGAGGCGACGACGGTGCGCACCCTGCTGCGGTTCGACTGGCAGCGCCCGGACGACGGGCCAGACGCAGGGCTGGTGGTGGCCCAGGTCGAGGCCGACGCCTTCTGCCACTCGATGGTCCGGTCGCTGGTCGGGGCCTGCCTGACGGTGGGGGAGGGGCGACGCGAACCCGGCTGGCCGACCCAGGTGCTGGCGTCGCGGCGTCGGGCCTCGGCCGTCGCCCCGGCGCACGGGCTCACCCTGGAAGAGGTGGTCTACCCGCCCGACGACCAGCTGGCCGCCCGGTCGGTGCAGACCCGGGCACGTCGGGACCCGGTGCCGGACTGAGCAGTGCCAGGCCGAGCAGTGCCGGACTGGGCGGTGCTGGACTGGGCGAGGCCGGGCCGAGGGTGCTGGACTGAGCGGAGCCGTGCTGGACTGAGGTGCTGACCGAACGTGGCGGGGCGAGCAGCCCCGCCGGTGGCGCGGTCACAGCTCGTCGGAGAACCTGCCGTCGGTGTCGTCGGTCACGTGCACGCCCGAGCTCTCGGTGCTGGGCGACCCCTCGACGCTGTCCTCCCAGACTTCCGGTTCTTCCTCGGCCAGGCGCAGGTTCAAGGGCTCGCCGTGGACCTCTTCCCACGGCGTCTCGCCCCAGTGGTTGGTCCGGCTCTGGTCAGGCGGTTCGTAGTCGTCGCGCAGATAGGTCGGGTCGAGCGTATCGTCGCCGGACAGCTGGTCGGTGTCGCCCTCGGTGCCCAGCTCGGGGTCGGCGCTGGTGCCAGATGTGTCGTACGTCATGGTTCCACGGTGGCAGCAGGACGCCGGGGCCGCCAGCTGCCGTCGCTGGGATGGCTCGCCGGTCCTTTGCCGTTGTGGTGCCGGGCCGCTATCGTATAGCCCGTCGTGCGTCCGAGCGCGCGCCGGTGGCTTCTCACCACCGTGGCGCCGCTGCTGGGTCCGGTGCCCCACTCGCCGGATCGTGGATGGTGCGGCACCGTACCGACCGGTGTGCTCTTGCGTGCACCGTCGGCCCACACGCGAACGAGAAGGCTACGAACGTGCGCACGTACACTCCGAAGCCGGGCGAGGTCGAGCGGACCTGGCACGTCATCGATGCAACCGATGTCGTCCTGGGTCGGCTGGCCAGCCAGGCCGCCACGCTGCTGCGTGGCAAGCACAAGGCGAGCTTTGCCCGCCACGTCGACACCGGTGACTTCGTCATCGTCGTCAATGCCGAGAAGGTCGCCCTCACCGGCTCCAAGCGGCAGACGAAGATGGCCTACCGGCACTCCGGCTACCCGGGCGGTCTGCGGGCCACCCCGGTCGGCGAGCTGCTGGACAAGCACCCCACCCGGGTGATCCAGAAGGCTGTCGCCGGCATGCTGCCGAAGACCACCCTGGGCCGTGAGCAGCTGGCGAAGCTCAAGGTGTACGCGGGTCCTGAGCACCCGCACGCCGCCCAGCGACCCGAGCCCTACGAGCTGACGCAGGTCGCGCAGCAGGCCTGAGCCGGCGCGACGACGACAAGAACGCGAGGAACCTAGTGGCAGAGACCACCGTGGCGCAGGCCACCGTCGACAGTGACGACGAGACACCGACCAGCTACACCTCCGAGACCGAGGCGCCGACCGGGCGCGGCCAGTCGCTGACCGCTCCGGGCCGGGCCCTGGGCCGGCGCAAGGAGGCCATCGCCCGCGTCCGCCTGATCCCGGGCACCGGGACGTGGACCATCAACGGCCGCACCCTGGAGGACTACTTCCCGAACAAGGTCCACCAGCAGCTGGTGGGCTCGCCGCTGAAGGTGGTGGACGTCGAGGGCAGGTTCGACGTCGTCGCCCGGATCACCGGTGGCGGGATCTCCGGCCAGGCCGGTGCGCTGCGGCTGGGCATCGCCCGGGCGCTGAACGCCATCGACGCCGAGCACAACCGTCCCGCGCTGAAGAAGGCGGGGTTCCTCACCAGGGACGCCCGTGTCGTCGAGCGCAAGAAGGCCGGGCTCAAGAAGGCCCGCAAGGCCCCGCAGTATTCCAAGCGCTGAGCGCATCCCGCCCGGCCTCGTCTCGCGACGAGGCCGGGCGGTCTCATCTCACGGCAGGGGTGCCATAGCGAAGGAGCCGGCGAATGGCTGCACTGTTCGGGACGGACGGAGTCCGAGGTCTGGCCAACCGGGACGTCACAGCGGAGCTGGCCCTGGACCTGTCGGTCGCCGCTGCGCACGTGCTGGCGACCAAAGGGGTGTTCGAGGGGCACCGTCCCCGGGCGGTGGTCGGCCGCGACTCGCGCGCCTCGGGGGAGTTCCTGTCGGCGGCGGTGTCGGCGGGCCTGGCCTCGGCCGGTGTGGACGTCATCGACGTCGGGGTGCTGCCGACCCCGGCGGTGGCCTTCCTCACCGCGCACATCGGGGTCGACCTCGGCGTGGTGCTGTCCGCGTCGCACAACCCGATGCCGGACAACGGGATCAAGTTCCTCGCCGCCGGTGGTCACAAGCTCGACGACGAGCTGGAGATGGCCATCGAGGCGCGCCTCGGCGAGCAGTGGGCCCGTCCGGTCGGCGTGGACGTCGGCCGTATCCGGGTCGACACCGGGCGGGCCGACGCGCAGTACATCGAGCACCTGGTCGACACGGTGCGCTACCCCCTGCACGGCCTGCGGATCGCGGTGGACTGCGCCAACGGCGCTGCCAGCGAGGTCGGCCCGGAGGCGCTGCGCGACGCCGGGGCGGACGTCGTGGTGATCAACGCCTCGCCCGACGGGCGCAACATCAACGAGAAGTGCGGGTCGACCCATCCCGAGCAGCTCCAGGTGGCGACGGTGGCCGCCGGTGCCGACCTGGGGGTGGCGTTCGACGGTGACGCCGACCGCTGCATCGCCGTGGACCACCGCGGCGTCATCGTCGACGGCGACCAGATCATGGCGACGCTGGCCATCGCGCTGCACGCCCGGGGCGCCCTGGTCAAGGACACCCTCGTCATCACCGTGATGAGCAACCTCGGCCTGCGCCTGGCCATGTCCGAGGTCGGGATCACCTGCGTCGACACGGCCGTCGGCGACCGGCACGTGCTGGAGGCGATGCGCGCCGGCGGGTACGTGCTGGGCGGCGAGCAGTCCGGGCACATCATCTTCGCCAAGCACGCGACCACCGGCGACGGGGTGCTCACCGCGCTCCAGCTGGCCTCCCAGGTGGCGGCGACCGGCTCGACGCTGGCCGAGCTGGCCTCGGCGGTGCGTCGCCTGCCGCAGACCCTGGTCAACGTCTCCGGGGTGGACCGCAAGGCCGTCGACACCGACGAGACCCTGGCCGAGGCTGTCGCCAAGGCCAGCGTCGAGCTGGGCGACACCGGACGGGTGCTGCTGCGCCCCTCGGGCACCGAACCGCTGGTGCGGGTCATGGTGGAGGCGGCGACCCAGTCCGATGCCGAACGCGTCGCCCACGAGCTGGCCGACGTCGTGCGGGAACGACTGTCGTTGTGACCCAGCGTCTGCTGGCCGAGCAGGTGGCTCGGCTGCTGGACGAGGTCGGCGACGGCGTGGCCCCGATCGTGGTCGCCGGTGACCCGGTGCTGCGTGCCCAGGCCGCGCCGTACGACGGCGAGCTGGACACGCCGACCCTGACGGCCCTGGTGGCGTTGATGCGTCGCACCATGCACGACGCCCCGGGGGTGGGTCTGGCCGCCCCGCAGATCGGGCTGTCGCTCGCGCTGGCCGTCGTGGAGGACCCAGGGCTGGGTCACCCCGACCTGGAGGTGGCGCGCGAACGCGAGGTCTTCCCCTTCCGGGTGCTGGTCAACCCGCGCTACGAACCCGCCGCCGACCAGCGCGTCGGGTTCTACGAGGGGTGCCTGTCCGTGCCGGGGTACGCCGCGGTCGTCCACCGGTGGCGTCAGGTGCGGCTGACCGGCGCCGACGAGCACGGCCACCCGGTCGACGAGGTGCTCACCGGCTGGCCGGCGCGCATCGTGCAGCACGAGACCGACCACCTGGTGGGCACGCTGTACCTGGACCGGGCCGAACCGCGTTCACTGGCGTCGGCAGGTTGGGGCGGGCACTGGGCCGTCGAGCCCGAGCCGCGCGCCGCGGCGGCCGAGCTGGGATTCGAGCTTCCGTAGGGGTGAGCAGCATCGCTGACGACACAGGGCGTGACGCCACAGGCGACGAGCCTCAGGCCGACGCTGCCCGCAGCCTGGCGCCGTTCCTGTTCCTCGGCATCCGGGCCGAGGACGCAGCAGCAGACGACGAGTACGAGGCCTTCCTGCGTTCTGCGGGGGTGACCGAGGCGCAGCTGCACCGGGTGCGGCTGGAGGCTGGACCGTTGGGGGACGTGGACCTCGACGCCTACTCCGGGGTGCTGCTCGGCGGCGGGTCGTTCTGCGTCAGCGACCCGACGCACGCCAAGTCGGCCGTCCAGGTGCGGGTCGAAGCCGACCTGGACCGGCTGCTGAAAGACCTGCTGGCGGCCGAGGTGCCCTTCCTGGGCTGCTGCTACGGCATCGGCACGCTCGGCCGGCACGTCGGCGCCGTGGTGGACCGCACCTACTCCGAGCCTGTCTCCGGGGTGGCAGTGCGGGTCACCGCCGACGGCGCGGCCGACCCGGTGTTCTCCGCCGCCGGTCCGCAGTTCTACGCCTTCACCGGGCACAAGGAGGCCGTCACGACGCTGCCGCCCGAGGCGGTGCTGCTGGCCACCGGAGACGGTGCCCCCGTGCAGGCCTTCCGGGTAGGCCGGGCCTACGCCACCCAGTTCCACCCCGAGCTGGACCTGGCCAGCCTCGAGCTGCGGATGCGCACCTACGCCCAGCACGGGTACTTCGCGCCGGAGGAGATGGACGACCTGCTGGCCGCCGCCGCGGTGTCAGGTGTGACGGCGCTGCCGCCGGTGCTGCGCCGCTTCGTCGAGGTCTACGCACGTCGGGTGCGCTGACGTCTCGGGCACCAGCCCGCCGCGCGCACGGGCCCGGAGGGCGGGGGGTGCTGTTCCAGGTCGTCGCCCGACACCGTACGGTGGTCGTACGCGGGGATGCCCGTCGAGAGGAGCACGTCGGGTGGACCAGCTGCTGGTGTGGGCGGAGGGATTCGTCAGCACGCCGTGGATCTTTCTCGTCGTCTACCTGTTCGCCACCATCGACGGGTTCTTCCCACCGATCCCCAGCGAGTCGCTGGTCATCGCGACGGCGGCACTGTGGGCCTCGACGGGGCAGCCCAACCTCGCCGGGATCCTCGTGGTGGCGACCGCCGGTGCCTTCACCGGCGACCAGATCACCTACCAGGTCGGGCGGATGGTCAAGATCCGCCGGCTGGGGGTGGTCAGCGGGGCCCGGGCCCAGGCCGTGCTGCGCTGGGCCGAGCAGGCACTGGCACGGCGCGGGGCCGCCTTCATCATCGCGGCGCGGTACATCCCGGTAGGCCGGGTCGCGGTCAACGTGATCGCCGGGGCTTTGCGCTACCCCCGCCGCCGGTTCGTGACGGTCGACCTGGTCGCCTCGGCGATGTGGGCCGTCTACTCCGCCGGCATCGGGCTGGTGGCGGGCAAGGTGCTGGGCGACTACCCGCTGGCAGCGGTCGTGGTCGGCGTCGTCGGAGGGGTGGCCATCGGGATCGTCGTGGACTGGGTGCTGCAACGGTTCACCGCGCACCGCCCGGCCGGCACGCCCGGTCCGCTCCCGCCGCAGGACGCCGCCTCGCAGCCCGGAGTCGAGGAGCCCGGCCCCGAGGCAGACGGGCCCGGGTAGGACCTCACAGCTTGCGCAGCCGGACCTGGGTGATCCGGTGGTCCGCGTCCTTGCGCAGCACCAGGGTGGCCCGAGCCCGGGTCGGGACGATGTTCTGCGCCAGGTTCGGGGCGTTGATGTCGTCCCAGATCTGCCCGGCGATGCCGACGGTCTCGTCGTCGGTCAGCCCGGCGTAACGCCCGAAGTAGGCGCCGGGCTGGGAGAACGCGGTGCTGCGCAGCGACAGGAACCGTTCGACGTACCAGCGGCGCACGTCGGAGGTGCGGGCGTCGACATAGATGGAGAAGTCGAAGTAGTCGCTCACCGCGACGTTGGACCGGCTCGCCGAGCGGGCAGGCTGCAGCACGTTGAGACCCTCGACGATGAGCACGTCCGGCCGGGTGACCACGACCTGCTCGCCGGGCACGATGTCGTAGGCGATGTGGTCGTAGACCGGGGCCCGCACCTCGGGCACCCCGGCCTTGACCTGGGCGACGAACCGCAGCAGGGCGCGGCGGTCGTAGGACTCGGGGAAGCCCTTGCGGCCCATGAGGCCGCGGCGGTCCAGCTCTTCGTTGGGGTACAGGAAACCGTCGGTGGTGACCAGCTCGACCTTGGGCGTGGCAGGCCAGCGGGCGATGAGCTCGCGCAGCAGCCGGGCCGTGGTGGACTTGCCGACCGCGACCGACCCGGCGACGCCGATGACGTACGGGGTGCGGCTGGTGCTCTCGCCGAGGAAGGCCGCCGTGGCCTCGTGCAGACCGTGGGTCGCCCCGATGTACAGGTCCAGCAGGCGCGACAGCGGCCGGTACACCACGTCGACCTCGTCCAGGTCGATGGGGTCGCCGATGCCGCGCAGGCGCCGCACGTCGTCGGCAGTCAGCGGCAGGGGAGTGGAGGCCGACAGGCGCGCCCAGTCGTCCCGGGAGAGGTCCACGTAGGGCGTCGACGAGAGGGAAGCGGCCACCTGCCGATTGTGCACGACATCGGGCGCGGAGCCTGGCGGCGGGGGCGTGACGTTTGTCGATACTTCCTGGCGGGCGCAGGCCCGCCAGGTCTTGCGCTCCGCCGGACGGGTCGGGTTCGCGAGGTTCGCCCCGCTGCGGAAAGTCCGGGCGGAGGTAGCCCCTACCATGGTCGTCATGTGCGGCATCGTGGGATACGTCGGCGGCGGTCCGGCCAGTGGTCGTCCGCTCGAGGTCGTGGTCGAAGGCCTGCGGCGGCTGGAGTACCGGGGGTACGACTCGGCGGGCGTCGCGGTCGTCACCGACCAGGGCCTGCAGACGGCGAAGAAGGCCGGGAAGCTGGGCAACCTCGTCGCCGAGCTCGACGAGCACCCGCTGGACCCCGGGACCGCGGCCATCGGGCACACCCGGTGGGCCACCCACGGCGGGCCGACCGACACCAACGCCCACCCGCACGTCTGCGGCGACCTGGCGGTCATCCACAACGGGATCGTGGAGAACTTCGCCTCGCTCAAGGCCGGGCTGCTGGCCGAGGGCGACGAGTTCGCGTCCGAGACCGACACCGAGGTGGTGGCGCACCTCATGGACCGCGCCTACCAGGCCACCGGTGACCTGACGGCCGCGATGCGCACGGTCGTCGCCCAGCTCGACGGGACGTTCACCCTGCTGGCCGTCCACGCCTCCCAGCCGGGCGTGGTCGTCGGGGCGCGTCACGACTCGCCGCTGGTCGTCGGGCTCGGCGACGGGGAGAACTACCTCGGTTCGGACGTCGCGGCGTTCATCGCGCGCACCAACCAGGCGATGGAGCTGGGGCAGGACGAGATCGTCACCATCACGCCGACGTCCGTCGAGGTCGTCGACTTCGCCGGACAGCCGAAGGAAGCCCGCCGGTACACCGTCGACTGGGACGCCAAGGCCGCCGAGAAGGGCGGCTTCCGGTCGTTCATGGACAAGGAGATCGCCGACGAGCCGCACGCCGTGGCCGACACCCTGCTGGGTCGCACCGACGCCCTGGGCAACCTGATGCTCGACGAGATCCGGACACCTGAGTCGGTGCTGCGGGCCGTCAACAAGATCGTCGTCGTGGCCTGCGGCACCGCCGCCTACGCCGGGCACGTCGCCAAGTACGCCATCGAGCACTGGTGCCGGATCCCGGTCGAGGTCGAGCTGGCGCACGAGTTCCGCTACCGCGACCCGGTGGTCGACGAGCGGACCCTCGTCGTGGCCGTCTCCCAGTCGGGGGAGACCATGGACACGCTCATGGCGGTGCGGTACGCCCGCGAGCAGGGTTCGGCCACGCTGTCCATCGTCAACACCCACGGGTCGACCATCCCGCGCGAGTCCGACGCGGTGCTGTACACCCACGCCGGGCCGGAGATCGCCGTGGCGTCCACCAAGGCGTTCCTGGCGCAGATCACCGCCGCCTACCTGCTCGGGCTGTACCTGGCCCAGCTGCGCGGCACCCTGTTCACCGACGAGGTCGCCAGCAAGCTGGCCGAGCTGCGGGCCATGCCGGACAAGCTCCAGACCGTGCTCGACCGCTCCGACCACGTGCGCGAGATCGCCCGGTGGATGGCCGACACCCGGACCGTGCTGTTCCTGGGTCGGCACGTCGGCTATCCGGTGGCGCTGGAAGGCGCGCTGAAGCTCAAAGAGCTGGCCTACATCCACGCCGAAGGCTTCGCGGCCGGCGAGCTCAAGCACGGGCCGATCGCCCTGGTCGAACCCGGCCAGCCGGTGTTCGTCGTCGTGCCCTCGCCGCGCGGCCGGCACTCGCTGCACTCCAAGGTGGTCTCCAACATCCAGGAGATCCGGGCCCGCGGCGCCCGCACCCTGGTCATCGCCGAGGACGGGGACGAGGACGTCGTGCCGTTCGCCGACGGGGTGTTCCGCGTCCCGCAGTGCCCCACGCTGCTGGCCCCGCTGCTGACGGTGGTCCCCTTGCAGATCTTCGCCTGCGAGCTGGCCCACTCCAAGGGCCTGGACGTCGACCAGCCCCGCAACCTGGCCAAGTCCGTCACGGTCGAGTAGCCGTGTCCGTCCGTCCGACCGAGCGACACTTTCCCGCCTGTGCGACCGTTCGAACAGTCGCACTGGCGGGAAAGTGTCGCACCGGTGAGGTTCCCTGGTGATCGTCGGGGTGGGGATCGACGTGGTGGACGTGGGCAGGTTCGTCGCCACGCTGGTGCGCGTGCCGCGGCTGCGGGACCGGCTGTTCACCCCGGACGAGCGGGAGCTGCCGGACCAGTCGCTGGCGGCACGGTTCGCGGCCAAGGAAGCCGTCGCCAAGGCGCTGGGTGCCCCGGGTGGGCTGCGCTGGCACGACTGCACCGTGACCCGAGTCTCCGGTGGTCCGCCCCGGCTGCTGCTCACCGGTAC
>JAVBSR010000024.1:0-7367 GCA_031556715.1 Cellulomonas sp.
GGTCACCTCGCCGCGGGCGCCCCCTCCCGTGCCCGGCGGGGGCGGGTCGCTCGGGCCCCCCGCCCCCGGCCGCCCCCGCCCCCGGCGGGGGGGGCCTCCCTCCCGGCGGACGGCTACCGGTCTGACCAGGTCACGGGCAGGCCCGGGTCGGTCATGTCGACCCGGGGGGTGGTCAGCGGGAAACCTGGTGCTCCGGTCCGGACGTTGGTGAGGTCGCCGCCCGCCGGCTGGTCGCCCAGGGTGCCGGTGTACGCGATGTTCACCAGCCCCTCGGGAACCGGGGCGTAGGCCGAGGCCGGGTTGGTGGAGCTGAGCCTCGGTACGAGCGCGTTGAGGGCGGCGTCCAGCTCGGGGCTGAGCGTCCGCACGACCGACCCTTCGGTGATCACCGTCCCGTCGGGCAGCTGTGCGGGCAGGTCGAGGCCGCTCCCTGGGCACCCGGAGGCAAGGTCGGGTGACGCCACGCAGGCATCCACCGCGGCGCGCACGGCCTGGCGGAACGCCGCGACGCCGTCGTCCGTCAGCGCCGCCGAGATGGCGGGGAGCTTGACGTTGTCCAGGTTGGTGACCTGGAAGGTCGTGGTTCCCAGCGTGAAGTACTTCCCCTTGTCGCCTGTCAGCGTGAGCGCATAGCTGCCGGGGAACAGCACGACCTTCGACGAGTCCTTCACGGCCTGGCCGTTGACCGCCAGCGGCAGGTCCCCCGCCACGGCCGACAGGTCGACCGTGGCCGTGCCCCCGACGATCTTCCAGCTGCCGCCGACCTCCTTGACGGTGAACGTCTGGTCGACTCCCGCCTCGCCCAGCCGGTAGTTGGCCTTGACTGCGACGGAGTCGTCCGACGACGAACGGGCCCTGACGTCCACGACCGTGAGCTTGGCAGCCTCACGCGACTGGTCGAGCACGTCGTAGGTGAGCAGCGCGGTCGAGCTCGGCGTCTCCGCGAGGTAGTCCAACGCGCGGCCCGCGTCGCCCCGGGCGACCGCATCCAGATATCCGGCCACCGCACCCTCGGCCGCAGCGGTGCGGCTCGCCGAGGCCGACGCGGACGCCTGCGCCTCGCTGCCACCGGTACTCGCCATGAGGAACACCGCCAGGGCGACGACGAGCGTGAGCACCCCGACGAGCGTCAGCCGCAGCATCTTCTGACGTTGGCTCCGCTCCGGGGAGGCAGGTGCCGCGCGCTCGTCGTGCGCGGTCGCGTCCGACAGCATCGGGTCGAAGGTATAGGGCCCGGCCGGGCCGGGGTACGACCCGGGCACCACCGGGTACTGGCCTGCGGACGTCGGCGAGGCACCGGGGGCGGACAGGTTCCCGACGCCGGGCGGTGCCAGGCCGGGCGCGGCGGTGGGCCCGACAGACGCCGCGGGCGGAGCGGCAGGCGGCATCCCGGGCCGCCCAGCAGTGGCTTGCAGAGGAACGGCCGACGACGGCGCCCCCGGCACGTACCCGTTGACCGGCGGCATGCCCGGCACGTACCCGGCGGTCGGCAGGGCAGCCGGCACACCCGGAGCGTACCCACCGGGCGGCGGCGCGCCGGTCGGGGCAAGCGCCTGCGGCGCGGCGGCAGGCCCCGGCGGGGGTAACGGCCCTGCCGGGCCAGGCTGCCCGTACGGGGCTGGCGGCACGAGCACAGCCGGCCCGCCAGGCTGACCGACCGTAGGCCCGCCAGGGGCCGACGGGGCGACCGACCCATGCACCGAAGCACCGGGCACAGGTGACAGGCCCGCGCCTGGGAGCGGGGCCGGCGTCGGCCCGGGCGGAGGTACGAGGGCGGCCGGGGGCGGAGACTCGGGAATCAGACAGCCCGCGCTTCGGGGGTGGACGACGGTGTCGTGCAGGTCCGGGTCGGGTGGTGCCGCCGGGACCCCGTTCGGGCCGGGCTCCGGCGGGACGGGCGCAGGCACGTCGGGCGGCGCGGCGCCGGGGACGGACGGCGGGACGAGGTCGGGGACTACAGGCAGTCCGTCAGGGCGCAGGCTGGGCGTACCGGGTCCGGTCGGTTCCCCATCGTCTGGCGCTGTCATGGCACCTCCTTCGCTTCCCGCGCGTGGGCACAGGGTATCCGGCTCCGGCCCGCCGTAGGCCCGATACCGACTAGCGACCCGACCAGGTCACGGGAAGCGCCGGGTCGGTCATGTCGACCTCCGGGGTGCCCAGCTGGAAGCCTGGCTGCCCGGTGTCCTTGTTGAGCACGTCGCCAGCGACCTCCTGGCCGTCGCGGGTGCCGGTGACGGCGATGTTGACCAGCCCGTTCGGCGCCACGGCGTAGGCCCGGGACGGGTTGGTGCCGGACAGCCGCGGCGCCAACCCGTCGAGCTCGGCGCTCAGGTCGGGGCTGAGCGTCCGCACGACCGTCCCCTCGGTCGTCACGGTGCCGTCGTTCATGCTCTCTGGTACGTCGAGCCCGCTCCCGGAACAGCCGGACGCCAGGTTCGGCGACGCCACGCAGGCCTCCACCGACGCTCGCACGGCCTGGCGGAACGCCGCCGCACCGTCGTCGGTCAGCGCCGCCGAGATGGTGGGGACCTTGACGTCGTCAGCACTGGTGACCTGGAAGGTCGCGTTGCCCAGCGTGATGTACACACCAGGGTCGCCCTCGACCGTGAGCGTGTAGCTGCCGGGGAACAGCACGACCGCCGACGCGTCGGGCACGGTCTGACCGTTGACCGCCAGCGGCAGGCCCTTGGTGGACACGGACAGGTCGACCGTCGCCGTCCCGTCGACGACCGCCCAGTCGTCGTCGCGCTCGGTGACGGTGAAGGTCTGGTCCACGTCCTTGCCACCCAGCCGGTAGCTGGCCTTGACCTTGACGGCATCACCTGTCGAGGTGACGACCTTGACCTTGATGTCGGTCAGGGCGGCGGTCTTGTTCGATGCGGCGAGCACGTCGTCGGTGAGCAGCCGGGTGGAGTCCGGCTCCTCGGCCAGGTGCTTGAGCGCCGAGGCCGCGTCGCCCTCGGCGACCGCCTCCAGATAGCCCTTCACCGCACCTTCGATCGCGACCTGGCGGTCCGCCGAGGCCTGAGCCCCACCGTCCCCGGAGAGCCTGCCCCACATGAAGAACGCCCCGACGGCGACCACCACGACCAGTGCCGCCGCGCCGGCGACGACCAGCCACAGCACCTTCCGCTTCTTGCCCTCGTCGGGCGCAGCCCACGGGTCTTGCGCGGCACCGGGAGGATGCTCGGACGAGCCTGATCCAGGCGTGCCCGGGTAGGCCGTGGCCGGATACTGCGCGGGAGCGGCCGGGTACTGCGCCAGCGGGCCGGCCGGGTACTGGTCGGGCACCGTGTACGCGTCCGGCGCTGTGTACGCCTCCGGCACCAGGTGCTGGTCGGGCGCTGGGAGTTGGTCGGGCGCTAGCAGTTGGTCGGGCGCCGGGTGCTGGTCGGGCATTGCGGGCTGGTCCGGCCTGGGGAGCTGGTCCGGTACCGGCGGGCCGGCGTAGCCCAGGCCGGGGCTGGCCGGGACCCCGACGACGGTCGGCGCCGCGTCCGGCAGCTGCGGGACCACGGGGAAGTCGAACGCGACGGTCTCGTCGAACGGTTCGGTCCACACCGCCGCTGCGGCGTCGTAGGTTTCAGGGCCAGCCGGACCGGGCCCACCGCTCGGCGGGGTGCTGCCGGACGGGACGGCCAGCGGGGCGCCGAGCCCCGGCACGTGCCCCTCCGACCCAGGCCAGGGCTGCCCCACAGCGAGCTGTCCGACGGTCGGCGCATGGTCAGGCCAGGGCACCTCTGCCGCATCAGGCTCCGGTACCGTGCCGCCGACAGCGACACGCACACCTGCGGCAGGCGGGACGGGAGGAACCGACGGGGAGGGGGCGGGTGGGCCTGGTGGGAGGTCGGGCGCCGTCGTCGCCGGTGAGCCGCCCTGCACCACAGGGGGCGCCGGAGCTGGCGCGGCAGGCACCGGAGGAAAGCCCGGCACCGCGACGACAGGCGGAGCGCCGGCGACCGGCACCGCAGGAAGATCACCGGCCACCGCAGGGTGCACCGCATCCGGCCCGCCGAGCGGGGCCGGGGGCCACGAGCCGGGCGCCGGCGGCACGGGTGGAGCCGGTGCCGAAAAGACCGACGGTGCGGGCGGGGCGTCCCAGGCCGACGTCCCGTGAGCCGGCGGTGGAGGGACCGGTGCTACCGGCAGGAACACCGGGTCGGGCTGGGCAGCAGGCGCCGGCACGGCCGGGGCACCCCACACCGACTGGTCGGGAGCTCCTGGGAGGGGCGGGACCGGGGGCAGCGGTGCGACGCCTGGCACAGCTGGAGCAGTGCCCCAGGCCGGCGGGCCGGTCGGTGCACCAGGAGCGGGCGGGACGGGCGGGTGGCCCGAGGCAGGTGCCCACCCTGAGGGCGGCGGCTGCGGCGCACCGTGCGGCCCCGCCACCTGCCGGCGGATCGCGACCGTGGCGTCGGGGGCAACGTAGGGCGGCAGCTGCGGTTCGGCAGGGTCCGACGGGGGCGGCGGGGCGGTACCGTCTGGCGCCCCGTCCGGCTGGGGGCCGGGTCGGGTCGGCTCCTGGTCGCCTGGCGCTGTCATGGCACTCCTGTCGTTCCGCCCGGACTCCTCGGCGCGTCTGCCTTCCTCCGCGCACCCGGCACCGCCAGCCTGCACGTGCGCCCAGGATATCCGGCTGGTGCAGGTCGCAGACCACGATTCCAGCCCTTTCCTCAGCCAGGCACGGCATACTTCGTCGTCATGAGTCGTCAACGTGAGGCGCGTCAGAAGCAGGCGGCCAAGGAACGCCGGGCCGAGAACCGCAAGCTGGCCGAGGTCGAGCGGACCCGACGGCGGCGCACCGCCCTGATCAAGCGGTTCGCGTTGCGCGCCGGTGCGGTGGTCGCGGTGGTCGCGGTGGTCGTCGCCGCCGTGGTGGTGGTGCGCGAGATCATTCGGTCCGGCCGGATCGGCCCGGAGAACATGGCCAGCGACGGGCTGCTCGTCACCGGCGACGGGACCGTGGCCACGGCGGTCAAGACCGACCCCATCCCCGCGGACGGCAACCCGACACCCAGCGACATCTCCAGCCGCAGCTCTGGGACGCTCGACATCGTCATGTACGTCGACTACGGCGACCCGGCCAGCGCCGAGTTCTGGCAGGCCTCGGGTGCGACCCTGACCAGTGCGGTCACCAGCGGGTACCTGACGCTGGAGATCCACCCGATCGCCCTGGAGACCCGGACCGCCGCAGCTGCGGTACCCACCACCGACCCGTCCGCCGAGCCCACGGCCGAGCCGTCCCCGGCGACCACCCTGGGTGCCACCGACCGCGACTATGCCAGGCGCGCCGCCAACGCGTTCGCCTGCGTCGCCGCCAACACCCCTGACCGGGCTCTGGACGTGCACAGCGCCCTGCTCGCCGCGCAGCCCGGCCTGGGCGCCGAGGGCATGACCGATGCCAAGCTGGTCGACCTGGTCAAGAACGCTGGCGTCGACTCCTCCGACGTGCGCTCGTGCATCGGTGCGCACAACTTCACCGACTGGGTCGACGACGCCACCGGCCGGGCCGCCGAGGCCGCCCCGTCGCCGTCCGACTGGCGCGGCAAGGTGACCACCACCCCGACGGTCGTCGTCGCCGGCCAGCAGTACGCGGGCGCACCTGGGGACGTCGAGACGTTCGCGTCGTTCTTGGACAGCGTGTACCAGAGCTTCGTCCAGCCGAGTGACTCGCCCGAGCAGGTGCCCGACGGCACGGTGCCCGAGGAGACGACCGCGCCCGAGGAGACACCCGCCTCACCGTGACCTCCCTGGGGACGGCCGGGTCCGACACGGCCGTCCCCAGGCGGCCGACGGCACGGCGACCTGCCCACCCGCTCGCGGCGTCCTGGCCCACCGTGGTCGTGCGCCCTGGGGCCGACGCCCACCTGGTCTGGTCTGTCGCCGTGGGCTCGACCGGCCGTTCGCTCGATCGGCTCTCCGCTGGCCTCGGCCGAGCGGCACCGGGCGCCCTTGAGCGGACAATGGCGTGGTGGCTCATCCAAGCCTGCAGATCACGGCGGCGGCACCGGACCCGGCCCTGCTCGACCTGCCGTGGCACGTGCCGCTGGTGGGCTGGCCGGACGACCTGCTGGCCGCGCTGCCGCGCGGCATCTCCCGGCACGTCGTCCGGTTCGTCCACCTCTCCGGCCGGGTGATCGCGGTCAAGGAGATCCGCGAACCGATCGCCTACCGCGAGTACGACCTGCTGCGCCAGCTGGTGCGGCTGGACGTGCCGGGGGTGGCTCCGCTCGGCGTCGTCGCGGGCCGGGCGACCCCTGACGGCGAGCCGCTCGAGGCGGTGCTCGTCACCGAGCACCTGCCGTTCTCGCTGCCGTACCGGGCGCTGTTCAGCCGGGCGCTGCGCCCGGACACCGCCACCCGGTTGATCGACGCCCTGGCGGTGCTGCTGGTCCGGCTGCACCTGGCCGGGTTCTACTGGGGTGACGTGTCGCTGTCCAACACGCTGTTCCGCCGTGACGCCGGGGCGTTCGCCGCCTACCTGGTCGATGCGGAGACCGGTGACCTGCACGAGACCCTGTCCCGCGGACAGCGCCGCTACGACCTGGACGTGGCACGGGTCAACATCATCGGCGAGCTCATGGACCTGCAGGCCGGCCATTTCCTGCCCGGAGACGAGGACGTCACCGGCATCGGCGACGCCCTGGTCAAGCGTTACACCGACCTGTGGGCGATGCTGACCGACGTGGAGTCGTTCAGCCTCGACGAGCGTTGGCGGGTGCAGGCTCGCATCGACCGGCTCAACGACCTGGGATTCGACGTGGACGAGCTGACCATCGCCACCGAGCCGGACGCCACGGTGCACATCCAGCCCAAGGTCGTCGACGCGGGGCACCACTCACGCCGCCTGATGCGCCTGACCGGCCTGGACGTCCAGGAGAACCAGGCCCGGCGTCTGCTCAGCGACCTGGACGAGTGGTGCGCCGCCACCGGCCGCCAGCAGGACGACGAGTCGTTCGTCGCCCTCGACTGGCTGACCCTCGTGTTCGAACCGGCGGTCCGCGCCGTGCCCCGCGAGCTGCGCGGCAAGCTCGAAGGCGCAGAGATCTACCACGAGCTGCTGGAGCACCGCTGGTTCATGTCCCAGGCCCAGAGCCGCGACGTCCCGATGTCTGAGGCCGCCGCCAACTACCTGGCCCACATCCTGCCCCTGCGCCCCGACGAGCATGCCGTCCTCGGCGCCCAGCCCGGCGACACCTCCGACGACACCATCGTCACCTCCGACGACTAGGGCGTGTCTCATAACCTTCCGGGGTGGGTCGCACGAGACTTGAAGCATGTCGCGTGCTCAGGTGTTCTCGGATGCTGCGTGGGCTCGGGTCGAGCCTTTGATGCCGAAGCCGTCGGGCAGGGGCGGGCGGCCGTTC
>JAVBSR010000009.1:0-10841 GCA_031556715.1 Cellulomonas sp.
GGTCAGCTCCCACTCGTAGGCGTACAGGATGTGCAGGAACTCGTCGTCCCACCGGGTCGGGTGGTAGGTCCAGGTGACCTCGATCCCGGAGGTGATGGTGTCGTCGCCGACGCCGGTGCCGAAGGTGCTGGCCCAGCCCAGTCCCTGGGCTTCCAGCGGTGCCGTCTCCGGGTCGGGGCCGACATGGTCGCCCTCGGGGGCGGCGCCGTGGGTCTTGCCGAAGGTGTGCCCGCCGGCGATGAGCGCGACGGTCTCCTCGTCGTCCATGCCCATGCGTTCGAAGGTCTCGCGGATGTCGACGGCGGCCCTGGCGGGGTCTGGCTCGCCCTCGGGGCCTTCCGGGTTGACGTAGATGAGGCCCATCGTCGTGGCGGCCAGCGGTCGTTCCAGCTGACGTTCGCCGGAATAGCGGTCCGCCGTGCCCAGCCAGGTGTCTTCGGAGCCCCAGTAGACGTCGTCGTCAGGTTCCCACGTGTCGGGGCGACCGCCGCCGAAACCGAAGGTCGGGAAGCCCATGGTCTCCAGGGCGACGTTCCCGGCGAGGATCATGAGGTCCGCCCAAGAGATCTGCTGCCCGTACTTCTTCTTCACCGGCCACAGCAGGCGCCGTGCCTTGTCCAGGCTGACGTTGTCCGGCCAGGAGTTCAGCGGGGCGAACCGCTGCTGGCCCGACCCGGCACCACCGCGCCCGTCGTTCGAGCGGTAGGTGCCCGCCGAGTGCCAGGCCATGCGGATGATGAGCGGGCCGTAGTGGCCGAAGTCGGCCGGCCACCACGGCTGGGAGGTCGTGAGCACCTCGGCGATGTCGCGTTTCACCGCCGGCAGGTCGAGCGTCGCGAACGCTGCGGCGTAGTCGAATCCCGGGTCGGGGCGCGCCTCGGCGGGGTTCTTCGCGAGGATCCGCAGGTTGAGCCGGTTCGGCCACCACTGGTCGTTCGCCGTGCCGCGCACCGGCTGCGACCGGTGCGTGACGGGACAGGTGGGAGTGGTGTCAGGCGAGTCGGTCGGTGAGTCGGTCACAGTGTGATCCTAGTTCGACTGTGGCGATCAGACAGGTTGCGGACGGGAGGCCTCGCGCAGGGCGCGTCGCCGGGTCGGCAGCGCCTGGCTCACCGGGCTCGGGGACCCGGTCCCGGACGCGCCGGCAGCGGCCTCGGCGGCTGCCGCCGGGCGGACCAGCGCGTCGACCGCTGGCCGGGCGGGGAGGGTCTCCGTGGGGAACCACGCAGGTCGGGCCTCCAGCGCAGCCGACGGGACGGGCCCGTCGGCGACCGCGCGCCCCTCCGGCGGGCCGTCCATGCGGGGCGGCTGGTGCTCCGGCGCGGTGCCGGCGGCGGGCCGGTCGTCGGCCTGGGGGACGGGCTCGAGCGGCGTCGAGGCGTCGGACTCGCGTCGGGACCAGCCGTCGGACATCTCGGTCAGCGGCTGGACGTCGGGCGGCCCGGGCTGGGACGTGGTGCCGGACGACAGGCGCTGGGACCAGCTGTCGGCACCGGCGTGGGACCAGGTCTCAGAACTGCCGGGCTGAGACCCGGACAGCGGGTCGGACCGGGGCCCGGCCACGACGCGGCTGATGCGGGCATGGCGGCTGGAGGGGTACGACGAGCTTCGTACCGCGGCCCCGACGACAGTGTCGAGCCGGTGCTTGACGAGCGGTTCTGAGGACGGCTCGTCCCAGGCATGGCTGGGACGCCGGTCGTCCTGCGCCAGGTCTGTCGATCGTGGGTTCTCCGTGGGTCGGCCGGCGCAGTCCGAGCACAGGCCCCGGTACACCACCTCGACCGCCCTGACGTGGAACCCCCGGCTGTCGGCCGGGGACAAGCACGACGGGCCGTCGCCGACACAGTCCACGTTGGTGATCCGCCCGCACGAGGTGCACACCGCGTGGTGGTGGGCGTCGTCGGGGCTCCAGGCTTCGAACCGCACCACCGGTCCCAGCTGGAACTGCCGCACCAGACCCACCTCGACCAGTGCCCGCAGCGAGTCGTGCACCGCCTGGCGCGACAGGTCTGACAGCGTCCGCCGCGCAGCGTCCATCACCATGTCGGCGTCGGCGTGCGGGTGCGCGTGCACCGCGGCGAGCACCGTCGTCCGAGCACGGGTCACGCGCAGGCCGGCGAACCGGAGCCGACGCTCCAGGTCTAGCGTCGTGGCCTCCATGAACCCGAGCCTGGCCTGGGTCGGGCAACTCGGCAAGATCTGCGCCAATGCGGACGGATCCTCAGGTGTCGCAGCGGCCGCCCGGACGGCTCCTCGGTCGTGCCCGTGCGCCCGGCGACGACGGCACGCCTCGGCCTCGCAGCGACCGTCCAGGTCCCGCGGTCGTCGGACAGGTACGTGCCGCGGGCCAGGTCACGGGCGGTAGCAACGTCAGGTTCGACGCAGGGCTGCGACGAGCAGCCCGGGGTCCATGGTGGTGGGGCGGTCGCTGACCTGACCGTCGCCGAGCTCGACCACCCGCCACTGCCCGTCGTCTCGTCGGGCGAGGTCGACGGTGACGAAGGGCAGGCCGAGGCCGTCCACGGCGCGCGCCAGGCCGGTCAGCTCGACGGCGGTCGTGGACTGGTCGGGGGTGTCGGGGTGCGGACCGGTGAGGGCCATCGCGCCGTCGACCCACCAGGTGCGCACCTCGCCGCCGGTGAACGGCTCGTAGCGTCGCAGCACGAGACCTCCGGTCCGGTCGTCGTCCCGCAGCTCGCAGAACCGGGTCGCGACCCGCCAGGCGGCGTCAGCGTCGGCCAGGTCGGGGATGAAACAGGCCGTCGCCCAGTAGTGCTTCATCGACTTCGTCCAGTCGCGGAGCACCGCCGGGCCTGGTCCCAGGCGGGTGCGGGCCGCCTCGAAGGCGTCCTGGTCGAACCCCGCGGTCCACACTGTCGGCGGCGTCCAGGCAGCCAGCGCGTCGTACCAGCCGGGCAGCTCGTGGGCCTGGGCGTACTGGTCGGGACCGGTACGCAGGACAGCACCACGCCGAGCCAGCGCCTCCGCCAGCCGGCGGTACTGCTCGGAGCGGACCATCCAGCCCCGGTACACGACGTCGTCGTCGTCCGGGACGGTCCGGACCGCCGCGGCCGCGTCGTCCCGGACCAGCGCGTCGTGGTCGACCAGGCCGGTGGTGATCCCGGCGGCACGTGCAGCCTGGGCCTCGGGCCGGAAGTGCTCGTCGACCTGGCGCGGGTCCAGCGGATCGGACGGAAGCAGGAGCAGCATGGTCGGAACCCGTCGGTCGTCGTGGATGCGTGCCGGCGTGTCGGCAGCGACCAGCCCGACCCTACGCTCTCGGTCGGCGAGGACCTCGTCGGTGACGGCGGCTGCCCCCGGCGTGTGCCGGACACGCCTGCCGGTGCTGGTCGGCGGTGCCAGCGGGTCGTGGGTACGATGTGCGGCACCAGGCGACGACCCGGCCATCACCGGTGAGCCTCCGGAAGAACAGGGCTCGCGCTCCCAGTAGAACCGGACGGGGCAGGCCCGTGACAGCCGCAGACGAGAGGTCGGGTCGTGACCCGGCAACGCGGGGTGGTACCGCGGTGGTCCCGGGAGGTCCGGGGGCGTCGTCCCTGCGGCCCTCGCGCACGACCCAGGAGCCTGAAGGTGGCCTACCCGCTGCACCGCGGCACGTCCGTGCCCGCATCGCCCGACCTGCCCGGCGTCGAGACCGACGTGCTGGCCTACTGGGAGAGCGACCAGACGTTCGTCGCCTCTGTCGAGGCGCGTCCGGCCGGGCCTGACGGGTCGAACGAGTTCGTCTTCTACGACGGCCCGCCGTTCGCCAACGGGCTGCCGCACTACGGGCACCTGCTCACCGGGTACGTCAAGGACGTCGTGCCGCGCTACCAGACCATGAAGGGCCGCCGGGTCGAGCGCCGGTTCGGCTGGGACACCCACGGGCTGCCGGCCGAGCTGGAGGCCGAACGGGTGCTCGGCATCACCGACAAGACCCAGATCGACCAGATGGGCATCGGGGCCTTCAACGACGCCTGCCGGGCCTCGGTCATGAAGTACGCCGACGTGTGGCGCGACTACGTCACCCGCCAGGCCCGCTGGGTCGACTTCGACAACGACTACAAGACCCTCGACCCCGGGTTCATGGAGTCGGTGATCTGGGCCTTCAAGCAGCTGTACGACAAGGGCCTGGCCTACGAGGGCTACCGGGTGCTGCCGTACTGCTGGCGCGACCAGACCCCGCTGTCGGCCCACGAGCTGAGCATGGACTCCGACGTCTACCTCGACCGTCAGGACCGCACGGTCACGGTGACGTTCCCGTTCGTCGGCGCGCAGGCCGAGGCCCAGGGCCTGGCCGGGGTGAAGGCCCTGGCCTGGACGACGACCCCGTGGACCCTGCCGACCAACCAGGCGCTGGCCGTCGGCCCGGACGTCGACTACGTGGTGGTGCCCTCCGGGCCGGACGGCAGCCGGGCCGGCGACGGCCCGTTCCTGCTGGGGGCCGACCTGCTCGGCGCCCACGCCAAGGACCTCGGCTACGGCTCGCCCGAGGCGGCCGTGGCGGCGGTCACCCGCACCGTGCGCGGCGAGGAGCTGGCCGACCTGCGGTACACCCCGCTGTTCGAGTACTACACCGACACCGCGCAGTGGGGCACCGCCGACGCCTGGCGGGTGCTGGTCACCGACTTCGTCACCACCGAGGACGGCACCGGTATCGTCCACCTGGCACCCGCCTACGGCGAGGTCGACAAGGACGCCTGCGACGCCGCGGGCATCCCGACCCTGCTGTCCGTCGACGACGGTGGTGTGTTCACCGCGGTGGTGGGCGACTTCGCCGGGCTGCAGGTGTTCGACGCCAACAAGCCGATCATCGACCGCCTGCGGGCCGACGGTCGGCTGCTGCGCGACGCGACCTACGTCCACAGCTACCCGGACTGCTGGCGCTGCGGCAACCCGCTGATCTACACGGCGGTGTCGTCGTGGTTCGTCGCCGTCACCACGTTCCGCGACCGGATGGTCGAGCTCAACCAGCAGATCGACTGGACCCCGGAGCACCTCAAGGACGGTCAGTTCGGCAAGTGGCTGGCCGGGGCGCGCGACTGGTCGATCTCCCGCAACCGGTACTGGGGCACACCGATCCCGGTGTGGGTGAGCGACGACCCGGCCTACCCGCGGACCGAGGTGTACGGCTCCTTCGCCGAGCTGGAGGAGGCCTTCGGACGGCTGCCGCGCAACGCCCAGGGCGAACCTGACCTGCACCGCCCCTGGATCGACGAGCTGACACGCCCCAACCCGGACGACCCGACGGGCCAGGCCACGATGCGCCGCATCACGGACATCCTCGACGTCTGGTTCGACTCCGGGTCCATGCCCTACGCCCAGGTGCACTACCCGTTCGAGAACCGCGACTGGTTCGAGCACCACTACCCGGGCGACTTCATCGTGGAGTACGTCGGGCAGACCCGCGGCTGGTTCTACACGTTGCACGTGCTGGCCACGGCACTGTTCGACCGGCCCGCCTTCCGCTCGTGCGTCTCGCACGGCATCGTCCTGGGCGACGACGGTCGCAAGGCCAGCAAGAAGCTGCGCAACTTCCCCGACCCGAACCAGATGTTCGACACCTACGGGTCGGACGCGGTGCGCTGGGCGCTGATGAGCTCGCCGGTGCTGCGCGGCGGCAACCTCGTGGTGGCCGAGGACAACATCCGCGAGGGTGTGCGTCAGGTGCTGCTGCCGTTGTGGAGCACGTACTACTTCTTCACCCTGTACGCCAACGCGGTCTCCCAGGGTCAGCAGGGCCACCAGGCCAAGCCGGTGACCGCCGACCGGGTGCCCGGCATGTCCCCCATGGACCGGTACCTGCTGGCCCGCACCCACGACCTGACCGTCGACGTCACGGCCGCGCTGGACGCCTACGACGTGGTCCGGGCCTGCGCCCTGGTCCGCGAGCACATGGACGTGCTGACCAACTGGTACGTGCGCACCCAGCGAGACCGGTTCTGGGGCGAGGACGACGACGCCTTCGACACCCTGTGGACGGCCCTGGAGGCGCTGACCCGCCTGACCGCCCCCCTGGCCCCCCTGGTGACCGAGGAGGTGTGGCGCGGCCTGACCGGCGGGCGTTCGGTCCACCTGACCGACTACCCGACGCCCGCCAACACCCCGGCACTGATCGCCGAACCGGCCCTGACCGGGGTGATCGACCAGGTGCGCCAGGCCGTGTCCGTCGTGCTGTCGCTGCGCAAGGCCCACCAGATCCGGGTGCGCCAACCCCTGTCCCGGCTGGTGGTCGCCCTGACCGACCCGGCAGCCGCGGCCGACTACGCCGCCCTGCTGGCCACCGAGCTCAACGTCAAGGCCGTCGAGCTGGTGCAGGCCGACGAGGCCGCGACCGCCCGTTACGGCGTGGCCCAGCAGCTGGCGGTCAACGCCCGGGCCGCCGGTCCCCGGCTGGGCCGGGCGGTGCAGGCCGTCATCAAGGCCGCCAAGGCCGGCGACTGGGCGGCGGAGGGCGGCGGCGTGGTCGTGACCACGCCGGACGGTCCGGTGCCGCTGGAAGACGGCGAGTACGAGCTGACCACCGTCGTCGCAGGAGGCACGGACCAGGCGGCGGCGGTGCTGCCCTCCGGCGGGTTCGTCGTGCTGGACCTGACCCTGGACGACGCCCTGCGGGCCGAGGGCTACGCCCGGGACGTCGTGCGGGCCGTGCAGGACGCCCGCAAGGCTGCCGGGCTGGACGTCAGCGACCGGATCGCCCTGACACTTGCCGTGCCGGACGACCACGTGGCGGACGTCCGCACGCACCAGGCCTTCGTCGCCGCCGAGACCTTGGCGGTGTCGCTGGAGATCACGGCCGGTGCGGCGCTCGGTGTCGAGGTGGTCAAGGCGTGAGCCGCTGGGAGCAGCAAGCCGTCGACGCCCAGGCCGCCGACGACCGGGCCGCCGCCGACGCGGCCTACACCCAGATCCTGACCCGGGCGCCGGAGCACGACATCGACCCGACGCTGGACCGGGTGCAGGTCGTGTGCGACATGCTGGGCGACCCGCAGTACGCCTACCGGGTGGTGCACGTGACCGGCACCAACGGCAAGACGTCCACCGCCCGCATGGTCGAGCGTCTGCTGCGCGAGCTGGGCCTGCGCACCGGACGCTTCACCAGCCCGCACCTGACCCGCGCCAACGAGCGCATCGCGATCGACGGGGAGCCGATCAGCGACGCGCGTTTCGTCGAGGTGTGGGACGACGTGCGCCCGTACGTCGAGATGGTCGACGCCAGCCACGGCCAGCTGTCGTTCTTCGAGGTCTTCACCGTGATGGCGTTCGCCGCCTTCGCCGACACCCCGGTAGACGTCGCCGTGATCGAGGTCGGCCTGGGCGGCCGGTGGGACGCCACCAACGTCGCCGACGGGCAGGTCGCGGTCGTCACCCCGATCGCGATGGACCACGAACGGTACCTCGGCACCTCGCTGACCTCGATCGCCGCGGAGAAGGCCGGCATCGTCAAGCCCGGGGCCACCCTGGTGCTGGCCGCCCAGGACCCCGTGGTCGAGCAGGTCGTGCTGGCGCACGCCGCCGAGGTCCACGGGACCACCGGCCGGGTGGTCCGTGAAGGAGTGGACATCGACGTGCTCGACCGGGTCCCGGCCGTCGGCGGCCAGCTGCTCACCCTGCGCGGGCTGGGCGGGGTGTACACCGAGGTCTTCGTGCCGCTGTTCGGCGAGCACCAGGCCCACAACGCCCTGCTGGCCCTGGTGGCGACGGAGTCGCTGGTCACCGGGGGGGCGGCCCTGGATGCGGAGGTCGTGGAGCAGGCGTTCGCCGGTGCGTCGTCGCCAGGTCGGCTGGAGGTCGTGCGGTCCAGCCCCACGGTGCTGGTCGACGGGGCGCACAACCCGGCGTCCGCCCGGGCCCTGGTCGCCGCGGTCGACGACGCCTTCGCGCTGACCCGGGTGGTCGGCGTCGTCGGCGTCATGGCGGACAAGGACGTCGAGGGCATCCTCGGCGAGCTGGAGCCGCTGATGGCCGAGATCGTCGTCACCTGGGCCGGGGGAGCCCGGGCGCTGGACCCCGACGACCTGGCCGAGGTGGCCCGTGAGGTCTTCGGACCAGACCGGGTCCACGTCGAACCGCGCCTGGACGACGCCCTCGACCTGGCCGTGCAGCGCTCCGAAGGGGAGGTGGACCGTGGGTCCGCCGTCCTGGTCACCGGGTCGATCCTCCTGGTCGCCCAGGCCCGGGTGCTGCTCGGCCGTCCGTAGCGCTGATCGCCCGGACGGGGCCCAGGCCGTAGGCTGGGCGCCATGAGCGAGCTGCAACGAACCTTGGTCCTGGTCAAGCCCGACGGCGTCCGTCGGGGCCTGTCAGGCCAGGTGCTGTCCAGGATCGAGGCCAAGGGCTACCGACTGGCGGCGGCCGAGATGCGCACCCCCGACCGGTCGCTGCTGGTCGAGCACTACGCCGAGCATGCTGGTAAGCCGTTCGTCGCCCCGCTGGTGGAGTTCATGTCGTCCGGCCCGGTCCTGGCGCTGGTCGTCGAGGGCTACCGGGTGATCGAGGGCGTCCGGTCGCTTGCCGGTGCCACCGACCCGACCGTCGCTGCGCCAGGTTCGATCCGCGGCGACCTGGCGGCCGACACCGGTGCCCCGGCGATCGAGAACATCGTCCACGCGTCCGACTCTCCCGAGTCGTCGGTGCGCGAGATCGGCCTGTGGTTCCCGGCTTTCCGGTCGTGATGTTCCTCACACTGCTGGCGTCATGAGCGGGCCTATACTCCACGCATGATCAAGCCTGAGGACGTCCTTGCACAGCTCGATGCCGCGCAGGCTGACTTTGTGTTTCCCGACCTGAACCACGGGTACTACTACGCGATCGACTGCCGGCTGCACGCTCTCGGTGACGGCGACCGGTGGGCGCTGGTCGTCGAGACGGTCGGCTACAACCCGCGAGCCGGAAATGTTGTCGACGTGCTGCACTACTTCGGAAACTGCCTGACGTCGGGCGGCCCTGGTTTTGAGAACGGCGACTTTCTCGACCGTGTCGAGAACATGGACCAGGTCGAGGACGTCGACCAGCCGGAGGTGTTCACGGGCTGCCCCACGATTCGTCTTCGCGACCAGGACCTGCCGCTCGACGCTGCCGCCGGCGCAGACCTGGTCGACGTGTTCCGCGCGCTCGTGCCGGAGCACCGCGAGCTGTTGCTGGCGACGGAGGCCGAGCTGCGCCGGAGGATTCCTGCCGATCTTCCGGAGCTGCTCCGCCTCGACGAATGGCACCAGCCCGACGCGTACGACCAGGCTCCCAGCGCCTCGGAAGTATATCGGCTGATGGCCGACGTCGTCGTCGCCGCCGACCCGAGCCGGTACCGACCGACCGAAGAACCTAACACCCACTGGAGCAGGTGGCCGGAATCCGGTTCGCTCTGAGGAGACGACGGCGCCGGACGGGTCGGTCCAGGCTTGTGAGCAGGCCGGTGACGATGTCCCCACGACAGTCGGCATGGTCCACCGTGCGGCATTGGTGCGACCTGTCCGCAAGCGCCGAGGTCGGGGCGGGTTCGGCGTCGAGGGGCATGATGGGCAAAGATGTCGGTATGGCACAGCGCACCGTCGTCACGACACACTCCGACCTTTCCGGAGAGCCGGACGCAGTTACCGTCCGGTTCGCGTTCGAGAACGCCCGGTGGGAGATCGACCTGACGCAGGCCGAACGTGAGGCCTTCGTCCGGACGATCGCGCCCTACACCGAGAAGGCGCGTCGCTCGGCTGCCCGTCGCGTCGGGGTGGCGGTGGCCGCGGCCTCGTAACGGCGACCATTGGCAGGCAGGAGCAGAAGATCGGCGCCCGGCTTTCGGCCCGGCAGTGCGCTGGCGGTCATAGCCCGGCCTCGCACCGTGCCACCTGGGAGGTCCTGCACTTCGGGCCAGGCTGTCTGCTAGTGTCCCGCGGGTGAAGATCAATGCTGAGCTGAACGAGATCATCGACATCGCGCGCGGTATGGGCCTGCTGCCCGACGCCGTCACCGAGCTGGCCGGTTCGCCTGGTCAGATCACCGCCAAGGTTCACGCCGACCAGCTGCCCGGAGTGTCGGGAGCCAAGAAGGTCGCGGCCAAGGCCGCCGGAGCCATCGGCGTCACCGTGACCACCGAGCTGTCAGATACCACTTTCACCGCCGTGATCGCGGCCAAGGCTCGTGGGATCAATGTCTCGGAGATGCTGGCCGGGGAGATCAAGAAGATCCTCTCCCGGGCGCCGGCCGGGACCCCGACCGCGCTGGTGTCCGTCCGGACCGACGAGGGCCGCACCATGGTCGACGTAGACGTCAGCCAGGCCGTCCAGCAGTTCAAGGTTCGGCTCACCTCGATCGAGATCGGCGACACCATCTCGGTCACCACCGAGGCTGCCTGACCGTACGCGTCGTCCTCGTCCCCTCCGGCCCAGCCGGAGGGGACGAGGCGTCCCTGCGCCGGGCTGGCGCACGGGATCGGGCCGCACGGCCTAGGCTCTGTCCGTGCACCTGAAGACGCTGACCCTGCGAGGGTTCAAGTCGTTCGCCTCGGCGACGACGTTGACCTTCGAGCCGGGGATCACCTGCGTCGTGGGGCCCAACGGGTCCGGCAAGTCCAACGTGGTCGACGCGCTGGCCTGGGTGATGGGGGAGCAGGGCGCCAAGACCCTGCGCGGCGGGCAGATGGCCGACGTGATCTTCGCCGGCACCTCGGGGCGTCCGCCGCTGGGCCGGGCCGCCGTCTCGCTGACCATCGACAACACTGACGGTGCGCTGCCCATCGAGTACACCGAGGTGACGATCTCGCGCACCTTGTTCCGCAGCGGCGGCTCCGAGTACGCCATCAACGGAGCGGGCTGCCGTCTGCTGGACATCCAGGAGCTGCTCAGCGACTC
>JAVBSR010000074.1:0-20412 GCA_031556715.1 Cellulomonas sp.
CACGTCATCACACGCCAACCCCGGCTCGGCAGCCATCGCATCGAGCAACGACACCAAGTTCCCCTGCGAGACCCGCACACCCTTAGGACGACCCGTCGACCCCGACGTGTACAGCACATACGCACAGTCCGACGGACCGACCGGCTCCCAGGGGCCCACGGACGGCACGGCTGTGGCGCCCACGTCGGTGAGGACCATCACCGGCACGGACCGCGGCACGGCACGACGGTGGTGCGAGCTGGTCACCACGACACCCACCCCGGCGTCCTGGCAGATCATCGCCAACCGCTCCGCCGGGTAGTCAGGATCCAACGGGACAAAAGGCCGACCAGCCAACGACGACGCCACCATCGCCACCACCGTGTCGACCGACCGCGGCAGCACCAGACCCACCGGCGTCCCCGGCTCGCCGTCGACAGCGCGGATCCGGGCCGCCAGGTCGAACACCCGGTCGGCCAGGTCGCCGAAGGTCAGGTGCTCCGAGGGGACAGCACGACGCTCCGGGTACCGTTCGGCGGTCGCCAGGACGGCGTCGTGCAGCGTCGGCGCGCTCGGCCGGACCACCGCCGTCTGCCCGGTCGGGCATTCGCTGGCGGGCAGGTCGGCCTCGTCCGACGGTGCCAGCGGGACCCGGTCGACCGTCACGGTGTCGTCGTCGACGACCGTCTCCAGGACGCACCGGAAAGCCTCCACCATCGCCGCGACGGTGCGACGGTCGAGCACGTCGCTGGCGAAGTCGACGTGACCGGTCGTCGCCCCGTCAGTCAGCACCAGGGCCATGAGCAGGTCGAACTGGGCGCAGCCGTTGTGCAGGTCACGCATCTCCAGGTCGCCCGATCGCGCGTGCTGCACGTTGAGCACCGCCTGGACCAGCGGGCTGCGCGACGGGTCGCGCGCCACCTGCAGCTCGCGCAGCACCCGCTCGAAGGGCAACGACTGGTGGGCGAACCCGGCCCGTGTCACCTGTCCGGCACGCGCCACCGCCTCGCGCAGGCTCGGCGCACCCTCCAGCGACACGCGAAGGGCCAGCGTGTTGAGGAACGGCCCGACCACCCGGTCGGCGCCGACCTCGGAGCGCTGCGCTGACGGCGCCCCGACGACGACCGTGTCGTCAGCCGTCCACCGGGACAGCACGACGGCGCACGCCCCGAGGAATACCGCAAAAGGGGTGGTCTCCTGGGCTGCCGCATAGTCCCGCACCCGCCCCGACAGCGGCGCGTCCAGCTCGAATTCCAGGCGTTCACCCTGGTAGGTGAAGCGGGCGGGACGCGGCTGGTCCTCGGGCAGCGCCAGGACGTGCGGCGCGTCGGCCAACGCCTCCCGCCAGTACTCGACGGCCGCCGCGTCGTCGTCGGCGTCCGCGAGCCACTGGGTGTAGTCCGCGTACTGGAACGGCACCGGCGGCAGCTCGGCCCGCTGCCCGAGCAGCCGCGGCACGCACAGCTCGCCCAGCTCGGCGAACAGGATTCCCGTGGAGAAACCGTCGCTGACCAGGTGGTGCATCGTCACCTGGACGTAGCAGCGGCCGTCGTCGGTGGTGGCGAGGGTCGCCCGGAGCAGCGGCTCCTCGGCGACGCGGAACGGCAGGCGCGCATCGGCCTCGAAGGCCGCCCGCATGGCGGCCTCGTCGACACCGTCGAGGTAGCGGAACGGCACCTGGACGTCGGCCTCGACCACCCCGACCGGCGCACCGCCACGCACCTCGAAGCGGGTGCGCAGCACCTCGTGCCGAGCCACCACCTCGTCGAGGCACTCGGCGAACACCTGCGGCGGGATCACGGCTGGCAGGCGGACCGCCCCCGACATGACGTGCATGGCACTGCCCGGCTGGTACTGCTCCAGGAACCACATCCGCTCCTGGGCCGACGAGAGCAGCACCAGGCCGTCGGCCCGCTCCCGCGGGCGGACCCTCGGCCCGGCTGGCGCGACCGACGCGCCACCGGCGCCCCGGGTGCGCAGGCGCTCGACCAGCAGGCGACGCTGCTGCGGCGTCAGGTCCGCCAGCGAGGTCTTGGCGCTAGTCATCGTGGGTCGTCTCGGGCGACGCGACCGACCCGGCCTCCTCCAGCAGCTGCGCCAGGTCTTCCTCGCTGAGCGAGCCGAGCAGCTCGTCCAGCTGGTCCGGGTCGAGGTTGGCGGTCGACCAGGCGGCGATGTCGGCCACGCTCGCGCCGTCGAGGAGGAAGACGATCGTCGGCGCGACACCGACGGCCTGCTCGAGCCGGATCCGCAGCTCGGTCGCGATCATCGAGTCGAGCCCGAGCCGCCCCAAGGGCTCGGTGCGTTCCAGCTTCTCGACGGGCAGACGCAGCACCCGGCTCGCGACCTCGGCCACGACGTCGGCGACGACCGACGGCCGCTCGGCCGGGTCTGCCTGCTCGATCCGTTCGCGGGTCGACACCGCACCGTCGCCGTCCTGGGCCTCGCGTCCGAGGTGCATGATGAGCCGCGGTTCCAGCGGGTACTGGTCGATGGCGGTCGGCCAGTGGGCCGAGACCACCCCCTGCTGGGCGACTGCCCCGCCGAGCAGCTCGGCCATCAGCCGCAGGCCCGTGGCGGCGTCGATGAGGTCCAGGCCCCGGCGCCGGTACAGGTCCCGCAACCCCAGGTCGGCGATCATCCCCGAGTCCCACGGCCCCCAGTTGATCGACACGGCGGGCAGGCCCAGGCCGCGCCGGTAATGGGCCAGGGCATCGAGGAAGGCGTTGCCCGCAGCGTAGTTGCCCTGGCCAGGCGAGGGCAGGACGGCCGAGATCGAGGAGAAGAGGGCGAAGAAGTCCAGCGGCAGGTGTGCCGTCGCGGCGTGCAGCGCCCACGCACCGGCGATCTTCGGCGCCAGGACCCGGTCGAGCCGCTCGTCGTCGAGGCGGACGAGGATCTGGTCGTCGACCACCCCGGCCGAGTGGATCACGCCCCGCAGGGGCGGCACACCCGCGGCCGTCAGACCGTCGAGTGCCGCCGTGACCGCGTCGGCCGCGGTGACGTCGAGCGCGAGGACATGGACGCGAGCACCGCTGGCCTCCGCCTGCCGGATCGCGTCGACGGCGGGCCGGCGGCGGTCGTGGGCAGGCAGGTCGTCCCAGGTGGCACGATCGGGCAGTCCCGAGCGGCCGACCAGCACGAGGTGCCCCGCGCCCCGTTCCGCGAGCCAGGTCACCACCAGCCGTCCGAGCGCTCCAAGCCCGCCCGTCACCAGGTAGGACGCGTCGCTGCGGAGCCGGACGGGCACCGTGCCGCCGTCCCGCGCCGAGGGTACGAGCCGGGCCAGGAGCCGCCGGCCGCCCCGGAAGGCGACCTGGTCCTCGTTCGTGTCGTCGAGCAGCAGCTCGGTCACGAGCCGGTCCAGCTCTTCGCTGAGCGCGTCTGGGTCCGCGAGCACCGCCGGGTCGAGGTCGACCAGGCGCGACTCCAGCCCCGACAGCTCCTGGTGCAGCACCCGCCCCATGCCCAGGATCGGCGACTGGGCCAGTCCCGCGTCGTCCATGAGACCGTCGACACCCTGGGCGCCCGTCGTCACGACGACGGTCGGGGCGGCGACGCCACGCCGGTCGAGCTCGGTGGCCAGGGTCACGACCGAACGGGGCGCCGCCCGCAGCGGCCAGTCGAGCCCCGCCCGCAACGGTGGCCGCTCGGGGTCGTGCGAGGCCAGGTGCAGTACGCCGCGCAGGGGGCCGGCCGCCAGGACCCGGTCCAGGACCTGCGGCAGGTCGTCGAGCGGTTCGAGCAGCGGCGTCGCCCCCAGGCAGCGCAGCTTCTCGGCCAGCGCATCGGCGACCTTGCCGCCGCCGAGCAGCAACCAGCGGCCTTCGGCGGGACGGGTCGGCACGTCGGCCGCCAGCGGTTCGTCGACCCAGTCCTGCTGGTAGACCCACTGGGTGCCGAGCCGGGGCGCGGTGTCGGCGAGCTGACGCACCGTGAACCCGACGACCTCGACGAGGACCTCACCGGCCGGTGTGGTGAGCACCACGTCACCGGCGAGCAGGCCGTCACCGACGGGGCGCGGGTTGCTGGCGTGGGCGCGCAGAGGACCGGTCGGGGTGGCGTGGACGGCGACCCGCTCCACGCTGACCGGGATGACCGGCGGCCCGCCGTCGAGCACCCCGGCCAACGGCAGGAGCAGCTGGAAGGCGGCGTCGAGCACGGTCGGGTCGAGCACCGGGGTCTTCCCCTGCACGTCCTGGGCGGCGGGCGCCGCGACGTCCGCCACAGCCTCCCGCTCGGCGATCCAGGCCCGTTCGATGCGGCGGAAGGTAGGACCGTAGGCGAACCCGGCCGCGGCGAACCGCTCGTAGAGCACGTCGGCCGGCACGTCGACGGCGCCCGGGAGGGCTGAGGGGTCGGCGGCGGTCGCGTCGACGACGACGCACGGCGGCGGCGCGGGCAGCAGCGTCGCGACCGCGTTGCGGACCCACCGTTCGGCCTCGGGCGCCCGGCTGGCGATCGACACCGTGCCGGTGGTCTCCTCGAGGCTGGCCTCGACGAGCGTCACGGCGGGCAGCCGCAGCCCCAGCGCCGCAGTGAACCGCACGTCCTCGAGGGTGGCGCGCGGCGCGCCGTAGTGGGCGCGAGCCACCTCGAGGGCGATCTCGACGAACCCGGCGCCCGGGAACAACGCCTGCCCGTGGACGACGTGGTCGGTCAGCCCGGCAGGGGCGGTGCCGTCCAGAGCCCGTCGCCACCCGGGCTGCGCGGTCTCCAGGCGGTACCCGGCGTACGGTTCGTCGAGCGTCCCGAGCCGGTAGCGGCGCGCCTGGTCACCCTCGACCCAGTACCTGTCGCGGGTGAAGGGGTGCCGCGGCAGCGTCACGGTGGTCCGGCGCGGGGGGGCCAGCCGTGCCCAGTCGACGGGGGCGCCGTGAGCCCAGGCCCAGCCGACGGTGCTCGATATCGCCTCGACGTCGGGCCGCTTGCGTTCGAGCGTGCTGCCGAGCGCGACCTTCTCCTCCCGCTGCGAGGCGGTCTCGCGCAGCGCCTGTGCCAGCACCGGGCTCGGGCCGACCTCGAGGAAGCAGCGGGCGCCGTCGGCGATCATCGCGCCCGCCGCGGCCGCGAACTGCACCGGCTGGCGCACGTTGCGCCACCAGTAGTCGGCGTCGGGCAGCACCGAGCCGTCGTCGGGTACCCGCGCGCCCGTGGCGGTCGACCACAGCGGCAGGCGCGGCGCTGTCGGCGCCACGTCGGCCAGGCACTGCCGCAGCTCGTCCTCGATCGGGTCCATCGCGGCACTGTGGTACGGCACGTCACCGGGGACGAGGCGGGCGAACCGGCCGTCCGCCGTCAACCGCTCTCCGATCGCCTCCAGCAGCTCGACGTCGCCGACCAGCGCCACCGAGGTAGGGGCGTTGACGGCCGCCAGCTCGACCTGTCCGCCGCTGACCTCCGGCAGCACCGCGGCCTCGTCGGGCGTCAGCGCGGCCGCCAGCAGGCGTCCCTGCCCGGCGGTCAGGTCTTGCAGGCGGGCCCGGTGCACGATGACGGTGACGGCGTCGTCGAAGGTGAACGAGCCGGCCGCCAGCCACGCGGCCACCTCGCCCGCACTGTGCCCCACGATGCGGGTGGGGACGATGCCGACCTCGCGCAACAGCTCGGTCAGCCCGTACTGGATGGCGAAGTTGGCCGTCTGGGCGAGCCAGGCTTCGGCCATCTGCGAGCTCGACGAGTCGCGGAGCAGCTCGTCGACGAGCGACCAGGAGGCGACCTGGCGCATGGCTGCGTCGCACCGTTCGATCGCGGCACGGAAGGGCGTCGACTGCTCGAACAGCTCGCGGCCCATGGCCCACCACTGCGGCCCCATGCCCGTGTAGACGAAGGCCAGACCGCTGTCGGTCTCGGCTGTCGGGCCGGCGGTGACGTCGGGCACCGGTTCGCCGGCGGCCGCGGCCCGCAGCGCCGCGACGGCGCGCTCGGGACCAGGAGCCAGGACGACTCGCCGCTCGGCGCGGTGGTGGCTGCGACGGTGCGCCATCCCGGCGGCCAGGCTCTCGACGGGCTGCCCCGCCTCGATCGCGTCGGCCAGCTCGCCCGCCACCGTCTCGACAGCGGCGGTCGAACGGGCCGCGAACGGCAGCAGCGGCAGGAGCCCGAGCTCGGCGGGTCCGCGGCCGTCGGCCGGCTCTGGAGACGCCGGCGGCGCGGTGGCGAGCAGCGCATGGGCGTTCGTGCCGCCGAACCCGAACGAGTTGACGCCCGCCACCAGCACGCCGGAACCTGCCAGGTCTTCGCTGGCGAGCGGGATGCGCAGGCCCAGGCCGTCCAGGTCGATGGCGGGGTTGACGCGGTCCAGCACGCGGTGCGGCGTGATCCGGCGGTGGGACAGGACGAGCGCGGTCTTGATGAGCCCCGCGATCCCGGCGGCCGCCTCGAGGTGCCCGATGTTCGCCTTGACGCTCCCGATGGCCAGCGGGGCTGTCCGCCCCTGCCCGTAGACGGCACCGATGGCGCTGGCCTCGATCGGGTCGCCGACCGGGGTGCCCGTGCCGTGGGCCTCGACGTAGGCGACCTCGCTGGCGCGGACCGCGGCCTGGGCCAGCGCCCGCCGCATGGCGCGCTGCTGGCTCGCCGGGTTGGGCACGGTGATGCCGTTGGTGCGCCCGTCCTGGCTGGTCGCGGTGCCGCGGATCGTCGCGTAGACGCGGTCCCCGTCGGCCAGGGCCTGCTCCAGGGGCTTGAGGAAGACGAACCCGGCACCTTCGGCGCGCACGTAGCCGTTGGCACCGGCGTCGAAGGCGCGCGACGTGCTGGTGGGCGAGAGGAAACCGCCCGTCGAGGCGGCGATCGTGAAGTTCGGGGCGACCATGAGGTTGACGCCGCCCGCGAAGGCCGACACGCTCTCGCCGCGCCAGATCGACTGGCAGGCCAGGTGCACGGCGACCAGCGACGACGAGCAGGCCGTGTCGACCGCCAGGCTCGGACCGAGCAGGTCGAAGGCGTGCGAGACGCGGTTGGCGAGCATCGTCATGACGACACCCGTCGCCGTGTGCAGGTTGACCGCGGGCGCCTCGGCGTCGGCCGTGCCGAACTGCAGCTGGCTGTAGTCGAGCGTGAAGCCGCCCGTGAAGACCCCCACATCTGTCCCGGCCAGCGCTTCGAGCTGTACCCCGGCGTCCTCGACCGCCTCGTACGCGACCTCGAGCAGCAGGCGCTGCTGCGGGTCCATCGAGTCCGCCTCACGCGGCGAGATGCCGAAGAAGATCGGGTCGAACGTGTCGACCGGGTCGGTCAAGAACCCCCCGCGGCGCACCTGGCTCTTCCCCGCCACCGGCTCCGGCGAAGCATGCCGGTCCCGATTCCACCGCTCGGCGGGGACGTCGACGATGGCGTCGCCTCGCGACTCCAGCAGACGCCAGTAGTCGTCTGCCGAACGGACCCCTCCAGGAAAGCGGCAGCCGATGCCGACGATGGCGATCGGTGGTGGTGGCGCAGACTCCGTCACGTCCACAGCGCCGCTCCTCGTCCCGCGCTCCGCGCGCTCGATCTCGAGGACGAAATCACGCGCCTCGGACATTTCGACCATGATGACCGCAGGATGCTACCAGTGGACTGCCGCCCGACCGATGGCGGGTGGCGTCGGCACCCCTACCAGAAAGCGTCTCCGACCTGCGAGATAACGATTGTGTCTCGAAGTCTGACGACGCTCGGGCAAGGTGAAATCTGCCGGTATGACCCGACATCACGTCATGTCGATCCGTCGCCCAGAAGGCTCCCCACCCACGAATGCCATCTGGCTGTCGTCACCGCGCAGTGGTCGAGGTGCACCTGGCCTACCCCTGTCACCGCCAGGGCGGCGCGCTGGCCGTCGGCGACGATGCTCGTCAGGTCGTCGACACGACAGGGCTGCTCCCGCAACGGCTGGAGCCGGTGGTCGCCTCCCACAGCCCGCACGTCCCACCCAGGCTCGTCACCGGCGCGCGGCCTGATCTCGAGCTCGGTCATCGCGACGTGCAGGCCGCAGCCGAGCGCCTTGAGCACCGCCTCCTTGGCGGTCCAGACACCGCACAGGTCCCAGCGCGTCGGCGCCGGCAGCCGCGACTGCTCGACGTCTCCCATGACCAGCGGGACGATGCAAGGGTCGGTGCGATCGACGACCTCGACATCGAGGCCGACCTCCGCCTCGACACCCTCGACGTGGGCGACCGCGAGCGCCACGACGTCGCCGGCGTGGCTGATCGAGGTGCGCCAGCGAGCCCGGTCCTGCGGTGCGGCGGGCTGCACCGCGCCGTGGTCGGTCGCGCCGCAGCCACCACAGCGCCGCACGACCGGCACCGCCCGGCCGGCCTGTTCCCGCAGCACGGCCTGGCGCAGCAGCGCGCCCGTGCTGAGCCGGTCGCGGTCTACCGCCCGGCGCAGCTCCTGCCAGCGCGCACGGTCCGGCGCGGCGAGCAGATCTGGTCGGCTCGGCTGCACGGCGGTGGTCACGACCTCGACCCGCACCACCCGGTCGCCCGCCTCGACGTGCTTCGGCATGCCGGCACCAACCTCAGGCAGGCGGGCGGCCGTGGCGTCGCTCCACGACGGCAGCTCGGCGTTCGCTCGGCTCGGCGGCGGTCGGACTCAGTGCTCGTTCGGGTCGTTCTCGGCGTCCTGCTGGGTGGGGTGCAGGGTGCCGTGGAGGTGGTCCGGAGGGCCGTACAGGGTGTACAGGCGCAGGTCCTGCGTACCGGTGCAGGTGATGTTGTGCCAGGTCCCGGCAGGGACGAAGACCGCCCAGTCGGGCTGGACCTCGGCCGTGAAGGTCACCTCGTGCTCGGTCGGGCCCATCTCGACCCGCCCCGTGCCCTGCTCGACGCGCAGGAACTGGTCGTGGTCGTCGTGGACCTCGAGGCCGATGTCACCACCCGGCGGGATCGACATCACCGTGAGCTGCAGCCGGGACCCGGTCCACAGGGTCGCCCGGAAGCTGGTGTTCTCGACGGTGGCGGCCTCGATGTCGATGACATAGGGATCCGGTCCGTGGTCGGTCAGGTCGGGCACGGCGCCTCCTTCTCGTCAGGGCACGTCGGCAGGGTCGTGCCGATGTTCACTGTAGCCCCGGGCCGTCGTGGGTCCGTCAGCGCGACTCACGTCCCCCACCCGCGCCGGACCGCCGCCACCGGCCGAGGTACTGTTGGCCGGTCCCTCGTATGCCCCGACCGACGCCACCACCCTGCTCCTCAGAGCGCGTCGGGACCGGCCCGGTCCGTCGCCTGAGGGCGGCAGCCCGTGCGCGGCGCCGTCCGGTCAGGGCGCACGAGACCGCCCGCCACCGGCGACGAACACCGAGGAGGAATCCCTGTGTCTCACGTCCGACCTGTGATGGTGGGCTTCACGCGGGACCGTGAGGTCACCAGCCACCGGCTGGGCCGTGACGCCCTGCGACGCATCTTGGGCTTCGCCCGCCCCTACCGGACCGGCCTGGCAGTGTTCCTGCTGATCATCGCTCTCGAGGCCGGACTGGGGGCGCTGACCCCGCTGCTGTTCCGCATCCTCATCGACGACGGGATCACCGCAGGCTCCTCGCGCACCGTGGTGCTGGCGGCCGTCGGGGCGGCGGCGCTGGCCCTGGTCGGGGCGGGGCTGTCGTTCGTCGACCGGTGGTTGTCCGCCCGGATCGGCGAGGGGCTGATCCGTGACCTGCGGGTGCAGGTGTTCGACCACGTCCAGCGCATGCCGCTGGCCTTCTTCTCCCGGGCCAAGACCGGGGCGCTGGTGCAACGGCTCAACGGGGACGTGCTCGGCGCCCAGCAGGCCTTCACCTCGACCTTGCAGAACGTGGTCTCGAACACGCTGACCGTGGTGTTCGTGCTCGGCGCGATGGCGTCGATGTCGTGGCGGCTGACCGCGCTGTCGCTGGTCATGGTGCCGGTGTTCATCCTCCCGGCGCGGTGGTTCGGGCGGAAGATGGCCGAGGTGACCCGCGAGTCGTACGACCTCAACGCGGTGGCCGCCCAGACCATGACCGAACGCTTCAACGTCGCCGGGGCGCACCTGGTCAAGGTGTTCGGCACCCCCGGACGGGAGGTGGCGGCCTACGCCGCCCAGGCCGACCAGGTGGCGAGCATCGGGGTGCGCCGCGCCCTGTACGCCACCTGGTTCCGGGTCGGGCTGACCACCCTGGCCGCGCTGGCCGTGGCTGTGGTGTACGGGGTCGGCGGGCTCCAGGCGGTGCGCGGGGAGCTGACCGTCGGGGTGGTCGTGGCGCTGACCGCCTACCTGCAACGGCTGTACGGGCCGCTGACCGCGCTGTCCAACGTCCAGGTCGACGTCATGACGGCGCTGGTCAGCTTCGAACGGGTGCTGGAGGTGCTGGACCTGGAACCGTCCGTGGCCGACGCCCCCGACGCCCACGACCTGCGCGACGACGTGGCCGCGAACGGCGCGTCGCTCGAGCTGGCCGGGGTCGGCTTCCGCTACCCCGACGCCGACGAGGTGTCCCTGGCCTCGCTGGAGCAGACGGCGGCCGTGCCGGGCGCCACGGCACGGGAGGTGGTGGCCGACACCATCGTCGACGTGTCGTTCGCGGTGCCCGCCGGGTCGATGGTGGCCCTGGTCGGCCCGTCCGGGGCCGGCAAGACCACCCTGTCCCAGCTGGTCACCCGCATGTACGACCCGACCCGCGGGGCGGTCCGGATCGCCGGTGCCGACCTGCGCCAGGTGACGCAGGAGTCGTTGCACGAGGTGGTCGGCGTGGTCTCCCAGGAGGCGCACCTGTTCCACGACACCGTGGCCGGGAACCTGCGCTACGCCCGGCCCGACGCCACCGACGACGAGCTGTGGACCGTGCTGCGCGCCGCCCGGATCGCCGACCTGGTGGAGGCCATGCCGCAGGGCCTGGGCACCGTGGTCGGCGACCGCGGCTACCGGCTGTCCGGCGGGGAGCGTCAGCGCCTAGCCATCGCCCGGGTGCTGCTGAAGTCACCGTCCCTGGTGGTGCTGGACGAGGCCACCGCCCACCTGGACTCCGAGTCCGAGGCGGCGGTGCAGGCCGCCCTGGACGCCGCCCTGACCGACCGCACAGCGCTGGTGATCGCGCACCGGCTGTCGACGGTGCGGCACGCCGACCTCATCGTGGTGGTGGACGCAGGTCGCGTCGTCGAGCACGGCACCCACACCGACCTGCTGGCCGCCGGGGGTCTCTACGCCGACCTGTACCGCACGCAGTTCGCCCCCGCCGTGTGACCCGACGGCGGACGACCGGTCGCTCCGCCGGGCCTGTCTCGCCAGCCTCCGTGCCCGGCCTTTCTGATCAATAGAGGCGTGGTGTCAATAGAGGCATGGTGCGCCGGTATCACCCGGACGGCCGCAGGAAGACGCCCCGTCTCGCTCGTCCCGCACGCGGCTGCTACCGTCGAAATACTGCACGGCAGATGAATTCCGTCGGCCATTGCAGAATGCTGTGGAAACTGCGAAGAGGAGTTCCCATGTCTGAACCGGCCGTCCCTGCGGTGCACCCGCCCCGCGCAGCCCGTGTGTTGTCGATCATCGTCATCGTCGTCGGCGCTCTGATGGTGGCTGTCGGCATCACGACCTACGCCTACACCACCAGCCAGCTGGCTGACCAGCAGATCGACGTGTCAGCGGTCACCCCGGAGGACCCCGGCAGCATGGCGGGCGACCCGGTCGACGACCCGTTCTCGGCGCTGGCGGAGATCAACGCGATCCAGCACCACACCGACGAGGCCACCGGCGGCAAGACCTACGCCGAGCTGGGCAATGTCGCCACCTCCGACGGCAAGACGTACAACAAGGACGTCACCGCGGACACCTCGACCGACGGGCAGGCCCACAAAGCCGGAGACACCCTGTCGGACGCTGATGCCAAGACCTACTCGGCCCGCAGCACCGCGCAGACGTCGTCGTTCCTCCAGGCGTCGCTCTTCCTGTCGGTCCTGGCGTTCGGCGTGTCCGCGCTCATCATCGGGCTCGGCCTGATCGTCGCGCTCATCGGTGTGACGATCCACCTGACGTTGCGCCGACCACGCGCACAGGCGGTCGTCTGACAGGCCCCCGGTCGGGTACGGGCCTCGGCACCTGGCACAGCGTCGTGTCAGCCGGGGCCCGTACCTTTTTCTTGCGCCCTGCTCCGGGGCTCTTGCTCCTCGGCCTCCGAACGCCGCACCGCCTGGGCGGCGCGGACGATACGACCTGAGCCGCACGTCGGGCACGACGCGGGCAGCGGCTGGCCGACGGTCAGGTCCCAGGTGTCACCCCGGTCGCAGGCGAACCGCCACGGTGGGGTCTCCGCCGCCCGGGCGCGCACCGCGTGGACCACCGCGCGCACGGCCACTCCGGCGTTGTCGGTCCGGGTGACGGCCGCCGTGCGGCTCCAGGTGCGTTCGGGCAGCGTGCCGGTCTTGGAGAAGGCGAGCGTCTGGTAGCCGGGGGTGGACCACCGCTGACCGGACGCGTCGTCCGGGACCAGCCGTTCCCACAGGGTGACCAGGAGATCACCGGCGCTGCCCCGGTCGACGATGACAGCCGACCGGTCGTCGAGCACCAGGACAGAGGTGTCACGCAGCCCGGTGGTCTGGACGTGCAGGCGCGAGCGCGAGATGTCACCGAGCTGGTGGACCGCACCGGCGACGACCGTGGAGGTATGCATCACGGCTATCGTCCTCCTTCCTACCTTCCGAGGTCCAGGCCCCAGGACGTCGGCCGTCTGGCGGGTCGCGACGTCACCGGCACGCCATGCCTGTCCTATCGACCGTCTGCCCCGCGATTCCTCCGTTCGAGCCGAAGTCTCGTGCGGGTGTCCCACGTGCGCCCGTCGGGCGGCGCTGCCTCAGCGGCCGAGCAGCGGCGAGCGGTCGGGGGTGCCGCCGTCGGCGGTGTGGGTGGCGTGGGCACGCAGGAGCATGGCCGCGTCCTTGCCACCGGGCAGGTCGACGACCGTGTCTGCCAGGCGGCGCAGCACACCGGGCGACTGGGTGCGGGCGTCGAAGACGGTGATCTCGACCAGCGGCACCGCGATCGTCGTGGAGCGGCGCGCCCCGCCCGTCGACGGGCCGTGCAGCACCAGCGCCGCACCGGTCGCACCCCTGACCCGGACCGCGACCTGGGTCACGTCGGCCAGCCTCAGGACGGCAGGGCGCGGCGACCAGCGCCGCCGCGTCACCGCGTCGGGGCTGATCCAGGTGCGGCCGGTGAGCAGCACGACCAGCAGGTAGGCCAGCACCAGCGCCACCAGGGTGCACAGCCACCAGGCCCGCGGCTCCAGGACGGTGATGAGCACGAGCAGCACCAGCCCGACCGCGAGCACCGCCACCTCGCTGACCAGCTGGAGTCGGGCCGTCAGCCGGGGCACCTGCCACTGGGTCGTGTCCACACGGCGACTCTAGCGGCACCGGGGCGGCGGTCCCCCGACCAGCGGCACCTCGGACAGGGACCCGCTGGTGGTACGGCGTATCGTCGTCAGGTGAGCAGTCCCGACCTGGCCGGAGCCGAGCCGTACGACGCGCCGCCCCGACGCCGCCTGACCGTCGAGATCTGGATCGTGCTGGGCCTGTCCCTGGCTCGGTCCGGGGTGTACGCGGTCATCGTCCTGCTGGACCGGCTCACCGCCCCGACCGCGCTGGCCGACCAGACGGCGACGCTCAACGCCAGCCAGTCGGACCGGCCCTGGATCGACGTGCTCTACCAGATCTACCACCTGACGTTCGCCCTGGTCCCGGTGGCCCTGGCGCTGTACCTCCTGGCGCCGACCATGCGCCGCGCCGCCCGCCGGATCGGCCTGGACTGGTCCCGTCCGTGGCGGGACCTGGGCGTCGGCGTCGGGCTGGCCGCCGCCGTCGGCATCCCCGGGCTGCTGTTCTACTCGCTCGGCCGTTCCCTGGGCATCACCGTGCAGGTGCAGCCCTCGGGCGGCCTGGACGGGGCCTGGTGGATGGTGCCGCTGCTGCTGGCCTCGGCGGCGCAGGCCGGTCTGCTCGAAGAGGTCATCGCCGTCGGCTACCTGTCGGAACGGCTGCGCGACCTGCGCTGGCAGGTGCCGGCCATCATCGCCGCGTCGGCGCTGCTGCGGGGCTCGTACCACCTGTACCAGGGGTTCGGGCCGTTCCTCGGCAACGCCGTCATGGGTGTGGTGTTCGCCCTGTGGTACCAGCGCACCCGGCGAGTCATGCCGCTGGTCATCGCGCACACCCTGATGGACGCCGTGGTGTTCGTCGGCTACCCGCTGATTCCCGACGCCTGGCTGCACTTCGTCTAGCCGCTCGCACCACGCGCACCTAAACTGTCGTTCACCCAGACAGGGGATGGTGCCATGACTCGTCCGAACCGCCCCCGGGCCGCCGCCCCACCGCCGCCCCCGCCGGTCCAGGCCGAGCCGCCGGTCGCACCGGGAGCGCCGTCGAGCACACCGGGCACCCTGCCGAGCGCACCGGGCACACTGCCGAGCGCACCGTCGGGCCCACCGACGCCCGACCCTCCCGCCCCACCGGTGCGCACCGGTCGTCGGGGGCTCGGCCGCTGGGTGCTGTTCGTCGCCGCGGTCTCGGTCAGCTGCCTGGCCCTGGCCGTATGGTCGTTCGGCCGCGCGGCCGGCCGGGCCGACACCAGGCTCCCCCTGCCCGAGGTGGTCGACGGGGCGGTCCCGGTGGTCCGGGAGGGCACACCCCACAACTTCACGGTGCGCGGCAAGATCGCCGGGCAGGGACAGGAGTACCTGGTCGACGACCCGACGACCGTCGACGGGACCTTGCGCGTCGAGGTCGCGCTGGACCACGCCACCGACAGCTGGGGCGGCTGGATGCTCACCCGCGGCTACTTCGCCGGGCCTGACGCCGTCGGTCAGCTCGACTGGGGTCGGCACCCCCGCAGCGGCTACGACCTGTCCGGTGCCACCGCCTTGACCCTGGTGGCGCGCGGCGAGGAGGGCGGCGAGCGCGTCCAGGTGTTCACCCTCGGCCAGGGCTACGACCCGGTCTCCGGCCTGCCCACCGCCGACTGGCCGGACTCGGCCAACAAGGTCGGCCAGACGGTCACGCTGACCGACCAGCTCCAGACCTACACGATCGACCTGCGCGGCACCGACCTGCGCTACGTCGGCAACGGCCTCGGCCTGGTCGTCGCCGCCGCCGACAACCCCGACGCCCCGACCGTGGTCGTCGAGCTGGCCGACGCCCGCTTCGAGCTGCCCGACGCCGCCCAGACCGTCACCCACCGGGCCGACGACGCCGAGCAGGAGCGTCGCACCGACCTCGGGATCGGCTGGGCCACCCTCCTGGCCGCGGTCGTCGGGGCGGCGGGCCTCGTCGCGCGGACCTGGATGCAGACCCGCCGCCACGAGACGCCCTGACCTCTACTACCCTGGGTAGATACCATCCACAGACAGGGTTGGCCGGAGGGTGACCGGTCGTCGGTCCACCGGGAGCGAGAACAGTTGCGCTCTCGCCCAGGCGCTGTCGACCACCGGCGACACCGCGATACCAACACCCTGGCCAGATCCCTATCCCAGAGGCGGCGATGCGCACGACCATCCGTAGAGCTGCGGCAGGGATCGCAACAGCACCAGCGATCGGGGGCGCCGCCGCCGTACCTGCGCACGCGTCGGCGTTCAGCGACCATGGCGGCAAGACCAAGACCTGCACGTCGCAGCCTTTCCCGCTGCCTGTCGACTGTGGTCGGGCGCGCTAGTCCATGTCGAGAGCATCGCGGGCCTGGGTAGGCTTCGGTCGGCACGCCCGCACGGGAGGGCGGGGCTCGCTCTGGCCCGCGATGCTCGCCGTCACGACGGCGGCAACAGTGCTCGTCGCAGTAGCGCTGTCCATCGCGGTGGCCTCGTACGGGGGGCGAGCCAGCCGCGATTTCGCTCGCGCTCCCCAGACCGCCGAGTCAGCCGGTGAAGCTCGGTTTCTCTGGCGGGAGACCCACGACTCGGTCGGCACCCACGATGCCACGATCATCACGATCGAACCGTTGGTCGCGGATGCTCCGCTGCCGCCTGGCCTGGCACGATGGCCTGAACCTGGACAAGCAGTGCTCTCTCCAGCCATGGCGCGCGCCGGCGCCGACGAGGGTATCAAGTCTCGCTACGGGACCACCGTCGGGCTGATCGGCACCGACGGCCTCGCCAGCCGGGAAGAGCTGTTGGCGTATGTGCGTCCCCACACGGGGACTGCCGTCGAGGCGGACCTGTTCCCTGCCGTCGCGTTCGGAGCCGAGACGTTCGGGATCGGGGAGTCGGCCGACGTACCACCACTAGGGCGGTTGCTCCTGGCGATGACAGTCGTCCTGGTGACACCGACCGTCCTCCTGGTGGTGATCGTCAGCAGGGCAGGGTTGGTCGAGCGTCAGCGCCAGTCCCTGGTCCTGGAGCTGCTGGGCGCGGGGCGTCGGGAGCGTTGGGGCTGGGCGTGGGGCGCGGTGGGGCGACCCTGGCTGGTGGGGATGGCAGTCGGTGCCGTGGTTGTCGGGCTCGTGATGGTGCAGGACGTGCCACTGCCGGGCCGGAACTTCGTGGTCCAGGCCGCCGACGTGCGTCGATCTGCAGGCCTGGTCGTGGCGCTCGCGGTGCTCGCCGGGGCGGCGGTCCTCTTCGCCACGGTTGTCGCCGGTCGCCCCCGACCTGCGGCCCACACCGTACGCCCGCGCGCGCAACTGCCCACCTGGCCGGCATGGGCCGCACTGATCTGTGTGCTCGCCGCCCCGGTGGCCACCGCTGCGCTGTGGCTGAGCGGGCGCGCCGGGACCTTTCTTCCACTTGTCGTCTACTTCGCGGCTGTGGTGGCTACCTTGTGGTCGCTGCCGAACCTTGTCGGTCGGATCACGGTGGGTGCTGCCGACCATCTGAGGCGCAGCGGACGAGAACACGGTGACCCGGCACGGCTCGTCGCGGCAGGAAACTTACGGCACGACGCACGCGCTGTCGTGCGGTACACCGCCGTGCTGGCTATCACCATGATCTCCGTCGTGCAGGTCAACGGATATCTCATGCTCATGTCGGACAATGCTCGGCAGGCTTCCGCAGTGCGCGCGGCTCTCGACAACCGTTTCGCCCAGATAGACGCCACCCCTAGTGCAGCCACACAGTGGGTACGAGTCACGGAAGCCCTTGAGGAGGATCCCGACCTTGCAGTTGTCATGATCTCCAGTCGTTATGACAACAAGGGCGAGGCGGCCGTCACCCTCTATGGTGACCCCTCGGCGCTCGCTGCTTTCGGGATCGACCAGGGGCCAGGACCCCTGACTCTCAACACCGTAGCCGGGCCGGGAGGGCAAGCCCTGGCCTATGTCGCTGGTGCACCTGAGGTCCAGGTCGAGCCCGTCGACGGCGCTCCCGTCGTGGCCGCCGAGCCCGCCGACGATCCACCCACGGTGACAGCGCTAGTCACGACACGGTCGGGGGTCACCGTCCCGCTGGGAGACATCAAGCAGGCTGTCGCCGCCGAGGTGGCTCCGATGTGGCGGGTGTACTACCCGGGCGACCTGTGGTTCCTCGGCGCCCTGCTGTCGCAGGACCAGGCGTCGTGGGCGGGCTGGTTCGGGGCGATCGGTGCCACCCTGCTGGCCTTGGCCATCATCGGCTCGGCCGCCGACGACGTACGCCGCACAGCGTCCCGGGTCGCTCCGCTGGCCGTGCTGGTCTCCCGGCCCGGGGTCTACCGTCGCATCGTCGCCTGGCGGCTCGGCGTCCCGATCCTCGTCGCTGTGACCGTGGGTGGCCTGATCTCCCTGATGCTGCGGTCGGCGCTGACCAGCGGCAGCGGCGCGCTCCCCAGCGCTGTTCCCGCCGTCGTGGCGATGGTTGCGGGGGTTCTTGCAGTCGCGGTGGCGCTGTGGCTGGTGACGGTGATATCGGTCGCGCGTGGCGCCGACCGCTGGACAGGACGGAGCTCTCGATGAACACTCTGGACGCTGTGCCGCTGGTCGTGGAGGACCTGTCCTGCACGGTCCCCGGACGCCGGCTCTTCGACCATTTCTCGCTGAGGGTCCAGCCGGGCGAGGCTGTGGCCGTGGTCGGCCCGTCTGGAACGGGAAAGTCCACGCTGCTGTCCACGATCCTCGGGCTGCGCAAGCCCGCCCACGGGTCCGTCGTCGTCTGCGGCCAGGACATCCACGCCATCAGCCGCAAGCGGATGGTCCGCCTGCGCCGTGAAGCCATCGGGATCGTGTTCCAGGACGGCGAGCTGCTGGGGGAGCTGACGGCGGCGGAGAACGTCGCGGTCGCCGCCATGCTCACCATGCCTGACCCCACCGAGGCCATGTCCCTGGCCGAACGTGTCGTGACCGACCTCCGGGTCCCCCCCGACACCGATGCGGACGACCTGTCCGGTGGCGAGCGTCAACGTACCGCCCTGGCACGCGCGCTGGTCAACCAGCCCCGGCTCGTGCTGGCCGACGAGCCCACCGGCTCGCTCGACACCACAACACGCGACGAGGTGGCCGACATGCTCTTCGCCGTTCCGGTCGAGCGGGGATGCGGCCTGCTCCTCGTCACGCACGACCCTGCCATCGCACGCCGGGCCGATCGCGTCGTGGAGCTGGGCGCGTCCCGGTACGACGCACCACGACCGGCCCTCGGGCAGGTCGTGGGCTGATACCCACAAGACCGACAGCGCGTCGAGCGACACGAGGTCCAGCACGTCGCCACGTGTCGGCGGCGGGTCCGCCCCGGCCAGCGCTCGACGACGGGCGGCCGCGACCAGTCAGGCGGGTCGGAACCTGAGGGCCGACCAGACCTCGTCGAGCGAGACCTGCCGGACCGGCTTGGCCCGTCCGTCGGTGGCGACGGCGGCGGCGAGCGAGTCGCGGTTGAGGTCGGTGCCCAGCTGCCCGGCCTTCGGGTAGGCGACCCAGGTCAGCCGGTCCTCAGCCGCGGCTGCCACGATGCGGTCGCGCTCGGCAGCCAGCTCGGTCTGGTCACGGACGAAGACGAGGAGGGCCAGACCGTCTCCGGCCGGCGCGACGATATCGGCCAGCACGTCTGCCATCGTCGCCGGCACCGACAGGCACTGCGCCTTCTGTCCGCTCTTCAGCTGGAGCTTCGCCGCAAGGTCCACGCTCCAGATCGTACCGAGCCGACGTGGGCAGCACCGGGGAGCCCGGCCCGCCCCCGTGGTCAGGCCCGGCCTCGGACGGCCTTCTCACCTCCCCCGGGTGCGCTCCGTCCTAGACTCTGCTGGTGCCCACGTCCAGCGACGACGGACCGGACGCACCGGTCGACCTGCCGTCGTGCCCCGACGGAGAGCCGCGCACGTCGGTGGTCGACGACCCGGCGGTCCGGACCCACCACCCCGGTGACCTGCTGTCGGCCACCGTCGCGGTGCTGGGTGCCGGCCTGACGCTGCTCATGGCGATGTACGCGCCCGGCACCACCACCGGGGTGGCCGAAGACGTGCACTCCGTCGCGCCGTGGCTGTGGCGGGTGCTGTTCCTGCCGGTCAGCGTGCTGGTCGCCGGGGTGACCCTGCTGTGCCCGGTGGCGGTGGCCGTCGAGCTGGCGGTGCGCCGCCAGGCCCGGCTGCTGCTGCTGTCCGTCGTGGCAGCGGCGGCGGCGACGCTGGTGAACTGGGTGCTGGGCTGGATCATCCTGGACTCGGACGCGCCGGACCTGGAACGCAGCCTGTCGGTCGTGCTGGACGGCCAGCGCACCCTGACCCTGCCGACCTATGTGGCGCTGCTCGCGGCGGGGCTCACCGTGGCCGGTCCGCGCGGGCGGCGACGGTCGGTGCGCTGGTCGTGGAACCTGCTGTGGGTGATGACCGGCGTGGTGCTGGTCACCGCGCAGGTGTCGCTGCCCGGTGCGGTGGTGTCGCTGCTGGTGGGACGGGCGGTCGGGCTGGTCGTCCGGTACATCGGCGGGACCGCCAGCGAGCAGGCCTACGGGCAGCAGCTGGTGGCCGGGGTGCGTCATGCCGGGTTCAGCCCGCGGACGCTGGTGCGGGTGTCCACCTCACCAGACGACTGGCTGCCGACCGTCGACCCGGCCCGGGCGGCGCTGGCCCGGACGTCCGGCGCCCGGACGTACGCCCTGACCACCGACGACGGTCGGGACCTGGACCTGGTGGTGCTGGACGGCGACCGGCAGGTGGTCGGCACGCTGCGACGGTTCTGGCGGTCGGTGCGACGGTACGGCCTGGACGCGCGGCGGGTGGTGTCGCTGCGTCAGGCCGCCGAGCACACCGCCCTGCTGGCGCACGCGGCGCACGCCACCGGGGTGCGTACCCCGCGGCTGCTGGCGATGTCCGAGGTCGACGACTCGATGCTGCTGGTCTACGAGCATCCCGACGCGGCCCCGCTGACCGACGTGCCGCAGATCAGCGACGACGTGCTCGACCAGGTGTGGGCCCAGCTGCGGACCGCGCACGTCGCGGGGGTGGCGCACCGGGCGCTGACCGACGACACCGTCCTGATCGGTCACGACGAGGTGTGGCTGACAGGATGGGGCTCCGGTGACGTCGCCAGCTCAGAGCTGGCCTGCCGGATCGACGCCGTCCA
>JAVBSR010000078.1:0-41370 GCA_031556715.1 Cellulomonas sp.
TCCGTCCCGAGAATTACGGAGGGACGCTTTGGGACGCTTTGGGACGCTTCCCGACGACGTCCGATCTCGGCTGTCTCATGGGGTCTGACCTGGTCTTTCGTGTGGCGGGGACGCTTGGGACGCTTGGGACGCTTCTACCCACGCGGTCCCGGACGCGCTTTTTCTGACACCTCTGCCCACAGGGGTTGTTGCGCTGCGGGTGTGGGGGCTTCTGGCGGGCAGTACCGCGCCCAGGCGTCGACGAAGTCGGCGCGGGCGTACCCCTTGGCCTGACCGGTGGCTAGACGCATGTTCCGGGACGAGATGTCGAACTCGCGGAGCATGGCGCCGAGCTTGTGGGAGGTGAGGCCGACTCCGCCCCAGGTGGCCCAGGGTGCTTCGGGGTCGGCCTTGAGCCGTTCGAGCAGGTCGGCGGTGGGTAGGGCTTCGGAGGTGTCCCACACGGTGCGGCAGTCGGTCAGCAGGCGGGTCTGGACTGACTGTTGGGCTCCGGCGTCGCGGCTGGCGGTCAGGGCGAGGGCGGCCTGGCGGGCGAGGTCGGGCCAGTGCCCGCCTGCGAGGTCAGCGACGGCGACCAAGGGCTCCCATGTGTCGGCCGCGCGGTCCTCGACGGGCATGACGGGGACGGCTGCACCAAGCGGGGTGAGGTTGTCTCTCGCCCAGGTGTGCAGACGGGCGCGCAGCCGGTCCAGGGGTGGTCCGTCGCGTCGCACCCGGTAGGGGGCGACGGTCTCGCCGGGGGCACGGCGCCTCATGCGCACGACCACGGCCCGGTCCTCGATGGTGTCGGGCATCTGTCCGATGCCGGCCAGCGCAGCCATGGCGAAGGTGTCGATCTTCTCGACCTGGCGGCTGCCGGCGTCGTAGCGCAGGGCGGGTCGGTTGCGTCCGTGCCCGGCGTTGAGCAGCCCGCGCAGGTCCTCGGAGGACTCGGCGGCTTTGGGTCCGAAGATCGCGTCGGCCTCGTCGATCAGGAGGGTGGGCGGGTCCGACGGGGTCATCCCGACCGACCGGTACAGCGCCGAGCTGGAGATGTTCACGGTGATCAGCGGCTGGTGGCACATGGCCTCGACCAGGTCCAGGAGCCGGGACTTCCCGCAGCGCTTCTCGGGTGCTCTGATCACGAGTCTGGCTGCGTGGGCCCAGGCGGGTACGGCGTGGGTGGCCGCGACCCACAGGGTTACACCGACCTCGGCGTCGGCGTCGGGCAGGATCACGTACCTGCGAATCGAGGCTCTGACCTGGTCCAGCAGGGCGGCCCCGTCGTCGGGAGCGGCTTGATGGACCAGGGTGGTGTCGGTAGTGGTCATCGGGGGGTCCTCTCAGGCGGCCCGGCTGGTGCGGGGGGTGGTGGCTCCGGTACGCAGGCCGGAGCGGATCGTGGCGTGCGCCTGGGCCTCGGTGAACGCCCCGGCGGCGACGTGGCCGGCGCAGGCGCGCAGCAGGTGCGACGTCGCCGCGTCGGGGTGCAGGGCACCGGTCGCGGCGATCTGGCCCAGGGCCACCGCGGCGCAGAACAGGGCGTGGTTGCGCGAGCCTGGTAGGGCCCCGGCGACCTTGACCGCCTCGCCTTCGACCGCTGCGCGCACGTACCCGTTGGTCAACGTCCCGCTAGACGGGAGGTCGGGAAGGGGTGCCGGTCGCGGCGTTCTGAGCAGGTCGACGAGCCACCGGGGCAGGGGTGCGGGCCTGGTGCGGCAGGTGACTCGGTAACCGGAGCGCGACGGGCCGGGGGTGGGAGGGGCGACGACGTACCCGCCGGCGCCCCGGGTGTCGATGTGGGAGCCCAGGCGACCGGCCGTGTTGCCCAGGTCGGCCCCGTCGGGCCGGACGAAGTACCGGTGCTTGCCGCCCGAGGGTGTGCTGACGGTCCAGGTCGCGGGCAGGGCGCGGTCGACGGCCAGCCGGGCCAGGGCGGTCTCTCCGGGGGTGGTGCCGTCGGTGGGCACGTCGGTGTCCAGGACCAGCAGCTGTGAGGGGCCGCAGGCGATGCCGATGCCCCACGCCCGGGCGGTCCAGGCCCTGGTGATCCGCCCGGGGTCGCAGGTGGCACGCTGCTCCCACCCGGTGTGGCCCTCGCGGCACCGCCGGTCGGTGCGGTCGCAGTCATCGGCTCGGTGGCCGGGGATGGCGGGTCGTTTGCTGGGCAGCACGGGGAAGACGGCCCAGCCTCGCCGGGCGTACCACAGGGCCCAGTCCAGGAGCAGGTTGTCGCTCATCGTGCCGGCTCCATGCGCATCTTGGTGACGAGGGCCTGGACCTGGGAGTGGTCGGGGCCGCACACCTCGACGAAGTGCCAGGGGATGCCGGCGGCGTCGGTCCACTCGTTCTGGTAGGTCACGACCGCGGTCTTGGTGTACCAGCGGGCCCTGTCCAGCTGGCCAGGCTCGTCGACGCCGGCGACGAGAACCCGGCGGCAGGTCCGCACGACGTCGGTGTCGGGCGGATCTTCGAGCTCGGTGCCCAGCTTGCTGTAGGCAATGATCTCGACGGCCTGCGGGTCGTCGGTCGTGGTCACCGGCCAGATCTCGGCGGTGTCGTCTCCAGCGGCGTACAGGCGCTCGACAAGGAGGCATGCGGCGGTCTCGCTGGTGAAGGCGGCGACGCGGCTCATCTCGTCGCGTTCGATCCAGACCTCGTAGACGGTCGTGACGGTGTCCATCGTTGTTCTCCTTGCCTGTTTTCGGGTGTGCTGGGCAGAGCCCGTGGCGGTAGCGGGTAGCGGCCGACAGGGTTGGGACCGGCGGGGGTTCCAGGTGCGCGGCAGGTCGGACGGCGAGCGGTGCTGCCGCGCTACCTGCCTGGTCAGAGGCGGGTTTCGGGGGTAGCGGGCCTGCTACCGGTAGCAGGCCCGGCCGTGTCTCATGCGGCGGCCCTCTCCTCGTCAGGGGTGGCTGCCAGCCAGGCCCGTTCGAACTCGGCGAAGGTGAGCCGGCCTCGGTCGGCCCACCACTCGCGCAGCTCGTCGGTGGCGTACTGGGCTGCCCGGCGCTGCGGCCCGGTGAACAGGTCCCAGGCGGTGAGCCCGGCGGCCTGGCCGGCGCGGGAGACCAGACGTCCGCGGCACTCGCGCTCGGCTGCGTCGATCTGCGACTCGACCAGCAAGAACCACTCGGCCCGGCACGCTCGCCACGCTTCGGCTGCGCGGCCGAAGATTGCGCTGGTCCTGGTCACAGTCGCTCCTGGGCAGATGTGCTTGGTTGCGCCTCGTTGGGCCTCGCCAGTTCACGGTCCACGCGACGTCTGCAGTCGGTGCAGTCCTGCACCGACACTGAGGGCACGAGGCCGCCCGGCACGAGTGGCCCCCGGTAGGAGCCGAGCCGCCCGCACAGGCTGAGCGCGCCGCGGACGTAGTGGAAGCCCCGCTGGTGGTGGCGCGCCTCGGCCTGCCAGCCTTCTGCGATGCTCGCCGGTCGGCCTGCGTTGTCGGCGGTCATCACGCGGCCTCTTCCTGGGTCTGGGTGGCTGCCAGCCAGCGGTGGACGGTGCGGGGGTGGGCGTCGAGCTCGGCGGCGATCTGCGGCACGGTGGCCCCGCTGCCGCGCAGGGCGCGGGCACGCTCGGCCCGGTCGCTGGCGGGCCGGACGTCGCGGGCTGTCGTGTGTATGTCAGAGTCGGCAGCGGCAGGAGCGTCAGGGAATGCTGCTGTGCCACGGCTGGGGGTGGCACGGAATGCCAGGTCCGCCACCTCGCTGGTGGCGTGAGACACGGCTGCCAGGGCGTCGAGCCAGGTCGCCATGACATCGCGGACCTGGTGCGGCGGGACGGTGCGCAGCACCACCGAACGGGCCCGTCGTGCGGCATGCTCTGCCCAGGCGGTGCGGCGCCTGGCGGTCGGGGTGCCGTCGTCGGCCGCGCGGGCCCGGTCGGCCTGCTCGGTGGCCATGGCCCAGCGGTGCACCCTGGCCGTGGTCACGGCCTGGTGCCAGGTCTGCCCCGTGGCCAGGTGGCGGTCACCAAGCAGCGCCAGGTGCCACATCAGTGCCGCGAGCAGAGGCACCACAGCGCGGAACCCGGCCGCGGCCGCGGGGTGCTGCTGGTCCAGCTCGTGCCAGGCAGCGAACAGCCCTGACAGTGACGAGAACAGCCATGTCAGTGTCATCAGGACACCGGTCGGGCGTCGCTGCTGGGCGGCCTCACGTGCCAGCAGCGCTGCGGTGACCAAGGACAGCTCCAGCACGCCAGCGGTGGTGATGGCCATGGGCAGCGACATACCTACGGCGTCTCGAGCGAACATCACCATCGCGGTGTAGGCCGAGACGGTGGAGATCACCGCGACCGCGCCGGTGGCGGCGAGCACCGCCCGGCGCGCTCGCACCTGGGGCTCTGGCCGTGTGCTGGACCAGTTCAGGGCTTGGGACGGCATGGTGGGTCCTCCTGTCGAATAGGGCTGTGGTTGCGGGTGCAGGTCGGGCATCAGGCCACCTCCCTGGTCGGGTCTTGGTCGTCGGTCTGGCCCAGGGCGGCGGCGACGTCGGCGCGGGCCAGGCCGCGCTTGTTGACGACCCGCCCGGCGACAGTGCGCTTGACTTGGACGGTGCTCACCCCGTGGGGCTTGGTCGCGGCGGTGACCTGCTCGCCGGTCCATCCGGCGTACAGGCTGGGCAGGTGGGCGCCCAGCCGGTCGGCGAGGTCGTCGCACCAGACCTTGGGCTGGCCGTCGGGCCAGCAGGCCACCAGGTGGTCCAGGACCGACCCGGTGTCGGTGTCTGCGGGCATCTCCCCGGCGGCCATGCCCGCCAGGCGCCCGGCGGCCTTGCGGGCGGCCGCAGCGCGGGCGGCGATGGTCTCGGCCGTGGGTCCGTCGACGTAGGCGGCACGCACGATGACCGGGTCGGCGCCCTCCCCGACGAGGATCGCCACACCCAGGTCCTTGCGGGAGAACATCGTGGCCCGGGTGCCGTTCTTGTAGCTGCCCGTGCCCAGCACCATGTCGTTCTCGACCTGGCCCAGCACCTTCAGACACAGGCGCAGGGTCGAGTTGGCGCTGATGCCGGTGGGCACAGACTTGGCGTCCGGGCGCTGGGTGGCCAGCCACACCATGATCCCGACAGCCGGGCCGCGCTTGACTAGGTCGGTGAAGATCGCGACGGCCTCGCCACCGTAGGTCGGGTGCTCGAACAGCACCTGCGTCTCGTCCAGGGCGATGATCACCGGGTGCAGGCGCAGGCGCCGGACTGAGGCCAGGACGTCGGTGACCTTGGACTCCGGGCACTCCTGCCGGTCCAGGTCCCGCACCGTGCGGTACCGCCGACGCATGTCCGCCTGCAAGGCCCGCGCGTCGGCCATCAGCGCGGCCAGGTCCTCCGGGTCGTCACCGGAGCGCAGGTAGTGCGCCACCGGGGCCAACGGGTCCAGGTCAGCCCCGCCCTTGAGGTTGTGGCAGTGGATCTCGCACCGGGGATCCAATGCTGCGGCCAGCAGCAGCTGCCGCAGCAAGAACGTCTTGCCCATCCTCGGGACTGCCCCGATCAGACCGCTCGCGAACATCAGCGTGACCGTGACCAGCTTGCCCCGAGGGTCTACACCCAGCGGGACAGCCTCGAACAGGTTGGTCCGGCCGGTGCGGGACAGCGACCATGCCGCCGGGCGGCCTCCGACAATGACCGGTCCGCTACGTACAGGGTCAACCTGCCCTCGTGTACCTCCGGCTCGCCCTGGGGCCACACGCATCCCAGGGGCCTGCGCAGACCAGACGCCAGGCGCGAGCGACGGTCGACGACCTGCTCGGCCGTTGCGCCCGGGGGCAGGTCGACGTCGCACCGGAACCCGGCCCCGTCGCGCATCAGCAGGAGGAACCGCAGCGCCTTGGGGTCTTCGCGCAGGGCCTTGTCGATCTGGGCGATCCCCAACGAGCCCAGTGCGTCGCGCACCAGGTCCCCGGTCAGCGGCGGTACATGTGCGGTCGCCGTGGCCGACGACAACACCTCTGAACGTCGAGGTGCGGCCAGGCCGAGGGCTGCCAGCAGCACCACGACCGCGCCGACCCGGATCGAGACGGGCCCGAACCAGAACGCCGCCGTCACGGCCGCCGCTACGACAGCCACGAACAGCCCGACCACCACAACACGACCGTTGCGGGCCTTGCGGTGGTCCTTCACCAGGTGCAGAAAGGCGTTCGGGTTGGTTTTGGATGCCTGGGCCAGAACCGCCCGCCGCACCTCGGCGCCGCCCTGGTCGGTCGTCCATTGCCAGGCCACCTTGACCAGGTGGTACACCCCCAGCGGCGAGCGCACCACTAGGCGCACCAGGTACCAGGGCAGACGCACTGCATGGAACGACACCCAGTGCCAACCGAACCCCACCGCCCAACGAACCGTCGCCACGAACGCAGCCGGAGACCGCAGCCAGCCCACCACCACCGGGCGACGAACCGTCTTCGGACCCGGCGCAGCCACAACCGCTTTGTCGGGGCCATGATGCGCAGCCGGGCCGTGCGGCTGAACGGCCACCAGGGGCGTCTCGTCCGGCGCCAGGGCCGCCGGCTCAGTCTTGGTGGCGCTCACAGCCGCTTTCCCATCTCGACAACCCAGGCCGCCAGCAACCGGGTCGCGCACGGCCACTCCTGCCCTTCCGGGCACCCCGAGCACGACCCGTCCTCTTGCGCTCTGTGGTTGTCGACCATCTCGGAAGCGAGATCGACTGTCGCCTTCACCTGCGAGTCCTCCGGCATTACGCCACCGCCCTCAAGGCGCGAGAAGCCTCCCGTGACTGGTCTAGCGACACAGCCGCCGGGCGGCTGCCCGTAACCTCCAGCCGGACCGGACACGTCCCCGACCCGGCTTCGCACCACCCGAAGAACCACACCCGCTCCTGGTCATCGACCGTGCGCCGCGACCATGACGGCAAACCCAGTTCCAACGCCAACTTCGCCGCAGAGGCCACAGAATCGTCGGCACCGGCCGCACCGGTCTCTACCCGCACCGTGACCATCCCGACAGACGGGCCCCTGTCGTCCGGACGGTCCATCCACCCAGCACGACCCGTCGTCCGAAGCACAGGCACCCCCACTGCCTCGGTGGCCCGCACCAACATCCCCGACACTCTCGACAAGGCCCCCAGTACGTCGGGGACCACCTCAGGTTCACGTCGTCTGAACATGTCTCCTCCTTGCACGGCTGGGGATGCGGATCGACGACACCGCACCCTCACGGACTCGCTTCACAAGCGAGGCCACTACACACCCAAGCGAGCTCGCTTGTCAAGCGATGCGCCAGGCCGACGCTCGCTGTACAGGCAACCGTGAGACAATCGGGGAGTGACAACCACATGGGAAGTCGTAGCGCGAGACGTACTTGACCAGGCACGACGTAGAGCAGGCGGCGGCGTCGCCCTGGCAGCCGCTCTCAAGTCGGCGGGTGCGGGGCCGGACCTGTACTCCGAGTCAGCGGTGAGCAACTGGATCCGTGGACGAACGCGTCCGCCGGCAGAGGTCGTCCTGGCGGCAGCCGCCATCTACGGGCTGTCGCTCGACCAGCCGCTGGGTGTAGCGCCTGCCGATCTGGCCGACACGGCAATGGAGCAGGGAGGGGAGGTGAAGAGCCTCCAGGCTGCTGTAGCGCAACTCGAAGCGCTCGTCCGTGATGCTGCTACACGTTCTGGATCGACGGACATAAGCCCGACACAGTTGCGAGATGTGCGCGCTGTCTTCGCCACCAGGTCTGAGGTGCAGGAAGCCCTACCGGTCGTCCGGGCACTCGGTGGAAGCGAAAGAGTCGCAATCATGGGCCTGAGTCTGAACCAGATCGCACAGGGAGTCTCGGACATCACTCTCACCGAGCTGGTCGAGAACGGACTACGTCTGCGTTGCTTGTTCCTCGACCCTGACGGTGATGCCACCAAAGCGCGGGAGGAAGACGAGGGGCACCCTCCTGGCCACCTCGCAGATCTGACTAGGACCAATATCGCTGCCATGGCAAGGGTGCGCGAAGCACTATCGACTGAAGCCCGTTCCAGGCTTGAGATCCGAAAATACGACGAGACTCTACGCTTCGGCATCACAGTATTCGACTACCGGTGCCTGGTCCAGGTGTACCTGCCGCACGCGAGAGGAGTGGACTCTCCAACTTTCCTTGTGGAGTCTGACCCGCAGCAACCCCACGGACTGTTCCCTGTGTTCGAAAAGGTGTTCGACGATGCCTGGGAGTGCGCGGATGCCATCGATTGAGAGCGCTGCTTCGTCCGCCATCGAACTCGCCGTTTCCATGCTGGCCGAAGGGCCCCAAGGGTCAAGGGTATGGAAGAGCGATCGTGACTTTGCCGACGCGGCCGACTTCGCCATCGAAGACGCGGTCCGTCGCCTGCTGGCCGCGAAGACTCCGGGCATTGGATTTCTGGGCGAAGAGCGTGGGCGCAGCGGCCGTGAAGATCTTTACTGGTGCCTCGATCCCATCGACGGGACCGCGAACTATACAAGATCAATACCGAACCACGGCATTTCTCTTGCGCTCATCGAGGACGGCGTTCCGACTGGTGGCATCATCGCCCTTCCGGCATTTGGCGAGCGATACACGGTTTTTGATGGCGATGCGCGCCTCAACGGCGCCAAGATCGCAACGTCCGACACAACAACACTTGCGGCATCTATCGTTACTTTTGGGGACTTTGCTTCGGGAACTGGGAGCGGTCTGAAGAACGAACGTCGGCTAGCGATGCTCGGGGCACTCGCAGACCGCGTGGCCCGCGTCAGAATGTTGGGATCTGCTGCTACGGACCTGGCCTGGCTCGCCTCCGGCAGGGTCGATGCCGTCGTCATCGACGCCAACAGGACGTGGGATGTCGCCGCTGGCATCGCCCTGGCTGAAGCTGCTGGAGCAGTTGTCACGCATCTGGACGGTCGACCATACACACTAGACGGACCTGATTTGCTGGCAGCAACTCCGCAGGTGCATGATCTGCTCATTTCGGTCGTCCGGAGTTGACTCGTCCTTGACTTTTCGCTGCAAACTCTGCCGACACGGCCGATTGCGCTTCGAAGACGCAGTCCGCAGCCTGGTGCCCGCGGAGAAGCCCAGGCGTTCTCCTGCTCCCGTCTCAACTTGGCTGCCTTAGTTCGCAGATGAACTGGCCGACGTTCCGGAACTGCATTATTTCGACACGGATCGCGCAGCGAACACCTCTTGGCATTCATCACAGTCAATAGACTCCGGCAGTTCGGCAGCCCCAAGTTGGCGTAGCGCTGTCGTAAGATGCTCAGGAATGATCAGCGCACCATGAAGATCGGGACGTCTAGGTTGGGCGCGGTCGGAGTCTCCAAGTAGAAGTGGGCCATGAAAATGGGCGCCGACAAACTCGTTTTCGCCGTGGAACTGAGCGCCGTCGAATCCGGCGGCGGCGTGGAAGTGAGCACCGGAGAAGTCGGCGCGCTCGTGGAAGTGAGTCCCACCGAACTCTGCATCATCATGAAAGTGTGTTTGGCCGAAGTAGACATCGTCGCGAAATTGAACACTGGAGAAGGTGGCGCCGTTCTGGAAGTATGTACAGGAGAACCAGGCCGCTTTCCGGAACTGAGCGCCGGTGAACCAGGCGTGACCGTGGAACTCGGAACCGGTGAACACCACGTAGTCATGGAACTGGGCCGAGGAAAACCATGCGTCGTAGGCGTTGACGCCGCTGAAGTCGTAGTCGTGTTCTGACCAGTCACCATGCCCGTCCCCGTCGGCGGGATTACCGACGTGGCGGGCGATGACGGTGGCAACGGTGGAACGGACGTCTTCTTCGGCCGCGTCCATAACATCTCCTGGGGCGATGCCGCGGGCAGAGCGGAGGTAGCCGCACAGCAGGTCAATGCACACGTCTCGTTGCACCGTGTCGCCGATCCGAACCCACTCGGTGGCCAGAGCCTCCAAAGCGTAGATGCCAGCAACGCGGATGATCGGCTCGTCGTGGCCAAGTTGGGCGGCCGCCTGCTGGTATCGGGCATGCAGGTCGGCACGCCCGGCCCTGAGTTCTTGGTCTCGTTCAAGGCGAGCGTGCTCCTCGGCTATCTGGTGCTGTCGTTCAAGGGTTTGTTGGCGTCGGTACGCGACAGCGGCGGCGCCGCCCACGGTTAGGACCCCTAGGAGCGTGACCGTGGAGCGGGCCAGATCGAACAGTGTTGTGCTCCGGTCGGTCCCCACCAGGCCAAGGCTAAAGTGCCGCCACAGGATCCAGCATGCGACAAGACCCACGCTGGCAATGAACCCTGTCGCGGAGAGTGTGAACACTCCGAGGCTCCACTTCGACGGATGCCAGAGTCTCCATCTCCAGATTCGCCTGTGTCTCCGCCGCGACGGGTGCTCCCAGTGCCTGTCGGTGCCGGATGTGTCTTGCTCCCTGATCGCCATAGGGCACAGTGTCCACCAACATGGGCGGAGGCCGGTACCCCTGCTGGGAGCGGCGGGTACGACGGGTCGCGGCTCCGCGCCTACCGGGGCGGTGACCGTGCTGGCTGCTCTGCTCGACTGCGACCACGGGAGACGCGGAGACTTCAGCCTCGAAAGTGGGCTCATGTGATGCTTCGATGTGACACACAAGGACACCCATCGGAGCAGCCTCTTGCTCCACCAACGAGGGGAGCAGTGCTCGGATGCGTCTGTCGAGAGTGGCGATCGTCAACCACAGCAGGATCCAGGACCTGGATCTCGAGGTCCGACGGCACGCTGTCATCGTCGGGGCGAACGACGTAGGCAAGTCGTCGATCTTGCGCATGCTGAACCTGCTGCTGGGAACGAGTACTGCAGGCATCTATCAAGCGCTCGAACCCGGTGACCTGCGTGATCCGGAGTACCCTCTTGTGGTCGACGCCTGGTGGTCGGATTTCACGGAGGAGAGTCGTCGACTCTTTCCGTCGGAGATCAGCATCGCTGACGACCAAGTCGGTGAGTACCTCTGGGTCCAGATGATAGTCGAGCCAGATCCCGAGGACGACGAAGCCGTGGCGATCAGACGGTGGTTCCCCGAGAGCGGCCATGAGCGAGGACCCAGCCGGGAACAGTTGGAGGCGTTCGGCTGGCGCTACCTGAAGGCGACGCGTGGGGCGTCGATGATGGAGGGTGTGCACAGCCCGGTCCGCACGCTCTTGGCGGCGGCAGACCTCGGCACGACCGAGGACGGCCTGAAATCTCTCCTCAACCAGTTCAACGAGGAGCTCGCAGGTAACGAATCGGTCGGAGAATTACTCGGCCGCGTCGCGAAACATCTCAGCCGCTCGATGCCGCGCCCCGTCGCCAAGGACGATTTTTCTGTCCGGAGCGTGACTGATCCGTCGAGCGACGTTCTCCAGGACGTGACGATGTTCCTCAATCGCGGCGACCACCGGGTCTCCTTGACCGAGCAGTCGGACGGCGTCCGCCAACTGATGTCCATGACGCTCTTTGACCTTGCAGAAGGCGCGGCCAACGTGCTCGCGATCGATGAACCGGAGATTCATCTGCACCCAACCAGCCAACGGACCGCTGCCGACCTCCTGAGCGGCGAGGGAAATCAGAAACTGATCGTCACGCATTCTCCGTATGTCCTTCACCGGTTCGAGCCGTCGGAGGTGGTCGCGGTGGATCGTCATGGGCAGTGCCACCAGATCGGAGTGGCAAAGTTGTCGAAGGTCGAGAAGGTGCGGGCGCTATGGTGGTCGCCGCGGCTCCTGGAGGCACTGACGGCGCGATTCGCCATTATCGTCGAAGGAGCCTCTGATCGGGTCATCGTGGACTCGGTGGCCGAGAACCTCGGTGTCGACCTTGACCGTGTCGGCGCCGCGGTCGTCGAGTTGGACGGCGCGGAGAAGTTCAAGAACGTATTTCCACTGCTTGGGCCCGATGGGTTCGGGCCCGCGCTGTTGGGCCTGGTCGACAAAAAGGAGAGTGCGCCCTGGGTTAACGCTTTCGGAGGCAAGCCGCGCGACGTTATCGATAAAAAAGTGTTCATCTCCTCTGTTGACCTGGAAGACGAGTATGCGCGCGCCTTCGGCGGGCCTGCGTGCGCGGCGGCACTTATCAAAGGCGGGTTCTGTCCCGAGCAGGGGATCCTGCAGGCGACGAACGTCGTCGCGCTCGACAGGATCACTCCTGAGACAGTGGCAATACTCTGCAGGAAGAAGAAGGTCGAAGCGGCTACCTGCATAGCCGAGGCGCTTACTAAGGAGACTGCAGAGAAGATCGGCAGCGTGTCGCGGCTCGTTCGTTCACTGGACGAGCTGAGTCGGCAATGAGCGAGTTCTCTCTCAGCCACGAGCAGCTGGAGGCTGCGACCTCCGCAGAGAAGCACCTGTTGATCATCGCACCGCCGGGCTGCGGCAAGACCGAGGTCCTTGCCCATCGCGCCGCTCATCAGATTGGTTCTCTAGCGCAGAACCAGCGAGTACTCGCTCTGACCTTCACCAAGCGAGCACGTTCGAATCTTGAGGAGCGTCTCCGTGCGGTGCTGGGTCACGTACGGGCGCGCCGGCAGATCCTTGTCTGCAACCTTCACGGTTTCGCGACGCAGGTGGTTCTCGCGCACGGTAGGACAATTGGTCTGCACGTCGGTGACCTTGAACTGCCGAAGACAAGCACCATGCGGAAGGCGATGGAGGCCGAGGTCAGCGGATCTACCAGGTATGACGCCGACGACATGTATGACGCCGAGAGGGTCCTGAGCGCGATAAAACGGGGACCACTCTCGGACGTCGAGGTGCTGACGGCCATCCAACAGCGAGGTCCCGGGCGGTCGGTTGAGCTCGCACAGAAGATCGAGCGGGCGCGGCAAGAGGCCAACCAGCTCCATTACGACGACCTCCTCCGGCATGCGCAGCGATTGCTCCGCATTCCAGCGGTCGCGCGTCTCTACCAGGCGCACTTCGGAGCGGTGCTGGTCGATGAGTTCCAGGACCTCTCGCTGCAGCAACTTGACCTGGCGATGTTGAGCTGTACGTCCAGGCGGACGTTTGCCGGCGATCCGCTTCAGGGCATCTATTCCTGGGCCGGTGCCGCGCCCGCCGAGGTCGAGGCGCAGGCCCGGAGGACTTGCGGCGAGCCGATCAGACTGCACGAGTCCTATCGCTCTTCGCCGAAGGTGCTGGAGACAGTCAGTTCGGTCAGCGAGCAGGTCGATCTGGGCTCCGGCCTGGTCTCTGCGCAGCCGGAACGGTGGCCAAGCGGCGGCTGCTCCGCTGCTCTGGTGTTCCAGGACCGGGCAGTCGAGGCGGAGGTGCTCACGCGCCTGGCGAGATCCATCCTGGACAGAGTGCCGGAAGCATCTATCGGGATCATCGCGCGGGCATGGTGGCGCAGAAAGGACATCGACGCGGCGTTCGCCAAGGAGGGTGCTTTCGCCGTGCGCCGGTGGGACCTCGCTATCGACGACCCGGGGATTGTCGCCCTCATTCAATCGACCATCGCCACGCTGCCGCGCGGAGCGTGCCTCGCAGACGCGAGGCAGGCGGTGCTCGCCGCCGTGGAACCGGCCGACGTAGAATCTCGCGAGTTGGTCGACGACGCATTCGATGTCTTGGAGCAGAGCGACGCACCTACGGCCCGAGCTGCAGTGAGATCGATCAGAATTTCCGACCCCAAGAGGGCCATTGGCCCTGGGGTCCATCTTCTAAATGGCCACACGGGGAAGGGGCAGCAGTTCGACTGGGTGTTCGTCGTCGGCTTGGAAGAGGGCCATCTGCCGCTCAAACGTAACAGCCGAGGCGATGCTCTGGCCGAGGAACAGCGCGTCCTGCTGGTCATGCTCTCCAGGGCGCGTCATGGTCTTGTTACCACACGTGCTCAAGCGGCGGATGGCCGGCATGGGCCGTATGCGGTCGCTGAGAGCCGGTGGTGGTCCGGGATTCGAACTGAGTTCTCTCGTGTGGAAGAGGTTGAGGCACACCTGGGGACCATCGTTGAAGCGCAGGACAGGACAAGGGGAAGGCGCTCTGATTCTTCTAGACCGGATCAGAGATGACACTGCAATCCCGGGTAGTGAGCAAATAATGCGCGCTCTGCATGTTTTTTTGCAAGTTGAAGAGGAGGAAAAATGACAAGTTGGGACGTGACAATAACCGCAGCGTCGCATGCGACGCTGTGTGGCGTGCTTAGCGGGCTTGTACTTGTGATGATCCCTCTTTTTTTGAGCAGAAGGGATCCTGGAGGCAGCGCGGCCATCGTGACCAGGCTCGTTGGTGCGGGCATGCTCCTAATGATCGCTGCTGTTATTTTCGGCGGACTCAGCGGGCAGCCGCGGGCTTCAGACCTGGCGCCGTCCGATTCGGTTGTCGTCGGTCGCAGTATTCTGACGGGGACGGTAGGGGTGACCCTCATGGTGGTCGGGGGGTACTACATTGCCTGGGGACTGGTCATCTTCGCGTCTTTCGGGCCTCCAGGTGAGCCTAGGACGGAAGAGTTGGGCGTGGGGTCAGCGTTGCTGCTAGGAACGATCCTGTTCTTCGGCGAATATGAACGGTTGCTCTTTCTAACGTGGGCGCATCGTGCTTACGAGGCTTCCGCTGCCGTCGTGCCGCTTGGCCTGCTGGCGCTCGTCGCGGCCATCGTCGTATTGCTGCCGATCGTGCTCGGACGAACTCTTGGAAGGTTCGGTTGGGTGAGAAGGCTGCAGCCAAAGACTGCGTTCAACCTTGGCGTGGCCGCATGTGCCATTAGCGTTCTAGGCTACACGATTATTCCGCCCAATCAGCCGTTGACTGATCTCGCATATTCAAGTTACGACACGTTGGCACGCATTGTTCTAATAGTGGCATCGGCCACCTCTGCCGCATTTGAGATGATTGCGGCACTGAGTCTTGGTCGGTCGCTGTCGGCGGTGGGGCTGGGCCGAGGTCGTGGGCGACAACGGCGGCGGCCAGGTCGCCGCTTGTGACCTCATCATCTCGTCTCGTGGTGTGACAGCCCTTTTCGGTGGGTGGGGATGCGGAGTTCGAAGGCGCTTCATCATTGATATTCGAAGTGCCAGGGCTCGGGTTTGCTGCCGGTTGCTTGCGCCCAGTTGGGTAGGTGCCACCCGTAGCTGGGGCCGTTGGTAACCATCCAGGCGTGTTGTGGGGTGCTGAATGACTGGATGCCGCCGCCGAGGTCGACGGCGAGGGCCCAGCCGTGGTTGGAGGTTCCGGGGGTTGCTGCGAGCCAGCCCTTGCCGAGCTTGACGGCGACCTGCTGGTCGTAGGTCCGGTACGAGTCGGTGATGCTGATGTGCTTGCCGAACTTGGCCAGGTAGGCGGCGTCGAGCTGTTCGAGAGCGGCGGCAGCGTCGGGTCGCAGCCGGTGGTTGGGTGACCAGGACAGGGTTGCGAGGGCGCCGGTGGGGATGCGGCCGTTGGAGTATCCGCCCCAGGCTCCGGTGCCTGCGGTGTTGCCGGCGACGGCGACGGCGACCGGTTGGACGAGTTCGAAGTGCTCGGCGCAGAAGTTGTCGATGTCTACGCCTGAGGCTCGTATGTCGTCGGCGGTCATCACCGTGTCGTCTTGGTCGGGCTGTCCGGTCTGACTTGTGAGGGCGGTGACGATGGTGCGGGCACGGGACTCGTGCTTGGCGTAGGCGGTGGGAAAACCGGAGCGTTGGACGGCCTGGGCGGCGTCGGTCAGCTCCATGTCCTGCCACCCGGGGATGTCGAGCAGGCCGGGGGGTTCGGTGGTGCCGGTGGTGGGGTTGCGCAGGGGTGAGGAGGGTCCGCCGTAGAAGGCCCGGGCGGCGTAGGTGACATCGGTGACCTGGTCGGTGGTGCCCCAGCCTTGGGAGGGACGTTGCTGGAACACCCCCGCCGAGTCCCGGTCGCCGGAGGACAGGTTTCGCAGCCCGGACTCTTGTAGGGCTGTGGCGATAGCGATGACCAGGCCTTGGTCGGGGACGTCGGCGGCCTGGCCGACGTTGATGATGATGCGTGCGTCGGCCAGTTGTTCGTCTTCGCCGGCTGCGAAGCCGGCAGCCGGCCCGCCGACAGGTACCGGGTTCTGCGCGGTGTAGGCGGTGTCGACCTGGTAGCCGAGCTCGGAGCATGCGGACGCCGAGACGGACTCGCTGTCGGACGACGGGCCTGCGACCAGGGCGCTGACGATGGTGGCGCCCATGACGAACACCCCTACAACGGCCGCGGCGACGCCCAGTGCGACGGTGCCGACGTTGCGTCGGACGAAGCCGATGGCGGTCTGGGCGGCAAGAACCTGCCAGTTCACCGGGTCACCAGATCGGTTCGGCGTAGTCCACGAGCCACGTCCCGTTGGGGGCGTTGATCAGCCCGACGCTGACTCCTCGGGCCCAGCCGTCGGCGGTGACAGGCACGGCGAGGCTGGCTGAGTCGCCGTCGAAGAACGCCAGCTCGACGACGTCACCGGAGACGGTCAGGGGGAAGGTACTGGTCGGATCGACCGTCTTCAGGTGCTCGTAGTACCGGGTGGTAACCAGCGGGGCCATCGCGGCCAGCCACTCGTCCCGGGTGCGTTCGGGGTGGCCCCACTCCTGCACATAGGCCACCGAGACCTGGGCGGCGGCCAGTACGACGACCTGCTCGGCACCCGGCACGGGGCTGGTGTCGAGCTTGGTCTCGATCGGCGCGTCGCGATCGGGCAAGTCGGCCATGCTGGACCGCTTGGGCGTCGGGGTGGGCGTGGGTGACGGAGAGGTGGTGGCCGGTGCGGCCGCCGGTGGTGGGCTGGGCGTGCTGGTGCACTGGCTGGTCAGAGCCAGCGTCAGGACGAGGGCGGCAACGGTGCCGATCAGGCGAAGGGGGGAGCGTAGGGGCCAGCGGACGACTGGTGCGACGAGGGACCACATGAGGGGGGTTCCGTTCCTACTTGGTTGTGATCGAGTTGGGAGCGACAGGTCGCAGGGACCGGTGGGGGGCGTGTCCGTGCCGGCATTCGGGGTCGGTGCCGTCGCACTGGTCCGGCGCGTGCCAGGTCGGGCCTGGGTTCACGGTTCGTCGGTTGTGACCAGCCCTGCGGCGGCTGGTCGCCCGGGGTGGGCCCGACTGGGCCACAGGATCGTCGGTTCCGCGTGACGGCCCGGCGTCGGGTTCGTCAGTCCGGCGCGTGCGTTCGGCACGGGTCGGGCGGCGGCGCGGACGTTCGCTGGCCGGTGCAGCAGGGCGGCGCGGCGTGCTGGTGTCCGGCTCGCCGATTCCGGTCGTCCGGGGTTGGTACACCGGCCCGGACCGGCGGTCGGGGTCGGCAGTCGGTCTGGGCCGGTCGGCCTGGGTGCGTGTGCGGTCGGGCTTGGCGGCGTCGGCGGTCATGCGGGTGACGCGGCGGGCCTGGCGCATGAGCCGTCGGGTGACCCACTGGCCTTGCTTGGGCTTGAGGATGGCGAACAGCAGAACGGGCATGATCGCGGCCAGCATGTAACGCAGGGCGTAGTTCATTCCTGTGGCGTGAAAGATCGCGTTGACGTACAGCAGGTTCACCAGCGCGGCGCCGAAGAACACAGGCCCGGCGATGACGATTGATGCGGTGCGCCTGGTGGCGCTCATCATCCATCCGTCCAGCGGGCGGAACATCCCGAATACTCCCAGTGCCGGTAGCACCGGGATGAGTATTCGGATGGCCAGGTAGGACACCACGATGAGGAACCCGGCGACCATCAGGAAGGGCATGGTCCAGATCACGCCGTACCAGGCGCTGGTCATGCCGTCGAACCTGCCTTTGTTGCCGGTCAGCTGTTGGTATGCGTCTGGGTCGGCCTCTTTCACGCCGGCGGCGGTGGACTGCCACAGGGCTTTCTTGAGGTCGATGAGCATCTTCCCGGTCTCGGGGTCGTCGTCGACGATCCGGGCTTCGGCCCATGACAGGTGCGAGGCCCGCCACAGGTCGGCGCCGTACTTCACCGCGACAGGGCTGGTCGAGGACCCCAGGGTTCCGTCGAGCCACGCCGCGTACAGGGTGTTGCGGTTGATGGTGTCCATCTGCGCGTTCAGGCCGCGCAAGGCACCCGAGGCGGTCGCTGCCCCCGGTGCGCACTCGGTGTAGGTCGGAGGCTGGCGCACGCACTGCTCGGTTGCCAGCGGGTCGTCCTGCTGGCCGCCCATCGTGCCCTTCGCGGCAGTCGTCACCGAGGCCTGTACCAGCTCGTCGACCGCCTGGGCCGAAGCTGACGGGTAGGACATGACGTAGGTGGTCACCACCAGCACCAGCAACGCCCACCCTGCGGTGGTCACCGCCCCGGACAGGTCGGCCTTGCGAGCGGCCCACAGCACCGACGCCGCCACCAGGATCAGCATGGGGGCGAACCAGGGTCCGAAGAACCCGTCCTTGACCACCTTGGTGGTGTGTTCCAGCGCCTTGTCAAGGGAGCCGTGGAGCCACTCAGGGTTGATAACGAAGTCGAACTCTTTGTGGGTCAGAGCTACGACGCTTGCGGAGGCGGCGAACGAGGAGTTCGCCATGCCGGTGACGATGCCGACGGCCTGCTTGCCACCGGGCAGGCACCCGTTGTCGTAGTTGACCCAGCGGTACCCGCCATACCCGTAGACGTCGGCAATAGTCACCGTGGAGCCCTCGGCGAACGGGTCACCATCTGTCGCGGTCGAGGGCTGGTCGTAGATCATCCCGGGGATTCCGGCGTCTGGGCGGATCGGCTCGGGGTTCGGGGCGCAGTTCTTCTCCGCCCGCAGCGGACCGGCCTGCGCCGGGACGCTGGACCACACAGACAGGCCGCAGCACATCGCCGCAGCAACCACGGACAGGGTGGCCCAACGGGCGCGTCGTCTCGTCATCAGTGCGCGCAGCCGCCTCATCAGGCCACCTCCACCATGCGGAGGCGGGCCTGGTCGGGGGTGGTGTTCAGAGCCTCGACCAGGTCCTGGTGGACGGAGAAGTCCACGACGATGCGCTCCATGCCGCCCCGCCCGTCGTCGCCGCCCATCCCGTCGCGGAAGACGAATTCCCGCAGACGTCCCTTGCGGGTGTCGCGGCGCGAGTGCGACGACAGGGTGCCGAACGTCGACTCGTAGCCGACCTCACGGGGCAGGCCCATCAGGTCGCAGCACGCGCCCTGAGCAGCGGCGTCGGTCGTCCTGCCGACAAAGGCCGCACCGACGAAGTTCCCGACGTCCTGGCCCAGAACACGGGCTGCATTCTGGGTCGAGACCAGGGCGGCGATGTTGTTCTTCCGGCTGTCGGTGGCCAGCTTCTGGATCAGGCCAGAGCCAGTCGAGACCTGTGCGATCTCGTGCATCTCGTCGAGGAAGACGCCCTTACGCTCGTGCGGGCCACGTTCCAGCGCCCCACGCAAGGTCGCCCACGCGGCCAGGGTCAGCAGCGGACGCGTCAGCAGCTCGGCCGTACCCCACTCCTCGACAGGCCGCCGTTCGTCGATCTGGGGGAGGCCTGCCAGGGAGTACACCACCAGCCGGTGCTGTTCAGCCCTGCCGACGTCACCCAGATGGATCGGCGTCGGGAAGAACAGCCTCGACAGCTCGCGCTCGGCTGCTTCCCGCAGACGACGGGCGACCATCAGGGCGATCTCGCTGCCCGCCAGCTCGAGCCGACCGACGACGTCCCGCGGTGAGCAACCCATCGCAGCGGGCACAGCCAAGATCGCATCCCGTAGGACGGTCTGGACGTCCTCGCGGCTGCCGGTGCTCGCCGGCAGGCACCACCGCAGCGTGTCGAACGTCAGGTCTCGTCGTTGGGCCTGGGCGGCCGTGCGGGCCCTGGCCAGTGCGGCGTCAGGGTCGGGTTCGTCGGCGAACCAAGCCGGGCGCGGCTCGGCCACCAGCTGGTACGGATTCATCGTCCCGGGCTCGGAATTGAGCACCTTCACCACGCGGGACACCCCCCGCAGCTCGGGCAGCCCGCACAGGCGCGCCAGCCGCCCCGACGGGTCCATCACCGTCCACGGCTGCCCGGCGAGGGCCGTCTTGTAGATGATCCCCCCGGCCAGGAAGCTCTTGCCGGCGCCCAGGCCTCCGACGAGCGGCACCAGCCCGGAAGACTCGACGACCTCGGGCAGGAACCACGGGTCCCAGGTCACCGCGCGCACCGCCGACCCGACCGTGAAACCGATCAGGTGCCCGCGCCTGTCTCCGACCTCGACCGTCGCGGCCGGGACACCGGCAGCGACCTTGAGTACCGGCATCTTGCGCTCGTGGCCGGCGTTGGCGACCGGCTCGCCCGGCACGAACTCCCGCGCCAGGCGGAACTGGTCGAACTCGCGGTGCACCTTGATCGCCGGCTTGAACAGGTCCACCACCTGCTGCGCCCGGCGCAGAACCTCGATCTCGGTCTCGGCCGCCACCGCGATGCGGTACCAGCCCTTGGTGCGCGTCGCCAGGCCGTCGAACTCCGCGCGCATCTCGTCCTCGACCTCCGCAGCGCGCTCGTCCTGCCGTTCCAGCTGCCGCGGCGGCTCCATCTGGTGGTCGTCGCGGTAGTGCCGTATCTGCGCTCTGATCCGGTCGGTCAGGCGGGTCATCTCCTTGCCGGTGCTCTCGGGGTCCTGCACCGAGAACCGGCACGACCACTCCACCGGGAAGGGCAGCGAGTCGGTCTTCGAGACCCACGGCACGTGAGCCTCGGGCACCCTGATGTCGGACATCTTCCCCACGGTCAGCACCACGACGTGCCGCACGACCTTCTCGGAGCCGACCAGGGCCTGGACCTTGACCGACTGCGCCAGCGGCTCGGCCGACCAGTCCACCCGACCGGTGAACTCGGCCAGATCCGTCGCCTCCCAGGCCACCTGCTCGTCGACGTCGAGCTCAGGCACCGGGCAGCCCAGCGCGAACGACCTGGCCAGCAACCACGCCATGTCGTCACCGGCCGCCCGCACGCACTCCAGCCCGGGGCCAGCCATGACCTGGTCCAGCTCGTCCAGACGCGCGACCAGCGCCTCGTCGTCGCGACGGCCCAGGCTCGGCAGCACCTTGCCCACCTGCGCAGCCACCGACCGCGACCCCACCGACACCCCGTAGTACACCAGCTTCTCCGCCTGGCCCGACTCGGACAGCATCGCCCGGTCCCGCTCCAGCACCAACGACGCGGCCGGCAACGGGGCTGGGCTGTTGTCCCAGCACGCCCGCGCCCACGCATCCACCGACCACGGCCGCTCGGTGACCCGCACGTGCACCGTGCGTCCCACCAGCTCGGCCAGCTGCACCGCCTGCGCCTCGATCAGCGCCTCACCGTCAGCCACCGATCGGAACGACCACATCTGCGGATCAGCCAGGTACCAGGCCGTCAACCTCCCGCCCGTCGTCACCGTGACGTTGTCACGCACCTCACGCAGCTTCCACGCCCACATGCTCATCGCACTACCGCCTTGTCCGTCATGTACCTCACCGATTCCTCTCGTCCTGCCCGGAGCGTGCGCCGCCAGCGGCGAGCTCCTGGCACCCGTTCTCCCAGCTGCACCCGTTCGCGCCGCAGCGCGGGACCGGTGGTGCGCTGTCTCGTTGTGTTCTCGCGCCTGGCGCTGACCTCGTGCGGCAGCACCGACAGCACCACCGGCGTGGGTCGCTCGGACGAGGTGTTGTCCACGACCTTCCCCGTCGCCCATGCCGTGCCCACGGCCAGCAGGCCCACCGAGAGCACCGAGTACCCGACTCCGGTCTGCGCGAGCACCACCAGGCCAAGGGCGAACACCGTGGGTCCCAGCGCCAGCGCCCGATAGCGGAACCGCCCGATGAAATGTCCTTTCGGGCCGAGATAGTGACCGTCTACGTCGTAGACCTCGTCATCGTCCGGCAATCTCATGGTTGCACCCGGAACAGTTCCACGACCCACGCGCCCAGCTCTTTGCCCAACGCGCCTCCGTTGGCGCTCAGCGCCAGGATCGCCAGGCCCAGCACCAGGCAGATCCCCACCGTCACCACCTTCGAGACCTCGCCCTTACGCGACGCCCACAGCGCGGCGATGGCGACCAGTATCAACAACAGCTGGATGACATTGTCATTCAGGAATGCTGCCAGTCCTCCGGTACCAAACATCTCGTCTCCTCAAGTCTCGTCACTCATGTGAATTTCGCAGGTCTACGTCCGATTCGGACAGCGAGGGGCGCAAGGGCGCCCGGGGTCGACTTCCGTACCCGAGGAGGGCCGCGGCACTGCGGAACACTCACGAAACCACCCGATAACAGGACCAAAGGGTTGTCAATGGGACAAACGACGCAAGCGTAGCATTCTGTCATCAAGAGTGAAGCCAGGTGACACTCTGGAACGTGTCTGTCAGTCACGACACGAGTCGGGCGAGGTGACGCCCCGTGGTCCGGCATGCCCGAGGCTGTGTGCCGTGCGTCCGAGCTGGCGTCCAACGGCGGGTCGGGCATGCACGTGGACCTGGAGCGCGTCCTGCTGCGCGACCCGACGCTGACCGCCGGCGAGATCCTCATGAGCGAGTCCCGCCACCGGTGTGGAGGCCATCGGCCCAGCGGCGCCCTCGCCAAGGCCAGGCAGGTGGGCTGCCGGTGCTTGGGGGTCGATCTGGGGGGCGATAGCCACGACTCGGCGCAGCCGGCGGCGGACCACGGTGGACGCGTGGCCGGTTCTTCGCGGCAGGTGGGCGCCGTGCTAAGGTTGCGCGCGGCGGGGTGCGATGGCCTCATAATCGTGAGGTCGCGGGTTCGAGTCCCGCTCCCGCTACGGCAGCAGGGCGTGTCCGTCGGTAGGTCCGTCGGGGCGCCCTTGCCTGCGGTGGACAGGTAACGACAGCACGCGCGCAGGCGCGAGAGGTGGCAACAGACGATGGCCAGCAAGGCACAGGACGTCCGTCCGAAGATCACGCTCGCCTGCACGGAGTGCAAGGAGCGGAACTACATCACCAAGAAGAACCGGCGCAACGACCCCGACCGGCTCGAGCTGAAGAAGTTCTGCCCCCGCGACCGGCGGCACACCGTGCACCGCGAGACCCGCTGACCTTGGGCGTCGACCCCGGCTTCGTCGGCCGCACCTACCCGCCGACGCCCCCGTACGACGTCGCACGCACCGCCCTCGCGGCCTTCGCTGAAGCGACAGGTGCGACCCACCCGGCCTACACCGACGCCGCCGCTGCACGGGCGCTCGGGCACCCGGACGTCGTGGCGCCGCCCACCTTCGCCGTGGTCGTGGCGCAGGCCGCAGAGTCCCAGTACATCGCCGACCCCGCTGCGGGCATCGACTTCTCCCGGGTCGTGCACGCCGACGAGCGGTTCACCCACCACCGCCCGATCCACGCCGGGGACCGGCTGGTCACGGTGCTGCACGTCGAGTCGGTCACCGAGAGGGCCGGGCTGGCCCTGGTCGCCACCCGGTGCGAGATCGCCGACGACGCCGGCACGCCGGTCGCGACGGTGCGGTCCACGCTGGCCGTGCGGCCCCAGGACGACGGGACCCAGGACGGGACGCTGTGATGAGTCGTATCGACGCCAGCACCGCACCAGGCACCGAGCTGGTCCGGCGCGAGATGACCGTGGACCGGGCCCGGCTGGTCCGCTACGCGGGCGCCTCCGGCGACTTCAACCCGATCCACTGGAACGACCGGGTCGCCCGCGAGGTCGGCCTGCCTGGTGTCATCGCCCACGGGATGTGGACCATGGGTGCTGCTGTCGACGTGGTCGTCGAGGCCCTGGGGGACCCCGGCGCGGTGCTCGACTACCAGGTCCGCTTCTCCCGGGCCGTCCCGGTGCCTGACCCGGGCGCTGCGACCGTCCTCGTCGTCGCTACCGTCGGCACGGTCGACACCGACGCGGGTACCGCCCGCATCGACCTCACCGTCACCTGCGACGGCCAGCGCGTCCTGGGCAAGGCCCAGGCTGTGGTCCGCCTCCCCGCCTGACGCGTCCTAGCTGGCGGTCCCGGCGCCGGATGGACCAGAGGTGGTACTGGTCCGACCTCGCCCCGCCCAGGGTGGGAAGATGGCCCGAGGTCGTGACCTGTGTACCGCCGCCGCACTGATGCCGCACCGGACGGTGCCCGACCCGTCCGCAACGAGGAGCCTTGCGATGGACGCTGCTGTACGCCGTGCCTCGTTGGCGGTCTTCGCGGTCTTCTTCGGCTGCGGATGGGCCTTCGCCAGCTGGGCGGCCCGGCTGCCCGCGATACGTGACGGGCTGTCCCTGCGGCCCGACCAGATGGGGGTGCTGCTGCTGGTGGCCTCCGCCGGGTCGCTGCTCGCCCTGCCGGTGTCGGGGCTGGTGGTGCAGCGGCTCGGGGTGCGTCGCACCATCGGCGGCGGGGTGGTCGGCTACGCGGTGGCGATGACGCTCGTCGCCGTCGGGGTGCACCTGGGGGCGTTGTGGCTGGTCATCCCGCCGCTGCCTCTGCTCGGTGTCTTCATCGGGTTCTGGGACGCGGCGATGAACCTGGAGGGGACGGTGGTCGAGCAGCAGATGGGACGCACCGTCATGCCGCGCTACCACGCCGGGTTCTCGCTGGGCACGGTCGCGGCGGCCGGGGTGGCCGCGGTGGCGGCGGGTCTGCACGTGCCGGTGGCGGTGCACCTGCCCGTCGCGATGGGCCTGGCCGTGGTCACCGTGCTGGTCGCGCTGCGCTGGTTCGTGCGCGAGGAAGCGGCGCCGCCGGCGCCGGACGACCGGCAGGACTCCCAGCCGTCGGCGCGCCGGTCGGTGTTCGCCGCGTGGACCGAGCGGCGAACGGTGCTCGTCGGTCTCGTCGTGCTGGGCGCTGCGCTGGCCGAGGGCGCGGGCAACGACTGGTTGTCGCTGGCGGTGGTCGACGGTTTCTCGACCTCGGACGCGCTCGGAGCGGCCGGGTTCGGGCTGTTCGTCGCGGCGATGACAGGCGCACGGTTCTTCGGCACCGGGGTCGTCGACCGGTGGGGCCGGGTGGAGGTGCTGCGGGCCTCCGCGGTCACCGCGCTGGTCGGGCTGGCGGTGTTCGTCCTGGCCGGGCCGTTGTGGCTGGCGCTGGTGGGGGTGACGGTGTGGGGTGTCGGGGCGGCGCTGGGCTTCCCGGTGGGGATGAGCGCCGCGGCCGACGACCCCGGTCAGGCCCCGGCCCGGGTCGCCGTGGTCGCGACCATCGGCTACACGGCCTTCCTGGCTGGGCCGCCGTTGCTCGGGCTGCTGGCGCACCACGTCGGCTACCGCACGGCGCTGGCGGCGGTGGCGCTGCCGGTGGTCGTCGGGCTGGTGGTGTCTGGTGCCGTGACGCCGCTGGGCTCGAGGCCTGAGCGGTCGGGTGCGACGAGCGACGACAAGGCTCGTTCGTCCGGCCGCACCGACTGAGGACGCGCGACAGGCCGCACCCGCAGGACGCCCTACCCTGAACCTGTGACGACGACCCTGGCACAGCTGACCACCCTCGGCGTCGGCGGACCGGTGGGCCGGTTCGTCGAGACCACCTCGCAGGCCGAGCTGGTCGACGCGGTGCGCACCGCCGATGCCGCCGCCGAGCCCCTGCTGGTCCTCGGTGGCGGCTCGAACGTGCTGGCCGGTGACGATGGTCTCGACGGGGTCGTCGTCCGCGATGCTCGCACCGAGCTGGTGGTGACCCGCGGGCACGAACCGTCCCTGGAGGGCGGGAACCTGACGACGCTGGTCGTCTCGGCGGGGACCCCGTGGGCGCAGACGGTCGAGCATGCGGTCGCCCACGGGCTGGCCGGGGTGGAGACGCTGGCCGGGATCCCGGGTTCTACCGGTGCGACCCCGGTGCAGAACGTCGGCGCGTACGGCCAGGAGGTGGCCCAGACGTTGCACGCCGTGCGGGTGTGGGACAGGGCGAGCGGGCAGGAGCGGATCCTCGACAGGGACGACATGGCGTTCGGCTATCGCACCTCGGTGCTCAAGGCGTCGATGCGGCCCGGCGCCACCGCCCGGCCGGCTGCTGGACGTCCCGGCGTCGATCCTGACGGACCCTGGGGGCCGACACCGCGGTTCGTCGTGCTGGACGTGACGTTCCGCCTGGTCGAGAGCCGGTTGTCCTGCCCTGTGGCCTACCCCGAGCTGGCCCGGACCCTGGGCGTGTCCGTGGGGGAGCGGGCCCCGCTGGCCGACGTCCGCGATGCGGTGCTGACGTTGCGCGCCGGCAAGGGCATGGTGCTCGACCCGGCCGACCCCGACACCCGTTCGGCCGGTTCGTTCTTCACCAACCCCGTGGTCGACGCCGGTACCGCGGCCAGCCTCCCACCCGACGCGCCGCGTTTTCCCACCGACGACGGTCGGGTCAAGACCAGCGCCGCCTGGCTGATCTCGCACGCCGGGTTCGCCAAGGGTCACGGCCTGCCCGGCCCGGCGGCGCTGTCCACCAAGCACGTCCTGGCCCTGACCAACCGGGGTGGCGCGACCGCGGCCGACATCGTCGCCCTGGCCCGTGAGGTCCGGGCGGGTGTGCGCAGCCGGTTCGGCCTCACCCTGGAAGCCGAGCCGATCCTCGTCGCCTGCGCTCTCTGACCAGCGGTGTCGCGCGCCGAGACCCGGGCCGTCCGCCTCGTCAGGTCGGGGCGAGGAGGGCTCCGCGCACCAGGTCGAGAGCTGCCTCGTCGCTCAGGCCCGCGGCTCGCGCCTCGGCGACGTAGCGTTCGGCCGCCTCGCGGACCGTCAGCGCTGGCACCTGAGCGTGGTCGGCCACGACGGTGCCGGTGCGCCGTCGGGTGATGACGACCCCCGCCGCCTCCAGCTCGCGGAAGGCTCGTGCGACGGTGCCCGGTGCCAGGCCCAGGTCGGAGGCCAGGGTGCGGATCGGCGGCAGCCGGTCGCCAGGTGCCAGCTGCCTGGAGGCGACGTAGGCGGTGATCTGTGCCCTGATCTGCTCGTAGACCGGCACGCCGGAGCTGAGGTCGACTTCGAGCCGGGCGGTCATGCGCGTCCCTCGCGTCGCTCGTCGTCCCTCGCGGCGCCTTCGAGCGCAGCGAGGGCCCGGCGCGGCGTCCCTCGACGGCAGAGGCCGGAGCGACCGGGTCGAGCTGTGGGTCCGCCCTCGATCGGCCAGCACCCGCCGGTGAGCCTCGGCTGGGTGCGGGCCGTACCGGCGGGGTCGCGGCCGGTCCGGTGACCTCGGTCGGGGTGCTGCCCGTGGGGGTCGCTCATGCGTCGACCGCCGCGTCGGGTGCGGGCCCGCGGCTGAAGGTGACCCGGCTGGAGGCCACCACGACCGCGGCCACGACCAGGCTCGCGACGGCGACGGCCGCTCCGAGGACCAAGGCCGTCGTGCCACCGGTGTGCAAGACCCTGCTGGTCGTGATGCCAGGATGGCCGACCAGGGTGTCGACGCTGAGGCCGTGCAGCGCAGCGCCGGCGACGCACAGCACACCGCCCAGCGTCACGCCGAGGACCGCCTGCACGCCGGCGAGGACCCGGCGCACCGACGTGCGGCGCAGCGCCAGGTCGTCGATCTCGGGCGTGTCTGCGACTGCGGGCTGGCCGGTGACCATGCGCAGCACCACGACGGTGAGGGCGCCGAGCAGCGCCGTGGCCACGAGCAGCGACAGCCCGTAGTACCACCCCGGGTACGGACCGCTGGTGACCGCCACCTCGCCCTGCGTCACCCGCCCGTCGACGAGGAACCGGGCATGGGGGTCGGTGCGGCTGACGCTGCGTCCGTCGTGGTCGGCGGTCAGCCCGGCAGCGACGAGGGCGACGACCAGCGCCACGGACAGGGTGGCGGTCCAGGCGGGCAGTGCCCGCCCGAGCAGGTCGCGTGCTGACCGCCGGACCAGCAAGGCCCGGCGCACCGACCCGGACGGTTGGGGCCAGGTCAGCTCGCCGACGACCATGACCAGCAGGAAGGCGGCCCCCGCGGTGAGTGGTACCAGCCCGGTCAGCTGTGGGGCGGTGAAGGGACCGAGACCGCTGCGGCTCTGCCAGCCGACCACCGCCACTCCGACGAGCGCCGTCCAGGCCAGGGCAGTGACCACCCCGAGGTGACGGCGTGCCCGTGCTGCCGCCGGTCCTGGCTGGCGGGGCGGCGCCGGCTGAGCGGTGGTGCGACGGGCGGCCACCACGGCCACGGTCACGACAGCCACCAGGCTCAGGATCACGGCAAGGGCGAGTGCTGAGAGCACGGCGACCTCCTATGCATCATTGTGTCGATGCATTGATACAACAGGAGGCTGAGGGCGGTCAAGCCCGAGGCGTCGGCCGGCCCGTCCGCTGCGGGTCATCACCCTCGAAGGTGACGACCGGGATGGGCCAGACGTTCTGTGACGGCCCGGCGGGCTCGGCTCGCCAGACCGTCGAGCATCTCGAGCTCGGTCTGGGCGTCGCAGTCGCGTGGCGACAGCGTGCGGCAGCCGGGCTGTCGTCGGACTGCCAGGCGCAGCAGCTCGTCGGCCAGGAACGGGTTGCGGGGCAGGATGGGGCCCTGCAGGTAGGTGCCCATGACGTTGTGCCGGCGGGCACCCTCGGTCTCGTCGCGACCGTTGTTGCCGGCACCGCTCAGCACGGCGCCGAGCGCGGCCTGACCGGCGTCGAGGACGGTCGCACCGTCGTGTTCTCGTAGCCGACGACATCGCCGAAGGCCGTGCGGACCCAGATGTTGCCCACCAGCCGGATGCCGCCGACGACGGTCTGGGCGTCGAGCACGCCGATCCCAGGGACCCGTCGGCCGGCCGGGGTGCGGAGGTCGTTGCCGAACAGCTGGTACAGCCCGTCGACCACGAGCATCGGCACGCCGTCGGCGGCCAGGTCGTGGACGAGGCGGCTGATGCGGGTCAGGTCAGACTGGATCGCCGGGTGCTCGGCACGCTGACCGGAGCCGCCCAGGACGATGTCGGCCCGTCGCAGGGTCTGTGCCTCGTCGTCGCCGATGCGGTGCTCGACGATCTGGACGTCCAGACCGAACAGCCCGCCGCGTCGCTGCAGGAAGCGGACGTTGCCGTGGTCGTTGGAGACGTCCGCCTCGACCGGGTACAGGTGGACGACCCTCAGGCTGCCAGCTCGCACCGGACGCTCCTGGTCAGCAGGCGGCGGATCTCCCGCATCGTCGTGTACGACGCCAAGACCTGGACGTCCAGGCCGGCCGTCGCCTCGAGGAAACGGCGCAGCGCCTCGGTGACGTCGGGTTCGACCCCGGTGACGGCGATGTCGTCGCACACCAGCCGCAGCGCCATGTCGTGCGCGCGAGGACCGGCGACGGCGACCGGTGCGACGCCGCGCAGGGCTGTGACGTCGACGTCCCAGAACCACGACACGTCCCGACCGTCGGCAGCGGCGTCGCTGACCGCGAACAACGTCGGCAGGTCGTGCGCCGAGCCGAGGCAGGTGCTCAGTCCGGCGGAGTTCTTGACCAGGACCAGCCGCACGTCGCGGCCGTCCCGGTGGAAGACCTCGCCGCGGCCGGCGGCCGGCCCGGTCCGTCCCAGCGCCGCGACCGCGGCGGCCGGGCCGAGACGCGGTGCGTCGTCGAGGCTGTCGGGGTGCTCGGCGGACGTCGGTCCGCCCCGCACCGGGCCGACGGTCAGCACGGCCTGTACCAGTGCCAGTGCCGCCGCGCCGTTGAGTGCGTTGTGGGCGCCGAAGACGCTCAGCCGCGTGCTGTGCTCCTGGCCTGCGACGGTGTAGGTCGCGACGTCGTCGTCGAGCCCGGTCAGGACCACCCCGCCTCGGCCCGTCGCGGCCGACGCGCCACTGCCGGGGCGCACGGCGCGCTGCGCGACGACCTCGGGGTTGCGCGCCACCAGGTCGGCGTCGAGCGGGAACCGCGGTGCCAGGGCGTCGGCGAACCCGAAGACCTCTGTGGGGACCGTCAGCCCGGCGGCGAGGGCGACCAGCCGCGGGTCGCGGGCGTTGACCACGACGAGGTCGCTGGTGGCGCGTGCGACCTCGGCCAGCATCGCCGCCGTCGTGTCGGTCTCGCCGAAGCGGTCCGCCTGGTCGCGCTGGACGTTCAGCAGCAGGCTGAGACGCGGCTTGACGGCCCGGACGAAGTGCACGGCGTGGGCTTCGTCGAGCTCGAGCACGGCGATGTTGGCGTCCAGACGCCCGCGCCTCATCTGGGCCAGCGCCGCGCTGGCGACGCCGCGGGTGAAGTTGCTGCCCGTGGGGTTGGTGAACACCCGCAGACCGGCGGCACGCAGCAGCTCGGTCACCATCTTGGTGGTCGTGGTCTTGCCGTTCGTCCCTGAGACCACCACCACGCCCCAGGGCAGGTCGGCCAGGACGTCGCGCACGAAGCCCGGCGCGATCGTCTCGACTACCAGGCCGGGTGCGGCCGAGGCGCCGCCGCCGCGCAGCCGCGCAGCCGTGGCGACCGTCTTGCCGAGCAGGCTCAAGGCCAGGCGGGCTGCGCGGTCCGTCCGACCGGGGCGGACCGTGCGTGGTGCGGCAGACACTGGTGCTCCTCTCGTCGTGACCCGCGTCGCGGGCACGAGTCCCAGGTGATCTGACAGGTCCCGGGTGATCTGGCAGGACGATAACCAGACCGATCGGGTGAGCGCCTCGCCCTGTGGGAGGAGCAGGACGCGTCTGAACGGATGCTCCTGTCAGCGTCACAGATCGTCGACGGGGCGTGAGCGCAGGTCCGAGCACCGCTCCGCGGCCGGCGCCGGCACGCTCGAGACGGCGTCGCGCACGGTCGACCTGAGGCAGACTGGACCTTGATGCGTGACCTCGTCGCACTGCCCAAGGCGCACCTGCACCTGCACTTCACAGGGTCGATGCGCCACCGCACGCTGGCTGAGCTGGCCAGCGAGCAAGGAGTTCGCCTGCCAGCGGCCCTGCTCGAGGCGGACCCGCTGCACGTGCCCGGCGACGAGCGCGGCTGGTTCCGCTTCCAGCGCCTGTACGACGCTGCCCGCACGGTCGTGCGGGACGAGCCGACGATGCGCCGGGTCATCGCCGAGGCGGTGGCCGACGATGCTGCCGAGGGTTCGGTCCGCCTGGAGATCCAGGTGGACCCGACGTCCTACGCCCCGCACGTGGGTGGGATCACCCCGGCGGTCGAGATCGTGCTGGACGAGGCTCGCGCCGCGTCGGCAGCGCACGGCATCGAGGTCGGCGTGATCGTCGCCGCCTCGCGTCTGCGGCACCCGATGGACGCCCGGACCCTGGCCCGCCTGGCCGCCCGCCACGCCGGTTCCGGACCGGGCGAGGTGGTGGGTTTCGGGCTGTCCAACGACGAGCGGCGCGGCGACACCGAGGCGTTCGGCCCGGCGTTCGCCATCGCCGGCAGGGCCGGGCTGGTGCTCGTCCCGCACGCGGGCGAGCTGCTCGGCCCGGATCACGTCCACGAGGTCCTCGACCACCTGCACCCGCACCGGCTGGGCCACGGTGTGCGTTCCGCCGAGGACCCCCGGGTGCTCGAACGGGTGGTCAGGGAGCAGATCGTCCTGGAGGTGTGCCCGTCGTCCAACGTCTCGCTCGGGGTGTACCACCAGATGGCCGAGGTGCCGCTGCGCGCTCTGGTCGAGGCCGGGGCGCAGGTGTCGCTCGGTGCCGACGACCCGCTGCTGTTCCGGTCGCGCCTGGTGGACCAGTACGCCGCCGCCCGGGACGTCCTCGGCCTGGACGATGCCGCGCTGGCCGGACTGGCCCGGTCGTCGGTGCTGGCCTCGCGTGCGGGTCAGACGACGAAGGCGGCGGCACTGGCCCGCATCGACGCCTGGCTCGCCGGGCCTGCCGTTCTGGTCAGCCAGCGAGACCGGCGTCCCGAACCCGCCGTGCCGTCGGAGGCCTCCTAGGATCGCGGGGGGCTTGGCTCCGCTGGGCAGAAGGACGGATATTCCCGGACGGTCCGTGCAGGAATGTGCCAGTGCGTACACTGTGCCGCACTCAGTCGACTAGGGAGCGTCGTGGACTACATGGATCCGAACCAGGCGGAATGGGCGTTGCAGGACCCTGCGACACCGGGGGACGCGTTGGCGGCGATCGCGCAGGCCCATCCGGCTCTGCGTGACCGTGTGGTCACCCACCCGAACGCGTACCCGCAGCTGGTGACGTGGATCGCAGCCCAGTCGACGTCGGCCGGGGGCGCCTCGGCGCAGGCGGCGGAAGGTCCGTCGTACGGTCCGGCCGCTCCCCAGCCCTACGGTCAGCCTCAGCAGCCGTACGGTCAGCCCCAGCAGCCCTATGGTCAGGCGCAGCCGTACGGCCAGGCCCAGCCGCAGCCGTACGGTCAGCCTCAGCAGCCGTACGGTCAGGCGCAGCCGTACGGTATGCAGGCTGCCGGGACGGGCGGGTACCCGGGCGGCCCGCCGGCCAAGAAGAAGACGGGGCTGCTGCTCGGGCTGGTCGGCGGCGGTGTGGTGGTGGTGGCGGTCGTCGCGGTCCTGGGACTGTTCGTCTTCCACTGGTTCGGCGGCTCGTCGTCAGATGCCGGGCCGACCTTGACGCAGAGCCAGGTGGAGTCGTTCCTCGACAGCGACTTCATGCAGGGTGTGTCGGACGGCGTGAGCGCGGACGACTACACCAAAGGCGGCTACAGCGCCAGCGACCTCGAAGGCCAGGACATCTCCGACAGCTGCCAGGACCTGGCCACCATGATGACCGACGCCGACACCTGGTACTCCTCGTCGTCGTCCGCGTCGGTGATGCGGTACCCGGAGGCCATCTCGCCCGATTCCTATATCGACGCGGCCCGGCGGTGCGAGGACCTCGACGTGGACACCGAGGTGATCGACAACGTCAAGATCGACGAGCAGGGCGGGGGCTGGAGGGTCACGTCCGCCGACGCCGACGACACCTGGGCCACCTTCGTCTACGGCAACGTCTGGCTGAACCTGGACGACACGGGCGACGACAATGTCGAGGACATGTTCAAGGACTTCGCGGCGGCAGTCAACGCCGCGAAGTGACCGAACGCCGCGAAGTGACCGCACGAGCGGTCGGACTGCGCCGCCGGTCGGACTGTGCCGCGCTCCGCCGGGGCGGCGCGGACCGCGGCTACGTGGTCCGGCCCGCCGGCGGGACCGAGACAGGCGCGGTCAGCTGGCCTCGGCGAGCAGCGCCTGGATGCGGCTGACACCCTCGACCAGGTCGTCGTCGCCCAGGGCGTACGACAGCCTCAGGTACCCGGACGGCCCGAACGCCTCACCGGGCACCACGGCCACCTCGACCTCGTCCAGGATCAGCCCGGCGAGCTCGGCTGACGTCGTCGGGGTCTTGTGCCGGATCTGCTTGCCGAGCACCCCGGCCACCGACGGGTAGGCGTAGAACGCGCCCAGCGGGGTGGGGATCTCGACGCCGTCGATCGCGCCGAGCATGGAGACCATGGTCCGTCGGCGCCGGTCGAACGCTGTGCGCATCGCCTCGACGGCGCTCAGGTCACCGGTCAGCGCCGCGATCGCGGCGTGCTGCGACACGTTGGCGACGTTGCTGGTCAGGTGCGACTGCAGGTTGGTGGCGGCCTTGATGACGTCGGTCGGGCCGATCATCCACCCGACCCGCCAGCCGGTCATCGCGTAGGTCTTGGCCACACCGTTGAGGACGATCGTGGTGTCGGCCAGCTCGGGCACCACCCGGACGATCGGGGTGAAGACGGCGTGGTCGTAGACCAGGTGCTCGTAGATCTCGTCGGTGATGACCCAGATGCCGTGCTCGAGCGCCCAGCGGCCGATCTCGGCCGTCTGCTCGGGGGAGTAGACGCCGCCGGTGGGGTTGGACGGAGAGTTGAACAGCAGCACCTTGGTGCGCGGCGTCCGGGCGGCCTCGAGGGCCTCGACGCTGACGGTGTACCCGGTCTCGGGTCCTGCCAGCACCTCGACGGGGACGCCCCCGGCCAGGGCGATCGCCTCAGGGTAGGTCGTCCAGTACGGGGTGGGCATCAGGACCTCGTCCCCCGGGTCCAGCACCGTGGCGAACGCCTGGTAGACGGCCTGCTTGCCGCCGTTGGTGACGAGCACGTCGCCGGGGGAGACCTCGTAGCCGGAGTCGCGCAGCGTCTTGGCGGCGATCGCCTCCTTGAGGGCGGGCAGGCCCGCGGCCGGGGAGTAGCGGTGGTTGGCGGGGTCGTGGGCGGCCCGCGCAGCGGCCTCGACGATCGCCGGGGGGGTCGGGAAGTCCGGCTCACCAGCGCCGAAACCGACGACCGGCCGGCCGGCGGCCTTGAGAGCCTTGGCCTTGGCGTCGACAGCGAGCGTCGCCGACGGGGCGATCGCGCCGATCCGGGCGGAGACACGGGGACGGGAGGCACCTGAGTTCACATATCCCATACTGGCAGAAGCCCAGGCTGGCCGCTGTCGGCGTCCAGTTCGACCCATCCGGCCAACCTCGCGTACAGTGGCCCCTGGCGGTTGACGGTCGTCATGCTGAGCCGTGCCCGAGTGGGCACCTGGCGCGTGCAGCGGCGGTCGTCAGTCTCTTAGGGCAGTGGCGCAAGTGGTAGCGCAGCGGTCTCCAAAACCGCAGGTTGCAGGTTCGAGTCCTGTCTGCCCTGCGCATCCGGTCTGCTCCGGTCTGGCTGGGCTGCGGCCCGGTGCGGTCGGGCCGGTGCATCGATGTCGGTCTGGGCCTGTCGTCCTCGCGGCCCGGGGAGACCGGCACTGCGACCACGACGTGAGGAAGTAACGTGAACGACACTGCTGACGCGGCTTGGGGCTCTTCGGAGCAGCGCAAGCCTGCGAAGCGGTCGGACGGCGTGTCGGACAAGACGGGCAAGAAGCCGTCCGGTCCGATCGGCCGGGTCGTCCGGTTCGTCCGCGAAGTGGTCGCCGAGCTCAAGAAGGTCGTCCGGCCGACCCGGGCCGAGGTGATCACCTACACCTCGACGGTGCTGGTGTTCGTCGCGGTCATCATGGGTTTTGTGCTCGGTGTCGACTTCGGTATCGGCAAGCTCACGTTCTGGGTGTTCGGGTAGTGCCCGTCCCTGAGGCAGAAAGCAGGTTCGTAGTGTCGACTGACAGCCAGCCCATCCCGGCCGACGAGGCCGAGACCACCGACGCGTCGTCGGCCGTCGAGGGCAGCCCGGCCGACGCGTCTGCCATGCCCCTGGACGACGACCAGGCCACAACCGCAGACGAGCCCACCGACGACACGCCTGAGGACGAGGCCGCACCAGCCGCCGAGGCCGAGCCTGCCGACGACGCGGCCGCTGCTGACGACAAGCCCGCCGACGACGCAGCCGCTGCTGACGACGAGCCCACCGACGACGCTCCCGACCCGGACGACGACCCGGTCGCCGCCTACAAGGCCAAGCTGCGCACCCTGCCGGGCGACTGGTACGTGGTGCACTCCTACGCCGGGTACGAGAACAAGGTGAAGGCGAACCTGGAGTCGCGTATCGGGTCGCTGAACATGGAGGACTACATCTACGGGGCCGAGGTCCCGATGGAAGAGGTCGTCGAGATCAAGAACTCCCAGCGCAAGCTGGTCAAGCGGGTCCGCATCCCGGGCTACGTCCTGGTCCGCATGGCGCTGCCCGACGAGTCGTGGGGCGCGGGGCGCCACACCCCGGGGGTGACCGGGTTTGTCGGGCACTCTCACCAGCCGGTGCCGCTGACCCTGGACGAGGTCTTCTCGATGCTCGCCCCGACGCTGCAGACCAAGGCGCCGGAGAAGGCGGCGAAGAAGAAGGAGACCAAGGTCGAGGTCGACTTCGAGATCGGCGAGTCGGTCACCGTGACCGACGGCGGTCCGTTCGACACGCTGCCGGCGACCATCTCCGAGATCAACCCTGAGGGCCAGAAGCTCAAGGTGCTCGTCTCGCTCTTCGGCCGGGAGACCCCGGTCGAGCTGTCGTTCGCTCAGGTCTCCAAGATCTGACTCCCCAACCACCGAAGAAGAACGAAGGACTGCACGGATGCCTCCCAAGAAGAAGAAGATCACTGGGCTGATCAAGCTCCAGATCCAGGCCGGTCAGGCCACGCCGGCGCCGCCGATCGGCCCGGCGCTGGGCCAGCACGGCGTCAACATCATGGAGTTCTGCAAGGCGTACAACGCGGCGACCGAAGCCCAGCGCGGCAACGTCATCCCGGTCGAGATCACCGTGTACGAGGACCGCTCGTTCACGTTCATCACCAAGACCTCGCCGGCCGCCGAGCTGGTCAAGAAGGCTGCCGGGGTGGCCAAGGGCTCGCCGACGCCGCACACCGAGAAGGTCGGCTCCATCACCGCCGAGCAGGTGCGTGAGATCGCCACCGCCAAGATGCCCGACCTCAACGCCAACGACGTCGAGGCCGCCAGCAAGATCATCGCCGGGACTGCCCGCTCCATGGGCATCACGGTGACCGGCTGAAGTAATCCACCCCGTGGCAGGGCCAGCGCGGCCCGTCGACCACGACTGCTGAAGGAGAGCAGATGACCAAGCGCAGCAAGGCATACCGGTCCGCCGCCGAGAAGATCGAGGCCGACCGCCTGTACAGCCCCCTGGAGGCCGTCCGCCTGGCGAAGGTGACGTCCTCGGTGAAGTACGACGCGACCGTCGAGGTCGCGTTCCGGCTCGGGGTCGACCCCCGCAAGGCCGACCAGATGGTGCGCGGCACCGTCAACCTGCCGCACGGCACCGGCAAGACCGCCCGGGTGCTGGTCTTCGCCGTCGGCGAGCGGGCCGAGCAGGCCCGCGCCGCCGGTGCGGACGAGGTCGGCGGCGACGAGCTGATCGAGAAGGTCGCCGGTGGCTACACCGACTTCGACGCCGCTGTCGCCACCCCTGACCTCATGGGCAAGGTCGGCCGTCTGGGCAAGATCCTCGGCCCCCGCGGCCTGATGCCGAACCCGAAGACCGGCACGGTCACCATGGACGTGGCCAAGGCCGTCACCGACATCAAGGGCGGCAAGATCGAGTTCCGCGTCGACCGGCACTCGAACCTCTGCTTCATCATCGGCAAGGTGTCGTTCGACGACACCGCCCTGGTCGAGAACTACGCTGCCGCCCTGGACGAGATCCTGCGTCTGAAGCCGGCCTCGTCGAAGGGCCGCTATCTGCTCAAGGCCACCTTCGCCACGACCATGGGCCCCGGTATCCCCGTCGACCCCAACCGTCACCAGCGCCTGACCGAAGAAGACGCTGCCTGAGCGTCCTCGCCTCGGCCACCGGGCCCCGCCTCACCACGAGGCGGGGCCCGTTCTGGTCTCCTGGCCAGTGTTGGGACCGGGGGGCGGCTGCGTGCGCGGCCGTCGGCCAGGCTGGGCTTTCCCGGCGACTCGTCGTCCGGTGGGGGCTGCGGGCGCAGGTCCCCACACGCCGCGGCGCAGCCACCGAACCGTCTGTGCCGCCGTCCGTCACCCCCTCGGGGGAGGCATGGAGGTTCACCGCCGAAGGTGACGACCCGCCCCGCATCTCCGAGCAGGCTGGCTTGTATGCCTCCACCTCACCTGCCGCCTAACCCGCCTCCGGTCGCCGACCGCGGCCGTGTGCCACCTGGTGCCGCGACCGACCCCGTGGTCACCTCTCGCGGATGGCGACGGTGGATGCCGTGGTGGACCGGTATGTATCTCGTCGGGGCTTCCCTGGTGAACCCTTTCCTGCTGTTCTGGCTGCCGCTCTTTGTGGCGATGGTCTGGTACTGCTTCCGGCACGCCCGGCACAGCCTGTCTCACGGGCTCGGCGCGATCGGGCTGGGCTCGGCGGCATGTGTGGGCAACGCCGTGCTCCAGCCGGACAGCTGGGCCTTCGGAGCCATCGTCGGGTTGATGTCCGCTGCTGGTTGGTACGGCGCGACACGCATTCTCGACCGGCACCGTGGGCTGGTCCGGGTCTGGTCTGGCGGCCCCCGGTCGATGGTGCGTCTGGTCGGCATCGGCCTGGTCGTGGGTCTGGTCCTGGGTGTCGTCAACCTGTTCCTGCCCGGCGACGCAGGTGTTGCTCTCGGTCTCCCGTCGCTGCCGGATACGGCTCGGGCTGTGGCCGGAGCGCTCCGGCCTGGGATCTGGGAAGAGGTCGCCTTCCACTTCTTCCCTCTTGCCTGGTGGATCGCTGTCCGCGGGGCTGTGCCCGGGACCCGGTGGGGAACGGTCGGGCTGTACACCTGGCTCGTCCTGCCGCACGCCGCCATGCATTTTTCCGACAGTGTGACGGTCGATCCCGTGGGGGCTGTGGTGGGCACCCTCGGGCTCGGTGTGGTCTTCGGGCTGCCTCTGGTGTGGCTCAACGTCCGTCGTGGGGTCGTGGCGGCCGTCGTGGCCCACTGGGCTGTCGACGCGCTGCGGTTCGCCCTGGGATATTGGTGACGTGGACGGAGCCGAGGCCATGAGGGTCGAACCGCTGCTTCCTCCCGTCGGCCGCATCCGCAGGTGGTTGCAGTCCCACGAGCGGGCCGTCGATGTGCTGCTCGCCGCCGCGGTTGTCGTCGGCGCGCTGCCCGTCCTGAACCTGGGGAGCCTGGGCGATCCAGCCGTCATGGTCGTGCCCCCGTCTGCCTACGGGTCGGCAACTGCGCTGCTGGTCGGCGCTAGTGCGACGGTGGCGGGCGCCGCCGTGCTGGTCCGCCGCCGTCACCCGCTCGTCGCCGCCTGCACGCTCACGGTGTCGGTCGCGTCGGCCTGGCCTGCCGTGCACTACCTGGCCCCGGTCTCGGTCGCCGTGGCGGCCTACACGGCGGTCCGGTACGCCCGCTCGCGTCAGGCCGTGGGTTGGCTGGTCGCCCAGTGCCTGGTGACGTTCGCCGTGTGCAGCTTCTGCTCGCCCGTGCGTGACCTGGCGAACCCGGTCTACATCAGAGCGGACCAGTGGTTGACGTCCGCGCTGCTGGCGCTCACGGCTGGGGCCGTCGGTCTGCTCGCCCGGCGCACGAGGGTCTTCGAGCAGCAGCTGGTGTGCCGGGCCGAGCGGCATGTCGAGCAGCAGTCTCGGTTCCGCTCGGCGCTGGCCCTGGCCGAGGAGCGCCGCCGGATCGCTGGTGAGCTCCACGACGTCGTCTCCCACTCGCTCACGGTGATGGTGAACCTCTGCGACGGCGCCCTGGCGGCCCGGGCCGGTGCGCCCGAAGCCGCGTGGCGTGCCGTCGAGCACGCTGCCGCGACCGGCCGGTCCGCCGGAGGAGAGATGAGGGCGCTGGTCGACGTGCTCCGTGCCGACGACGCCCCACCCTCGGCTCCGACCGGGCTCGACCTGGACTTCGTCGTCGCGTCGGTCCGTGCCGCCGGGCTGCCTGTCGCTGTGACGGTGAACGGCCCGCGCCCCAGCGACCCGGCTGTCCGGCTGGCCGTGTCCCGCATCGTCCAGGAGGCTCTCACCAACACCCTCAAGCACGCGGTCGGAGCCACGCAGGCCACCGTGCACCTGGAGACCACCGACGGCCGCCTCGCCATCCGCGTCGCCGACGACGGGCGCACCTGCCCGGACGGATCGCCTGTCACCGGTGGCGGCTACGGCATCCTCGGCATGCGGGAACGTGTGACCCGCCTCGGGGGGTCGTTCGACGCCGGGCCGTCCGAGCACGGATGGCTGGTCGCCGCCCACCTGGTCGTCGCCCCGGCCGCCGAGGTCGTGGGGAGCCCGTGACCGCTGAGCCGATTCGCGTCGTCGTCGTCGACGATCATCCGTTGTCTCGCATGGGGATCGGGATGGTCCTGGACGCCGAGCCGGACATCACCGTCGCCGGCGAGGCCGGCGACGGTGAGGCGGGACTGGACCTGGTCGAACGGCTGCGGCCCGACGTCGTCGTCATGGACGTCCGGATGCCCCAGCTCGACGGGATCGAGGCGACCCGGCGCATGGTGACCGGGGATCCGTCGTGCAGGGTGCTCGTCCTGACGACGTTCGACCTGGACGAGTACGGTTTTGCGGCGCTCCGGGCCGGCGCCTCCGGCTTCCTCGGAAAGGCCACGGAGCCAGCGGCGCTCGTGGCCGCGGTGCGCGCCGTGGCCACCGGCGACACCGCCCTGGGCCCGCGCCTGACCGCCGCGCTGGTCGCCCGGCTGCCGAGCCCGCCGACCGGCGCGCGGGCCGCCTGCGCAGACGGGCGGTCGGCGGCTGCGGTGTCAGCGCAACCGGACTCGCGTCTGGCCGCGCTGACCCCGCGCGAGGTGGAGGTGCTCGGAGCGATCGGGCGGGGACTGTCCAACGCTGAGATCGCCGCCGAGCTCGTCGTCTCCACCGAGACGGTGCGCACCCACGTCAAGCACGTCCTGGCCAAGGCTGGCCTGCGCGACCGCGTCCAGGCCGTCATCCTTGCCCACGAGTGCTCCCTGGTCTTCGACGGCCCGGCACGCCGGGCCGCTGAGTCGTAGCTGCGGCCCTGCACGCTCTGCCGATCCCTCGGCCGACCGGTTGGGGGGCGGGTACGGGTCATGTAGACTGCTCGCGCCCAAGACCGTCGGTCGTCGGTCCCGGGCCTGCCACCAGTGGCGGGCACGGAGCCGTCCGAAGTCCCGCAGCAGCGGGGGCCAGCGCAGGTGAGAGGTTGCCCGTCCGGACGGACGGGTCTGAGCCCCGCGCCTGCGCGGGGCTCTTGTCATGCGGGGGACCGGTGGGTGGGTACGCGAGAACTGTCCACTGAGAGGAATGCCATGGCGAGGTCGGACAAGGCCGCCACGATCGCCGAGCTGACGGAACGTTTCCGTGGCTCGTCGGCTGCGGTGCTGACCGAGTACCGCGGGCTGACCGTCGAACAGCTCAAGGAGCTGCGGCGGTCGCTCGGCGCTGATGCGCAGTACGCCGTGGTGAAGAACACGCTGACCGCCCGCGCTGCCCGTGAGGCCGGTGCTGGTTTCGAGTCGATGGTCGACGACCTCAAGGGTCCGTCGGCGATCGCCTTCGTCACCGGTGACCCCGTCACGGTCGCGAAGGGTCTGCGTGACTTCGCCAAGGCTCACCCCGCGCTGGTCGTCAAGGGCGGTGTGCTCGACGGCCGCCCCATGACCGCCGCGGAGGTTGCCAAGCTCGCCGACCTGGAGTCGCGTGAGGTCCTGCTGGCCAAGACGGCCGGTGCCCTCACCGCGAAGCTGTACCAGGCGGCGTACATGTTCACGGCGCCTGCGGCTCAGACCGCCAGGCTCGCCGAGGCGCTGCGGGCGCAGCGCGAGCAGGAAGCGGCCTGACCAGACCAGGTCGCACCCCACGACGTAGTACCACCCACCGGAAGGAACCATCATGGCGAAGCTGTCCACCGCGGAGCTGATCGACCAGTTCAAGACCCTCACCCTCATGGAGCTCTCCGAGTTCGTGAAGGCGTTCGAAGAGGAGTTCGGCGTCACCGCCGCCGCTCCGGTCGCCGTTGCTGCGCCTGCCCCTGGCGGCGGTGCTGCCGTGGCGGACGAGGTCGAGGAGAAGGACTCCTTCGACGTCGTCCTCGAGGCTGCTGGTGACAAGAAGATCCAGGTCATCAAGGAGGTCCGCGCCCTGACGAGCCTCGGCCTGAAGGAGGCCAAGGACCTCGTCGACGGCGCCCCCAAGCCCGTCCTGGAAGGCGCCAACAAGGAGGCCGCCGAGAAGGCCAAGGCCGCCCTGGAAGGCGCTGGCGCCACCGTCACCCTCAAGTGACGTCCTGACCCAGCTCGAAGGCCCGGTTCCGCGAGGAGCCGGGCCTTCGGCGTCCCAGGGCCCTCATGGCCGCCTTGCCCGTTCACGGTGCCACAGACTGTTCAGGCTCTCGGCTGAGGTGGAAGGCCAGGGTCAGCGGCACGTCAAGACCCTCCAAGGTGAGACGGAAGCGTTTGGGGTCGGCGGGGGCGCCACCT
>JAVBSR010000104.1:0-46466 GCA_031556715.1 Cellulomonas sp.
CCTGTTCGACGACCTCGAGACTGTCGCGCACCCGGGTGCCGCCGCGCAGGGCCAGGTCCACGGCCCGCTGGATCAGCGGACCGTCCATCACCGGGTCGGAGTACGGCACACCGAGCTCGACGACGTCGGCCCCGGCGTCGAGCATGGTGCGGGCCGCGTCGACCGATCCCGCGACGCTCGGGAACCCGACCGGCAGGTACCCGACCAGAGCCGGGCGCCCGGCGGCGGCCAGCGCGTCCAAGGTCGGTACCGTCGACGCGCTCACCGGACCCCCTCGTTCGTCTCGGGGTCGAGCAGGCCGAACCACCGGGCGGCGGTGTCGACGTCCTTGTCGCCCCGGCCGGAGAGGTTGACCAGCAGCACCGGCTCGTCGACGTCGCCCGCCCAGGCAGAACGGTCCCGGCCCAGCCGGAGCGCCCCCGCCAGGGCGTGCGCCGACTCGATCGCCGGGATGATGCCCTCGGTGCGGCACAGCAGGGAGAAGGCGCTCATGGCCTCGTCGTCGCTGACCGGTTCGTAGGTCACCCGGCCTTGGTCGTGCAACCAGGCGTGCTCGGGCCCGACCGAGGGGTAGTCCAGCCCGGCCGACACCGAGTGCGACGGCAGGGTCTGGCCGTCGTCGTCCTGCAGCAGGTACGACCGTGCGCCGTGGAGCACCCCAGGCTCGCCCCCCGCGAACCGGGCCGAGTGGTGCCCGGAGTCCAGGTCGAGACCGCCCGCCTCGTAGCCGTACAGGTTCACCGACGGCTCGTCGAGGAAGGCGTTGAAGATCCCCATGGCGTTGGAGCCGCCGCCGACGCAGGCGGCGACCGCGTCCGGCAGCCGGCCCGTCTCGGCCTCCAGCTGGGCCCGGGCCTCCTCGCCGATCACCGACTGGAAGTCCCGCACCATCTCCGGGAACGGATGAGGCCCGGTCACCGTGCCCAGCAGGTAGTGGGTGGTGGCGACGTTGGCCACCCAGTCGCGCAGCGCCTCGTTGATGGCGTCCTTGAGGGTGCGCGTGCCGATGGTCACCGGGATGACCGTGGCGCCCAGCAGGCGCATCCGGGCGACGTTGAGCGCCTGACGGTGGGTGTCCACCTCGCCCATGTAGACGGTGCACTCCATGCCCAGCAGCGCAGCCGCGGTGGCGGTGGCCACGCCGTGCTGTCCCGCCCCGGTCTCGGCGATGAGGCGGGTCTTGCCCATCCGCTGCACCAGCAGACCTTGGCCGAGGACGTTGTTGATCTTGTGCGACCCGGTGTGGTTGAGGTCTTCGCGCTTGAGGAAGACCCGCACCCCGTCACCGACGTGGGCGGCGAACCGACGGACCTCCGTCAACGGCGACGGCCGGCCGGTGTAGGTGCGGTGCAGCGCCCGCAGCTGCGCCGCGAAGTCCGGGTCGGCGACCGCCTTGTGGTAGACGGCGTCCAGCTCGTCCAGGGCTGCGATCAGCGCCTCGGGCACGAAGCGGCCGCCGTAGGCACCGAAGTACGGTCCTGCCTGGGTAGCCAGCGGTCCGTCCGCCGGCTGTGGGGTCACGGGCGGGCGGCCCGTCATCGGCGCACCGCCCGCAGCGCCGGGTGGGTGCCCGCCGCGACCAGCTCGGCGACCGACTGGCGCGGGTCGCCTCCCGTGACCAGGGCCTCACCGACGAGCACCGCGTCGGCCCCGGAACGGGCGTACTCCACGACGTCGTGCGGGCCACGCACCCCGGACTCGGCGACAGCCACCACACCGGTCGGGATGGCGGGCGCGACCTGCGCGAACGTCGCACGGTCCACCTGCAGGGTCTTGAGGTTGCGGGCGTTGACCCCGACGACCCGGGCCCCGGCGTCGACCGCACGGGCCACCTCTTCGCTGTCGTGCACCTCGACCAGGGCGGTCATGCCCAGCGAGTGCACCCGCTCCACCAGCGAGATGAGCACCGTCTGCTCCAGCGCCGCCACGATGAGCAGCACCAGGTCGGCACCGTGCGCCCGGGCCTCCCACACCTGGTAGGGCTCGACGACGAAGTCCTTGCGCAGCACCGGCACGTCGACCCGGGCGCGTACCTGGTCCAGGTCGGCCAGGCTGCCGCCGAACCGGCGCTGCTCGGTCAGCACCGACACCGCCGACGCGCCGCCGGACTCGTACTCTGCGGCCAGGGCGGCCGGGTCGTCGATCGGGGCCAGGTCGCCGCTGGACGGACTGGACCGCTTGACCTCGGCGATGATCGTCACCGCGTCGGCGACGTGCAGATGGGCCACGGCGTCCACCGCCGACGGCCGCTTGGCCGCCAGCGCTTTGAGGTCGTCCAACGACGTCGTCGCCTGACGTGCGGCCAGGTCCACCCTGACTCCGGCCACGATCTCGTCCAGCACAGTCACGTCGCTCGCCTCCTCAGCGGGACTGATCGTCGTGCACCCACCAGCATCTGACTCCATGGTACGGGCGGTCGACCAGTCCGCCGACCACAGTCCGCCAAGCGGGAGACGCGCCCTGGTGCGACGTCGAGGCGGCGTCGCGACAGGCGGACGCCGTCGTGCCGCCGGCACTCGTCCAGCGGCTCGGCGCGCAGGTCCAGGCAGGTACGCCGGGTCGCTCCCCTCCGGTCTGGACCTCCGGCCGCCCGCACGGGCCTCGCGGCACGAATCACCCCAACTAGGGACATAGGTCCCAGATGGGTATCATCCGGACGCCTACGTTTGACTCCGCGCACACGGATAGTCACACGGAGGTTGGCGCGTGTCTCATCGGACAAGACACGGGCAGGCCTTGGATCACGGAGAGCTGCATGGACAACCTCGCCCTGGCACGGTGGCAGTTCGGGATCACCACCGTCTACCACTTCCTCCTCGTGCCGCTGAGCATCGGCCTGTCGGTGCTGGTCGCCGTGCTCCAGACTTTTTGGTACAGGACCGGTGACGACGGATGGTACCGTCTGACAAAGTTCTTCGGAAAACTTCTCATGATCGGCTTCGCCCTCGGTGTGGCCACGGGCATCGTGCAAGAGTTCCAGTTCGGCATGAACTGGTCTGACTACTCCCGCTATGTCGGTGACATCTTCGGCGCACCGCTCGCGATGGAGGCTTTCGGTGCATTCTTCATCGAGTCGACGTTCATCGGTGTCTGGCTGTTCGGCTGGGGCCGGCTGAGCCGGGGCGCTCACCTTCTCATGATCTGGCTCGTCGCCTTCGCCATGAGCCTCTCGGCCTTCTTCATCCTGGCTGCGAACAGTTTTCTGCAGTACCCCCGAGGTGCGAGGGTCAACCCTGCGAGCGGGCGTGCGGAGATGACCAGCCCGGCCCAGATGCTGTTCAGCGACATGTCGCTGTCGACCTTCTGGCACACGGCTTCCACCTCGTTCATGGTGGCCGGCACGTTCGTGGCGGGCATCGCCGTCTGGTGGATGGTCAAGGCCGCCCGCGCCGGGGACGAAGACCAGGCGGTGGTGTGGCGCAACGGTGCCTACGTCGGCCTGGTCACCCTGGCCCTGGCCGGCATCTCGATCATCGCCTCCGGCCACCACGCCGCCGTCCTCATGACCAAGATCCAGCCGACCAAGATGGCCGCCGCCGAGGCCCTGTGCGCCACCCCTCCCGAGGGCGAAGGTGCAGGCTTCACCGTGGCCGCGTTCGGCAGGTGCGTCGTCCCCACGGCGCAGGACCCGGACGGGTTCGACGGCACGCGCATCATCACCGTCCCCGGCCTGCTGTCATTCCTCGCCCACTCAGACAGCAGAACCACCGTCGACGGCGCGGAAGCCACCTTCGGAGACGACGACCCGGGCACCGGGCTCAACCAAGAGCTGGCGACAGCCTTCCCGGAGGTCAGCGAGGCGCGAGGCGGTGATTTCCTCCCGTCGGTGATGCCTGTGTTCTGGAGCTTCAGGCTCATGATCGCCATGGGAACGTTCTCGATGGTGCTCGCGGCCTGGGGCCTGTTCGCCCTGCGCCGTGGCGCGATCTCCGACTCGCTGGCGCTCGGCCGTCTCGCGATCCTGTCGATCCCGACGCCGTTCATCGCCAGCTCCTTCGGCTGGGTCTTCACCGAGATGGGTCGTCAGCCGTGGATCGTCGCGCCGCTCTACGAGCATGTCGGCACGTACGGTCCCGACGCCACGGGTGCCGAGGCCAACACCTTTCCCTCGCTCGCCACCCAGGTCGGGGTGTCGCCCACCGCCGTGGTGAGCCCCCACACGGTGCTGATCTCTCTGGTCGGGTTCACGTTCCTCTATCTCGTGCTGGCCGTCGCATGGCTCTTCCTGACGAGACGCTACGCAGCCGAGGGCTTGAACATGAACGATTTCCCCACCCGTGAGAAGACCGACCTGGACCCATCCCGTCCGCTGTCTTTCTCCTACTGACGATCGGCGTCGGTCACCAAGGCCGGAACCGACACCCACGACGTCACGGTACGGGTCGCCAACCTCGCGGTGGTGCCTCCGTGCCGGCGACGACCAGGTTCGAGTCGGCGCAGCAGCGCCTGCCTCGCTGTCACGAGCCAAGTCAGACCATTCCGCGTACGGGACGACAGCCGGCTGGGTCACGCGTCACGAAGGGGTCAGCGGGAACCACGGGAGGTTGCGGACGACACCGAACAGCACCGCGGCGCCCACGACCAGCCATCCGGCCCACGGCGGGACCCTTCGCAGCACAGCTCCTGCCGACCGGCCGCGCCAGGCGAGCACCAGCCACACGACCCACGCCAGCACCAGCACCGGGAGGCACGCCACCCACAACGGGTTGTCGGTCCAGGCCCCGACCAGGTTGCCGTGAAGCAGCTCGGTGGTGCCGCGCAGCACCCCGCAGGCCGGGCAGTACAGGCCGGACGTCGCGTACAGCGGGCAGAAACCCCACGAACCACGCTGGTGCGGGTCGTGCAGCAGCAGAGCCACCGCGCCCAGGCCCGCCCCGGCGGCGGCCGCCAGCGGCCAGCGCAGCCTGGCGAACCACGTGCCGGTCGCCGCGCCGACGTCAGGGGCGTCGACGGTCACGGTCACCCACCGCCCGCAGCCTGGCCGCCACCTGGACGGCACGCACCGCCGCCGCCGCCTTGGCCCTCACCTCGGCCCATTCGACGCTGGGCTCCGAGTCTGCGACGATCCCGGCTCCGGCCTGCACGTACGCCCGGCCTTCACGGATCATGGCGGTGCGGATCGCGATCGCCGTGTCCATGTTGCCGGCGAAGTCGAAGTAGCCGACCGCGCCGCCGTAGATGCCTCGCCGGGCCGGCTCCAGCTCGTCGATCAGCGCCACCGCCCGGGGCTTGGGCGCCCCCGACAGCGTGCCGGCCGGGAACGTCGCGACCAGCGCGTCCAGCGCTGTCGCCTGCGGCTCCAGCCGTCCGACGACCGTCGAGCAGAGGTGCATGATGTGGCTGTAGCGACGGACCGCCATGAGCTCGACCACGTCGACCGAGTCCGGTTCGCACACCTTGGACAGGTCGTTGCGGGCCAGGTCGACGAGCATGACGTGCTCGGCCCGCTCCTTGGGGTCCGCCAGCAGCTGCGCTGCCAGCACCGCATCGGCCTGCCTGGTCGCCCCGCGCGGTCGAGACCCGGCGATGGGGAAGGTCTCGACCCGGCGGTCGTGCACCTTGACCAGCGTCTCCGGGCTGGACCCGACGACGGCGAACGCCCGGCCCTCCGCGTCCGCCAGCGAGACGTAGTACATGTACGGGCTGGGGTTGCTGGCCCGCAGCACCCGGTAGACGTCCAGCGGGTCGGCCGGGCAGTCCAGGTCGGCGCGCTGGGACAGCACCACCTGGAAGACCTCGCCGTCGACGATGGCCTCCAGGCCCCGCGCCACGGCATGCTCGAACTCGTCCTGCGTCGACCGGAAGGCCAGTGCAGGCTCGGCCGCGTCCGGGTCGAGCACCAGCGGCGCCGCGGGAGCCGCAGCAGCCAGGGTCTGCTCCATCTGGTCCAGCCGGGCGACCGCGTCGGCCCAGGCCTCGTCCACACGCTCGTCGGTGTTGTCGGCGTTGACCGCGTTCGCGACCAACCACACCGACCCGTCGGCGTGGTCGACACAGGCCAGGTCGGTGGCCAGCAGCAACGTCAGCTCGGGCACGTCCAGCTCGTCGGGCGCCGCGGCCGGCAGGGTCGGTTCCCAGTGCCGCACGACGTCCCAGCCCAGTGCTCCGACCAGGCCCCCGGTCAGCGGCGGCAGACCCGGTTCGGCCGGGGTGGCCAGGACCGACAGCGTCTCACCCAGCACGGTCAGCACGTCGCCGACGGTCGGCACCCCGACCGGCACGTCACCGGTCCAGCGGGCCTGACCACCGACCGAGGTCAGGGTGGCCCGCGCGGCCACGCCGACGAAGGACCAGCGCTCCCAGGTGCCGTCCGACTCGGCCGACTCCAGGACGAAGGTGCCGGGCCGCCCCGCGGCCAGCGCCCGGTAGAGCCCGACGGGCGTCACGTCAGCCAGCAGGCGGCGGACCACGGGGATCACCCGGGCGTGCGCCGCACGCTCTCGGAACCCGTCCAGCGTCGGCCAGGTCTGGCCGAAGTCCGCAGTCACGGGCCGTCCTCCGCCTCGACCGGCTCGCCGACGACGGCAGGCAGCGGACCGCCCGCCTGGAAACAGGTGCGGGACCCGGTGTGGCAGGCCGGGCCGACCTGCTCGACCCGCACCAGCAGCGCGTCGCCGTCACAGTCCAGCGCCACCGAGCGCACCCGCTGGACGTTCCCGGACGTGTCGCCCTTGCGCCAGTACTCCTGTCGCGACCGGCTCCAGTACCAGGCCCGACCGGTCGTCAGGGTGCGGTGCAGCGCCTCGTCGTCCATCCAGCCGAGCATGAGCACCTCACCGGTGTCGTGCTGCTGGACGACGGCCGCGACCAACCCTGCATCGTCGTGCTTGAGACGTGCGGCGATCAGCGGATCCAGAGGCATGCCTCGCATCCTTTCACACCAGATCGAGGCGAGAACCAGACCAGGTCGCCCGTTCGGCCGAGCGCTGCGGCCAGCGCAGGCAGACCACCGAGCGACTCGGCAGCTCCCGCCGGTGGCGCGCGCCGGTCAGCGGACCGTCAGGCCGGCGGCGCGCATCGCGTCCTTCACCTGGCCCACGGTGAGCGTGCCGAAGTGGAAGACCGACGCGGCCAGCACCGCGTCAGCACCGGCCTGGGCGGCGGCCACGAAGTGCTCCGGCGTCCCGGCACCGCCCGAGGCGATGAGCGGCACCTTCACCTCACGACGCACCTCGGCCAGCATCTCCAGGTCGAAGCCCGCGGTCGTGCCGTCGGCGTCCATCGAGTTGAGCAGGATCTCCCCCGCGCCCAGCTCGGCGCCGCGCCGTGCCCACTCGACCGCGTCGATGCCGGTGCTGCGGCGACCGCCGTGCGTGGTCACCTCGTAGCCCGACTCCGTCTGCACGTCGCCCGAGACCCGCCGGGCGTCGACCGACAGGACCAGCACCTGGGAGCCGAACCGCTGCGCGATCTGCGCGATGACGTCCGGGTCGGCGATGGCCGCAGTGTTGACGCCGACCTTGTCCGCCCCGGCCCGCAGCAACCGGTCCACGTCCTCGACCGACCGCACCCCGCCGCCGACGGTGAGCGGGACGAAGACCTCGTCGGCGGTGCGCTCGACGACGTCGACCATGGTCGCGCGGCCGTCGGCCGAGGCCGAGACGTCGAGGAAGGTGATCTCGTCGGCGCCCTCGGCGTCGTAGCGGCGGGCCAGCTCCACCGGGTCACCGGCGTCGCGCAGCCCGGCGAAGTTCACGCCCTTGACGACGCGTCCGGCATCGACGTCCAGGCAGGCGATCACCCTCGTGGCGACACTCATGGTTCTCCTGTCGGGCTACGGGTCGACAACAGGTCCAGGACCAGCACGAACGTCTGGCCCTTGTACTCCTGAGACTGGCCGATGCGCAGCGACTCCTCCGGCGGCACGACGAGCTCGATCTGGCTGCCGACCGGTTGGTCCTCGAACCAGCTCGACAGCACCGAAGCCAGGTCGATGAGCGACTGGCTCTCCGGCTGGCCACGGTCCCAGGAGGAGTCGATCGGCTCGCCGCTCCAGGTGAAGATCGCGTACTGGAAGGTCACCGTGTCCTGCGCGGCCACCTGGGTGCCGCTGCCACGGATCAACGGCTGGGCGACGACGGTCGTCGGCGGGTCGGTCCCGGTGGCCGTGATGGACGGCGCACCGTCGGGGCCGAGCGTCACGGCCGGCAGCACCATGTCGTCGCGGACCGGGACCGGCTCACCCTCGGCACGCAAGGGCAGCACGTCGATCACCGTGACCGTGGGGAAACGGTCCTGCCCCGAGCCCGGAGCAGGGGCCACCTGGAGCAGGCGCGCACCGACGCGCTGCCCGTGCAGGGTCTGGAACAGGTCGTCGCCGAGTGCTTCCCGCGACAGGTCACGCGTCGTCGGCCGGGTGTCGTACGACTGCCGCACGACGGTCGCGTCCGTCGCGTCCTCGAGGTAGAAGTCGAACAGCACAGGCTGGTCGTCGACCAGCGCCGGTCCGGTACCCTCCCAGATCGTCCGGCGGTACGTCGAGGAGACCGTCAGCGGCGGGACGTACGTGACGACCGGTTTGCGACCCGGCTCGCCGCCGACCTCCACGCTGACGGCACCTTCGTTGCCGCTGCACGCCACGACCGGACCGAGCACGAGCGCCAGCCCGAGCCCGGCTGCACCAAGACGGCGTAACCGTGCACCCACGCCCGTCACCCTAACCTGTCGCTCCCTGCCACCGGTACTCGCTCGGCCTGCTCTCCAACGTTCGGCCGCACGCCTGCCGCCCGCCGAGCGGCGCCCTAGGACCATGGGTCCCCGGGCCAGCGGCTCACAGCGACTCGATCAGCCGGTCGACCCGCTCGTCCACGGACCGGAACGGGTCCTTGCACAGCACGGTGCGCTGCGCCTGGTCGTTGGACTTCAGGTGCACCCAGTCCACGGTGTAGTCGCGGCGGGCCTCCTGGGCGGCGCGGACGAAGTCGCCGCGCAGCTTGGCCCGGGTGGTCTGCGGCGGGGTGACCGTCGCCTCGAACACCTCGAGGTCACCGGCCACACGCTCCACCAGGCCCCGTTCCGCCATGAGGTTGTACAGGCCCTCGGTGCGGGAGATGTCGTGGTACGCCAGGTCCAGGCGCAGCACCCGCGGGTCGCCCAGCTCCAGGCCGTACTTGTCCCGGTAGCGCTCGACCAGGCGGTACTTGATCGCCCAGTCCACCTCACGGTCGACCAGGGACAGGTCGTCGGTGCGCACCGCGCGCAACGCCCGCTCCCACAGGTCGAGGACGGCCGTGACCTGCGGGCTGACGTCGGTCTCGCGCTCGGCGTAGTCCTGGGCCCGGGTCAGGTACTCCTCCTGCATGTCCAGGGCCGTGGTCGTCTTGCCGTTGGCCAGCCTCACCGGGTGGCGGCCGGTCAGGTCGTTGCTGATCTCGCGGATCGCCCGGATCGGGTTCTCCAGGGTCAGGTCCCGGGCGGGCAGCCCCGCCTCCACCCCGCGCAGCACCAGGTCGGTCGACCCGACCTTGAGCCGGGTCGTCGGTTCGGCCATCGACGAGTCGCCGACGATGACGTGCAGGCGGCGGAACTGCTCCGGGTCGGCGTGCGGCTCGTCACGGGTGTTGATGATCGGACGCGACCGGGTGGTGGCGGACGACACCGCCTCCCAGATGTGCTCGGCCCTCTGGGACAGCGCGAACGACGCCCCGTGCGGCGTGGCGTGCACCTTCCCCGCCCCGGCGACCAGCTGGCGGGTGATGAGGAACGGCACGAGGACGTCGGCCATCCGGCCGAAGTCGCCGGTGCGGCGGATCAGGTAGTTCTCGTGGCAGCCGTAGGAGTTGCCCGCCGAGTCGGTGTTGTTCTTGAACAGGTGGATGGTGCCGGGCAGGCCCTCAGCCTCCAGGCGCTGCTGCCCGTCGGCGACCAGACCCTCCAAGATCCGTTCCCCGGCCCGGTCGTGCACCACCAGCTGGTGCCAGTCGTCGCACTCGGCGGTGGCGTACTCCGGGTGGGAGCCGACGTCCAGGTACAGCCGGGAACCGTTGCGCAGGAACACGTTCGACGACCGCCCCCAGGCCACGACCTTGCGGAACAGGTAGCGGGCCACCTCGTCGGCGCCCAGCGCCCGGCCGTCCGTGGTGGCACAGGTCACCCCGTACTCGGTCTCCAGACCGAAGATTCGTCGTTCCATACCCCACCTCGTCGCTCTGCTCGGTGTGATCTGCTCGGTGTGATCTGCTCGTTCGGCCTGCTCGGTGACCTGGGCCTGCTCGCCGGGCCTGCGGGCTCAGTCCGACGCGTCCGCCAGCAGGTCGACCAGCTCTTGGCCGACGATCCGGCGGAACGCCCGGCGGGGCCGGGTGCGGTCCAGCACCGCCACCTCCAGCTGGGTGGCCTCCGGGGTGCGAGCCTGGGAGTCCTCCTCGGCCGGGGTGCCGAGCACCGCCACGCCCAGGCGCAGCGCCGCCGCCAGGGACATGCCGGGGGTGTACCGGTCGGCCAGCACCGCGCCCAGCCGGTCGGCCTGACCGCCCATGACGACATAGCCCTGCTCGTCGGCGACCGACCCGTCGTAGGTCAGCCGGTAGATCTGGTCGTCGTCGGCCGTGCGACCGACCTCGACCACGACCAGCTCGACCTCGAGCGGCTTGGACTCGGTGGTGAACACCGTCCCCAGGGTCTGGGCGTAGGCGTTGGCCAGGCCGCGGGCGGTGACGTCGACCCGGTCGTAGGAGTAGCCCCGCAGGTCGGCGTAGCGCACCCCGGCGACGCGCAGGTTCTCGAACTCGTTGTACTTGCCGACCGCGGCGAAGGCGATCCGGTCGTAGATCTCCGAGATCTTGTGCAGCGAGCGCGAAGGGTTCTCCGAGCAGAAGCAGATCCCGTCGTCGTAGGCCAGCACGACGACCGACCGACCCCGGGCGATGCCCTTGCGGGCGTAGTCCGCCCGGTCCTTCATCATCTGCTCGGGCGAGACGTAGAACGGCATGCTCACGGCGCCCCACCTCCCTGTGCACGCTTCTTGGTGGTCCTCTTGGCGGCCGGGCGGGCGGGCGCGACGGTCACGGTCCGGTCGCCCTCGATCTGCGCGGCGACGGCGGCCAGCTGCTCGTCGGTCACCCGCTGGTAGCCGGAGGCTGTGATGGTGGCGACCACCGGGTAGATCGCGCGGACCCGGTCGGGGCCCCCGGTGGCGGAGTCGTCGTCGGCGGCGTCGACCAGGGCCTCCACGGCGACAGCGACAGCCCCGTCGGGCGTCAGGCCCGGTGACCAGCGCTTCTTCAGCGACCCGCGGGCGAACACCGAACCGGAACCGACGGCGTGGTGCTCGTGCTCCTCGTAGCGGCCGCCGGTGACGTCGTAGGAGAAGATGCGGCCCTGCCGACGCTCGGTGTCGAACCCGCCGAACAGCGGCACGACGGCCAGGCCCTGCATGGCCAGCGGCAGGTTGCCGCGCAGGATCGTGGCCAGCCGGTTGGCCTTGCCCTCCAGCGACAGCGGCATGCCCTCGATCTTCTCGAAGTGCTCCAGCTCCAGCTGGAACAGCCGGACCAGCTCGATCGCCAGCCCGGCCGACCCGGCGATGCCGACGGCCGAGTGGTCGTCGGCCGGGAAGACCTTCTCGATGTGGCGCGAGGCGATCATCGCCCCAGCCGTGGCCCGCCGGTCCCCCGCCATGACGATGCCACCGTCGCAGACCAGCGCGACGATCGTGGTGGCGTGCGGCACCAGCACCTCACCGACAGCACCGTTGCGGTCCACCGCGAGCCGGTCCGTCATCGTGCGCCCCGGCAGCAGGTCTGGAGCGACCTGGGAGACGAACTCGACGAACGACGAGGACCCGGGCGTGGTGAAAGCGGCCGGCAGCCGCCCTGAGGTCTCTGCCAGGCCGGTCACTGGCCGCCCTTCTGCACGAACCCCCGCACGAACTCCTCGGCGTTGGACTCCAGGACGTCGTCGATCTCGTCCAGCAGGGCGTCGACCTCGGCGTCGCGCGCTACGGGCGCGGGTGCCGGCACGGGGGCGTCGTCAGGTTCCTCATCCCGACGACGTGGGGTGACATGCTCCTGACCTGCCATCTCACACACCTTTCGCCACAGTCTTGGTCCCACCACCCTAGCGGTCCCGCGTCGGGTCCGGCGCACCGCACGCGCGAACGAGGGAGCTGCTGCCCCGCGCCCGGCGGGGCCGAGCCGGCTGGTGCTCTGCCCGACGAGCGCGGGCAGCAGCCTGGCCGGCCCCGCCGCTCGACCGTGCGGCCTCAGCTGACCAGGCCCGCCCGGAAGGCGGTGATCGCCAGCTGGACACGGTTGGTGGCCTCCAGCTTGTCGAACAGGTGGGTGACGTGCGTCTTGACCGTCGCCTCGCTCATGAAGAGCGTCGCGGCGATCTCCGCGTTGGTCCGGCCGCGACCGATCTCGACCAGCACCTCGCGCTCCCGGTCGGTGAGGTCGGCCAGACGCGAGCGGGCCTCGCGCTGGCGCGAGCCGTCCTCGGAGATCACCTTCCCGATCAGCCGACGGGTGATGCTGGGCGACAGCATGGCCTCGCCGTCGACCGCGTGGCACACCCCGCGGATCAGGTCGCGCGGCGGGGTGTCCTTCAGCAGGAACCCGGTGGCGCCGGCCTCCAGCACCCGGAAGACGTCCTCGTCGGCGTCGAAGGTGGTCAGCACGACCACCGCGGGCGCACCGGGCCGCTGACGGATCTGGCTGGTGGCCGCCGCTCCGTCGAGCCGCGGCATCCGCAGGTCCATGAGGACCACGTCGGGCCGCAGACGCTCCGCCGCCTCGACCCCGGACCGCCCGTCGTCCGCCTCGCCGACGACCTCCAGGTCGTCCGCCGTCTCCAGGATCAGCCGCAGACCGGCCCGGACGATGGCCTCGTCATCGACGATCAGCACGGAGATCGACACGGGTGCCCTCCTCGGCTTCGTCGTGCGGGCCGTCCAGCCACGGCACCCTGGCACGCAGGCGCCAGCAGCGCCCATCATCGCCGTCCTCGGGGCCGCTGGTCAGCTCGCCGCCGACCAGCCGGACCCGTTCTGCCAGGCCGATGAGACCGGCACCCCCACCCTCCAGCGTCTGGCTGCCGCCGACGAGCGCGTTCTCGACACAGACCTCGACGTCACCCGTGCTGCTGCGGTCGAGCCTGACGCCTACCGACGTCCCGGCCGCGTGCTTCACCGCGTTGGTCAGCCCTTCTTGGACGACGCGCCGCACCACGCGGGCCGTCCCGGCAGGCAGCCGGCCGGCGGTGTCCCACAGCTCGACCTCCAGCCCGGCCTGCTCCGCCTCCCGGACCAGCTCGGGCACGCCGCCGGGGCGGACGTAGGAGTCGGCACCGTCGTCGCGCAGCAGACCGAGCACGTCACGCAGCTCTTGGAGCGCCTCCCGGGAGGTGCGGCGGATCAGGCCCGCCCCGTCCCGCACGCGGTCAGGCTCCTCGGACCGGAGCTCGAGCGCGCCCGCGTGCAGCGCGATCAGAGCGATCTTGTGCGCCAGGACGTCGTGCATCTCCCGGGCGATCCGGGCCCGCTCGGCCTCCCGGACCCGCTCGGCCGACCACTCGCGCTCCAGCACTGCGTGGTCCAGCTGGGTGCGCAGCGACACCACCAGCGCACGACGGGTGACGGCGTACCGGCAGACGACCGCCATCAGCGCCACCCCCACCGCGGCGTTCCAGACGGCGGTGAAGGTCAGGCGCCCCTCGTCGATCCAGGACCAGCCCACCCAGGCTGCGCCGCCGGCCGTCGCAGCGGCCAGACGGTCGACCAGCCGACGACCGTGGACCAGCCCGGCCGTCACCCCCATGAGCGGCGGCAACGGGTTGCCCGACAGCACGTAGGAGGCGGACCCGACGACCGCCGCCACCAGGGGCCGGCGCGACCAGTACACCTGGGCGAGGCTGCCGACCACGCCGGCGGCCGCGACCACGCCCCAGGGCAGCGGCATCCACCGACCCTTGACCGCCATGGCGGTGACGGCGAGGCACACCACCACCCGTGCGGCGGCGCTCAGCCTGCGGCGCACGACCGGGTCCCACCTGCGGGGGTCGAGCGACCGGGGCGACATCATGACGACGAGTCTAGGAACCGAGCAGGGTCGCGCAGATCCGATGAACGTCGACACCCGCCTGCGACGAAAGTCGGAGCGACAGCAGCGGGACGGCCGATGCCCGAGCTGGCCCTGGGCACAAGAATGGACGCCATGAGAACCGCCCGGAGCCGACCCGCCACGGTGGCCGCCGCCACGCTCGTCCTGCTCGGCACCGGCATCCTGCCCGCCACGGCCCGTCCCGTGCCCACGGGCCCGTCCACCAGCATGGACGTCACCACCGCGAACGTCGCGGACTATCTCGACGCTACCGTGCCCGACCTGCTGGAGGAGCACTCGATCCCGGGAGCGGCGATCTCCGTCGTCTCCGGGGGCCAGACCGTCTTCTCCCGTGGCTACGGGGTTGCCGACGTCGCGTCCGGCAAGCCGGTCGATGCCGCCACGACTCAGCTCCGGGTCGGGTCCATCACCAAGCTGTTCACCGCCACCGCCGTCATGCAGCAGGTCGAGGCGGGCAGGCTCGACCTGGACACCGACGTCAACCGGTACCTGACCGGCTTCCAGGTCCCCGACACCTTCGACCAGCCGATCACCCTGCGCCACCTGCTCACCCACACCGCCGGGTTCGAGGACACGTCCGTCGGCACCTACGCACGCACCGCCGACGACGTCCAGCCGCTCGGGGAGTTCCTGGCGGCGCACATGCCGGCGCGCATCCGCCCGCCGGGGCAGGTCGTGGGGTACTCGAACTACGGCGCCGGCCTGGCCGGGTACATCGTGTCCCAGGTGAGCGGGCAGTCCTACGAGGACGATGTCCGCGAGCACGTGCTCGACCCCTTGGGCATGACGCACTCCTCGGTGGCCTCCACGTTCTCGGCCGACCTGGCCACCAGCTACGACAGCACCACCGACCCGGTCACCCCGGTCGAGCGGATGTACGACCAGACCACCCCGGACGGAGCGCTGAACGCCACCGCGGACGACATGGCGCAGTTCATGCTGGCGCACCTGGAGGGTGGCAGCACCGCGCGCGGCACGATCCTCTCCCCCGAGACCACCGCCCTGATGCACCAGCAGGCGTTCACCGCCACCGCCGGGTTCGACGGCATGGCCCTCGGCTTCATCGAGGGCGAGCAGAACGGCCACCGGGTGCTGTGGCACGACGGCGGCGAGGAAGGCTTCGTCAGCTACCTGATGCTGGTACCCGACGCCGACCTCGGGATCTTCTTCAGCTTCAACGCCTACGGCGGTGCCGAGACCGGGGCGCTGCTGGACGGGTTCGTCGAACGCTTCCTGCCCGAGCAGACCCCGCCAAGACCGGCGTCCTCCGCCGTCGGGCCGCTGACCGTGACGCAGCCGACCGCTGGCTTCTACCTCAGCGCCCGGCACAACGAGTCGTCGGTGGAGAAGGTGACCAACCTGTTCTCCGCCTCCCGCCTGCGGGTCGCCACCGACGGCACCGTGACCTTCAAGGGCGCCGAGTGGGCACCGCAGCCGGACGGCACCTTCCTGGACGGGTCCTCGAACCGGCGGATGGTCTTCCTCACCGACGGCACCGGCCACGAGTACGCCACCATCAGCGGCGGCGTCTCCGCCTACCAGCTGGTCCCGACCACGGACACCGTGCCGTTCACCCTCCTGGTGCTGCTGGTGATCCTGCTGCCCGCTCTGGGTCTGGTGGTGCTGCCGACCACCGCCCTGGTCCGCCGCCGCCGTGGTCACCCCGCTGCCCGGCTGACCGGCCGGTGGCGGGCGGCCCGCTGGCTCGCCGTCGGGGCGGCCGTCCTCGCGGTGGCCTTCCTGGCCGGGATGCTCACGATCCTCATGGGCGACACGCAGGCGTACTACTACGGGCCTCCGGCCGCCTTCCTCGCCCTGCTCGCCGTCCCTGTGGTGGCGCTGCTGTGCGGCGGGACGTCCATGGTCCTCACCGCGGTGGCCTGGCGCGGCAGCGGCGCCGGGGTCATGGCCCGGATCCACCAGGTCACGCTGTTCGCCAGCCTCGCCGCCTTCACGTGGTTCGTCGTGCACTGGAACCTGCTGGGCTGGCAGCTCGTCTGAGCCGGTGGCCCGCCGCCGTTCCTGGTCGGGCCCCGGTGCGCCTGATCCTGCAGCCGGCCGGACGCCGTTCAGTACACGTTCGGCACCCTGGTGGCCACCAGCTCTGGTTCGACGTAGCCGTCCGGGGCCTGCCGGTCGCCGAACACTACCGGGTCGCGCGGCGGCGCCTGGTAGGGCAGCAGGGACAGCAGGTGGGTGATGACGTTGAGCCGGGAACGACGCTGGTCGGTGGCGTCCACGACGTACCAGGGCGCCCAGTCGGTGTGCGTCGCCGCGAACATCGCGTCGCGGGCGCGTGAGTAGTCGTAGTACTTGCCGAACGACTGCACGTCCATGTCCGACAGCTTCCAGGTCTTGCGCCGGTCGTCCACCCGCGAGCGCAGGCGGGCCTCCTGGTCGGCCTCGTCCACCTCCAGCCAGTACTTGACCAGGACGATCCCGGCATCCACCAGGTACCGCTCGACGGCCGGGGTGGTCGCCAGGAACTCGGTGACCTGGTCAGGCGTGGCGAACCCCATGACCCGCTCCACGCCGGCCCGGTTGTACCAGGAACGGTCGAACACGGTGACCTCACCGCCGGCCGGGAAGTGCGACAGGTAACGCTGCATGTACAGCTGGCTCTTCTCCCGCTCGGTCGGCGTCGGCAGCGCCACGGTGTGGAACACCCGGGGGCTGACCCGTTCGGTGATCGCCTGGATCACCCCGCCCTTGCCCGCCGAGTCCCGTCCCTCGAACACCACGACGAGCCGGGTGCCGCTCGCCCTGACCCACTCCTGCAGGGCGACGAGCTCGCCCTGCAACGGCTTGAGCAGCTTCTCGTACTTCTTGCGCTTCATCGGCGCGGGAGTGCTGGTCTCTTCGACGGTCTTGTGGCCCATGTCCGCTCCATCCGTGCTGGTCGGTACGACGCTACCTGGTGCCGGCGGTCCTGCCGCACCCGACGGCACGGGTGGTCTCGGTCCAGCCCTACCGGCGCGGCAGGTTGGCCGGGTCGGCCGGGTCGGCCAGGAAGTCCGCGAGCACCGTGCGGTACCGCGGCAGGTCGGCCACGGTGTACCGGCCGTCGCTGCTGGTGGCCCGGCCGAGCGTGGTCATCGCGACGTAGTCGGCGATGATCTCTCCCTGCTGCTCCATGTCGTAGTCGGCCAGCCGGCACTGGTCGCCGCACGGGGCCTGGTCGAGGTCGTAGTCGTAGCGCACCGCCGCCCGGTTCAGGCCCCGCTCGGAGACGGGGTAGCCCAGCTGGTACTGCCAGACGTGGACCATCTCGTGCGTGAACCACCGGGCGTCCGACGGGTCCGTCGAGAAGTCCGGCACATAGCTCGGCTCCGGGAAGTACATCTCGCCGTTCGGCGTCACCGCCACGTCGTCCGGCTGGAAACCTCCCAGCAGCGGGTAGGCGTGGTTGTGCACCAGCACCGTCGAGTAGTCGACGGAGTCGCCGAACACCGGCCGCTCCAGCTCGATCTCGCCCGCGGTCATGGGCCGCTGGTGGGCTGGAGCAGTCGGAGCGGTCGAGGTCGGTCCTGGGCTGACCGCGACGGTCGCGGAAGCACTCGCCGTGGTACGCGGCGGCGGGGTCGTCGCCTGCCCGTCGGCGCCGGTCGTACAGCCGACCACCAGCAGCACCGGCACGACGACGGACACCCACGCACCCTGGAGCCTCACCGCACCATCATCTCCCAGCCGGGTCCCGTCGACCCGCCAGCCGCGGGCAGGCCGAGGCAGGGTCAGCCGGCGCGGTGGCCCGCACCTCACCCCGGACCTTCGGATCTCCCGTGTGCACGGTCGCGCTGGTCGACCTTGCTGGCCGACCGCCCACCCCGGTCTGCTAGTGCCAGGTCACGGTGAGATTGTCGGGGTCGGACATGTCGACCTCGGGACGACCGAACGGGAAGACCGCATTGACAGACGGGTCGTCCAGCGCGGTGATGGAGCCGGAGCCTTCTAGGCCATCGCGCGTACCGTGCGCGTACACGGTCACTCCGACGGTGCCATCAGGCCAGGTCACCGACGCCAGCGTCGGGTCGTCCGCGTCCAGCGTCGGATCCAGCGCGTCGAGCCATGTCTGGGCATCAGCGGACAGCGTCCGCTGGATCGAGCCGTCGGTGAGCACGGTGCCGTCGGCCAGGGTCGATGCCATGGGCTGGGAGGCGCAGTCCATCTCGATGGTGGTCGCAGCGACGCAGGCGTCGACGGACGCACGCACGGCCGTCTGGAAGGCGTCCACCCCGTCGTCGGTCAGCGTCGCGGTGACGGCACCGACCTCCACGGAACCGACGTCGGTGACCGTGAAGGTGTTGTCGCTCACGACGACGTACGGCGCGGTCGTGGTCACCGTGTAGCTGCCGGGGAACAGCACGGCCTTCGACGGCGCGTCGACCGGGCTGCCGTTGAGCTCCAGCGGCAGGCTCCCGGTGCCGGCCGGCGTCAGGTCGACCGTCGCCGTCCCGTCGGCGACCTTCCAGGTGCTGTCGACCTTGGTGACGGTGACGGACTGCTCGACGTTCTTGCTGCCCATCTGGTACGTCACCGTGACCTGGGCCTCGTCGCCGGATGACGACTCGACGGCGGTGGTGATGTCGCTGATCGGCGCGGCCTTCTTCGAAGCGGCCAGGACGTCGTCCGTCAGCAGCGCGGTCGAGCTCGGCTTGGCGGCCAGGTGGTCGATCGCGGCGGAGGAGTCGGCGTCGGCGATCGCCTGGTAGTACTGCTGCGCCGCCTTGCTGATCGCCGCCTTCCCGTCGTCCTTCAGCAGGACGTACCCGGCGATCCCCCCGCCGACCACCAGCAGCACCACCAGGCCGAGGGCGACCCACAGCCAGGTCCGCTTCTTCTTCGCCGGGGGTGCGAACCCGTCGACGGACGGACCGGCCGGGTACGGCGAGCCAGGACCGAAGGGGGCCGGAGGCACCGGCCCGCCGCTGTGGAGGCCGTAGCCCGCCGCTGGCCCAGGATCCTGAGGGCCGTACGGCGAGACTGATGCTCGGCCGGGCTCGCCGAGCTGGGCTCCAGGTGCCAGGTACGGCCCAGGACCGGCCGGTGAGGCCGACCCGTCAGGACCCGGAGGGTACGGGCCGGCGGGTGGTGCGACACCGCCGGGAGGAACCTGAGGATACGGTCCGGACCACCCGCCCGGCGGGAACGGTCCGGCGGGACCTGGCGGGAACGGTCCGGGCGGCACCGATCCTGGTCCCAGCGGCACAGGCGGTGCCGGCTGGGCCGGACCAGCCATGACACCCGCCTGCGGGGCAATCCCGGTCCCTGAGGTGCCGGATGGTGCCGGTCCTGGTGGCACAGGTCCCGGCGGCACGACGTCCGGCGACCCCTGGACGTTCGGCGGCCAGGGTGCCGGTGGGCTCGGACGCTGGTCCGGGCCCAGAGCCAGGCCGCCTGGAGCTCCGACCGTCTGTGGCGGTACCGGAGCCGCGGGGGCGGCCGGGAGGGACCCCGGCCCAGTCCCTGGTGCTGCGGGAGCCGGCGGGACTGGCGCTGGGGGTGCCACCGGCGGCGTGAGAGCCGGCGGAACGGGCGGCGGGGGCTCCGTCCCCGGCGCGGGAGGTGATCCTGGCGCTGAGGATGCCGTCAGCGGCGCCGGAACAGGTGGCACGGGCGTCGAGGGCGCCATCCCCGGCGCGGGCGTGGGTGACAGCGCTGGGGGTGCCATCGGCGGTACAGGGCCCGGCGGTACAGGGCCCGGCGGAACGGGGGCTGGCGGAACGGGGGCTGGCTGTGCTTCTGAGGCGCCGGTCACCGCTGCAGCGGCACCGAAGAAGGGTTCCGGGACGGGCTGGCTCGCCGCGGTCTCGGGAGGCGATTCGCGCCCGTCGGGTTCCGCGTGGTTCCCGGGCTGACCCGCTGGGGCAGCGGAGGGTCGCTCGTGGTCGTCTGGTGCAGTCATGGCACGGTCCCGTCGTCGCGTCCGACCTGCCAGTCTAGGCGGCAGGGCAGCCCACGCCCAGGTGCAGACGACGAACTGCCGGGCGAATCGGACGCCTCACCTTCGGACGCGAGCCGGTGCGGACACCCCAGGTCAGGCGTCTGCTCTGCCACCGACGAGCGCCGCCAGGAGGGCGCCAGCATCAGGGCTGGCGTCGAGCAGAGCGCCGACGTGGAGCTGGGTGCCACGCAGAGGGTCGCGCATCGGGACGCGCTGCAGGGTGTCGTGCCCGGGGACGTCGAAGATCACCGAGTCCCAGCTGGCCGCGGAGACCTGACCCGGGTACCGGGCCATCGACTCCCCGCGGAAGTAGGCGCGGGTGTCCGTGGGCGGGTGGTCGACCGCACGCCTGACCTGCAGCGGGTCGACGACGGTGTCGACCGCCCCGGCGGCCAGCAGCCGGTGGTACAGCCCTCTCTCGGGGCGCAGGTCTGACCACTGGAGGTCGACCGCCGCCAGCTTGGGATGGTCCCAGCCCAGCTGTTCACGACGACGCAGGCCGTCGAGCAGGCGCAGCTTGGCGACCCACTCCACGTCACGGGCGCACCGGGCCGGGTCGTCGGCCAGCCGGTCCAGGACGTCGGCCCAACGGGTCAGGACGTCGGCGGTCGGACCGTCCGGGTCGGTGCTGTCCTCGGCGACCGCCGCGCGCACCTGGTCCAGGTAGGCCCGCTGCACCTGCAGGGCGGTGGCGGTGCTCCCGTCGGCCAGCTCCAGCGGCGCCCGCACCGTCAGGTCGCGGCTCACCTGGTGGAAGGCCCCGACCGGGTCGCGCAGCGCCAGGCTGGGCAGCTCGGCACCGCGGGCCACGGCCCGTTCGAGGAGCCACAGCACCAACGACGTCGTCCCGGCCCGCAGGTAGGTCACCGGTTCGAGCATGGTGGCGTCGCCGACGATGACGTGCAGGCGCCGCCACACCGTCGGGTCGGCGTGCGGTTCGTCGCGGGTGTTGACGATGGGGCGGCGCAACGTGGTCTCGAGCCCCACCTCGGCTTCGACATAGTCGGCCCGCTGGGAGATCTGGAACCCCGGCTCCTGGCCACGCTGCCCCAGCCCGACCCGCCCGGCCCCGCAGAACACCTGCCGGGTGACGAGGAACGGTGTGAGCCAGGCGACCAGGTCGCTGAAGGGAACCTGCCGGGCCACCAGGTAGTTCTCGTGCGTGCCGTAGGTGGCGCCCTTGCCGTCGACGTTGTTCTTGTAGAGGGTGACGTCCGGCAGGGCCGGGTTCTCGGCCAGGGCCCGCACGCAGCCCAGCATGACTTCCTCCCCCGCCCGGTCCCAGACCACCAGGTCGTACGGGTTGGTCACCTCAGGCGAGGAGTACTCCGGGTGCGCGTGGTCGACGTACAGCCGCGCCCCGTTGGTGAGGATGACGTTGGCCGCACCCGGGTCGTCGTACTCCTCGGCGGGGCGCGGCAGGGCTTGCGGCCAGCCGTCGTCCCCGGACGGCGCCGGGCGGGTGGGGTCGTCGGTCAGCTGGGACGGCAGGGCCGACGCCCGCTCCAGCCGGAAGCCCCGGGCGTCGTGCAGCGGGTCCTCGTCGTCGTAGTCCCACCGTGCGCGCACCGTCCCGGCCGCCCGCACCTGCTCCTGCGCGGCGACCTGCACCCCCACGACATGGCTGGACAGCAGCATCGGGTTGGCGTTGGGACGCCCCGGCTCGACCACCCCGTACTCGGACTCGATTCCCATCACCCGGCGCACGCTCACACTGCACACCCTACGGAACCTTCCCGGTAGGCGACGCACAGGCCCGCTGCTGGCCCAGCTGTCGGCGCCGAACCCGGCCCGAGCAGCGGCTTGATAGCCTGGCCCCAGGGCTGCAGGTGCTGCCCGTGCGAGGGGCTGAAAGGCGAGACGGCATGTCAGAGAAGCTGTTGGCGGGCATGCGTCCGCCCCGTCGAGGCCGGCTCGACAGGGCCGTACCGCGGTGGCACCGCGGGCCCCGGACGTTCCCGTCACGCGCCCGCCTCGGCTGAGCAGATGTCCCGTTCCGCCAAGCTCGCTGTGCGACGACCAGCATCGTCCGCGCTGGCCACGACCATTCCGGTCCTGGTGCTGGTCGCGTTGATGTGGGTCGAAGAGATCATCGACGCGATACCGGGCGTCAACCTCGACCAGTACGGCATCCGGCCCCGACAGGTCGAAGGGCTGTTGGGCATCCCGGCGGCGCCGTTCTTGCACAGCGGCTTCAGCCACCTTGTCGCCAACACGGGGGCCCTTCTCGTCCTGGGCATCTTGGTGGTGCTGACCACCCACCGGTTCTGGGTCGTCACCGTGGGCGTCGTCCTCCTGGGAGGCCTGGGCACCTGGTTGGTCGCCGGCGGCAACACCGTGCATGTCGGAGCCAGCGGGCTGGTCTACGGATATGCAGCGTTCCTCGTCGCCTGGGGCATCCTGACCAGAAGTCTGCGCGGCGTGCTGGTCGCCGTGCTGGTGGTGCTGCTGTACGGGAGCATCGTCTTCGGTGTTCTGCCAGGCCAGCCAGGGGTTTCCTGGGAGGGACACCTGTTCGGCGCCGCCGCTGGCGTGCTGATGGCGTTTCTTCTGCGCTGGCGCAGCCGTACGGCACCCTCCTGGTCGCCCGCGGCATAGGCGACGCCGCGCCTGGACGGCCGGAGGCTACAGGTACTGGCCGGTGCTGGTGACGTTCTCGATGCGCCGGGACGACGCCGCGCCCTTCTTGCCCGCGACGATGGTGCGGACGAAGACGATGCGCTCGCCCTTCTTGCCGGAGATACGGGCCCAGTCGTCGGGGTTGGTGGTGTTCGGCAGGTCCTCGTTCTCGCGGAACTCCTCGACGCAGGCGTTGATGACGTGCTCGACGCGGATCCCGCGCTGCCCGGTGTCCAGGAAGTCCTTGATCGCCGACTTCTTCGCCCGGTCCACGATGTTCTGGATCATCGCACCGGAGTTGAAGTCCTTGAAGTACAGGATCTCCTTGTCGCCCGAGGCGTAGGTGACCTCCAGGAACCGGTTCTCCTCGGACTCGGCGTACATGCGCTCCACAGCCCGGGTGATCATGGCCTCGACCGTGGCGGCCTTGTCACCGTCGTGCTCGGCGACGTCGTCGGCGTGGATCGGCAGGTCCGGGGTCAGGTACTTGCCGAAGATCTCCCGGGCGCCCTCGGCGTCGGGGCGCTCGATCTTGATCTTCACGTCCAGGCGGCCGGGACGCAGGATCGCCGGGTCGATCATGTCCTCCCGGTTGGACGCACCGATGACGATGACGTTCTCCAGCCGTTCCACCCCGTCGATCTCACTGAGCAGCTGCGGGACGATCGTCGTCTCCACGTCGGACGACACCCCGGTGCCACGGGTACGGAACAGCGACTCCATCTCGTCGAAGAACACCACCACGGGGTGCCCCTCAGAGGCCTTCTCCCGCGCCCGGGCGAAGATCAGCCGGATGTGCCGCTCGGTCTCCCCCACGAACTTGTTCAGCAGCTCGGGGCCCTTGACGTTGAGGAAGAAGGCCCGCTCGTCGGCATCCTCAGAGCCCGTCTGCGCGCTCTTGGCCCGTGCCGCGGCGGCCAGCGAGTGGGCCACGGCCTTGGCGATGAGCGTCTTGCCGCAGCCCGGCGGGCCGTACAGCAGGATCCCCTTGGGTGCCTTCAGCCCGTGCTCGGCGAACAGGTCTGGATGGGCGAACGGCATCTCGACGGCGTCGCGGATCGCGCCGATCTGCGGGCCCAGCCCGCCGATGTCGTCGTAACCGACGTCGGGGATCTCTTCCAGGACGAGGTCCTGCACCTCAGCCTTGGGGATCACCTCGAAGACGAACCCGGAACGGGAGTCGATGGTCAGCGTGTCACCGACCCGCACCCCGGTGTCGGTGACCTGCCCGGCGAACCGCACCACCCGTTCCTCGTCACCCCGGCCGACCACCAGCGCCCGGTCGTCGCCGAGCAGCTCGGAGACCGTGACCAGCTCGCCGACCTGCTCGTACCCCGCCACCCGGACCACGGTGAGCGCCTCGTTGAGCATGACCTCCTGCCCGGGCAGCAGGTCGGCCGCGTCCAGGGTCGGGGTCAGCGCGACGTGCATCTTGCGGCCTGCGGAGACGACGTCGACGGTGCCGTCGTCGTGCGCGGCGACGACAGTGGCATAGGTCCCGGGAGGCTTGGCCAGGTCGTCGACCTGACGCTTGAGCTCGACGATCTGCTCCCGGGCCGCGACCAGCGCCGCCGTGAGACGTTCGTTCTTCGCGGCGAGCAGCGCCAGCTCGCGGTGCTGGTACGTCGGGTCGGTCATGATGGCCCTCCGATTGTGCTGAGCATCCTCGGTGCGTCCTCCGTCGTTCCTCCAGCCCTCCTCACAGGCTCCCGGACGTCCTCACCCCTGCGTGGGGACCGCATACATCGAGCGTAACCGGGATTGTCACCACCCGTTCGGTCAGTCCACCGGATGACCGAGCGCTGGCGGTCCAGGGTCCTGGTCGGCGCCGCCAGCCAGGGCACGACGCACCCTGCGGACCTTCTTGGCCGAGACCGGACGCTCCCCCAGGTCCTCGCCCGACCAGTCGGCGTCGACGGGATAGGCCCCCTTGGCCGGACGCCGCCGCCGCAGCGGCGCTACCGTCCCGTCGGCCAGGCGCCGGGTGGAGAGCAGGAACCCGGTGTGGGCCACCATCCGGTGGTCGGGCCGTACCGCCAGACCCTCGAGGTGCCAGCCGCGCACCACCGACTCCCAGGCCGACGGCTCGGTGTACCGGCCGTCGGTACGCACGTCCTCGGCGATCCGGGACAGCTGGGTCGTCGTCGCCACGTAGGCGACGAGCACCCCGCCCGGCACGAGCACCCGGGCCACGGCGGCCAGGTTCTCCCACGGGGCCAGCATGTCCAGCACCACCCGGTCGACGCTGGCGGCCTCGACGGTCTCCAGCACGTCCGCAAGGTCGCCGATCTGGAGGGTCCAGGCCGGGTGCTCCCCGCCGAAGAAGGCCTGGACGTTGCCCCGTGCGATCAGCGCGAAGTCTTCCCGACGCTCCACCGACAGGACCGTCCCGCCGTCGCCCACGGCCCGCAGCAGCGACAGGGTCAACGCCCCTGACCCCACCCCGGCCTCGACCACCCGGGCACCGGGGAACACGTCACCCATGGTGACGATCTGCCCGGCGTCCTTCGGGTACACCACCGCCGCACCGCGCGGCATCGACATCACATGGTCGGCCAGCAGCGGACGCAGCGCCAGGTACTCCACACCCCCCGTGGTGGTGACCACGACGCCTTCCGACGCCCCGATGAGGTCGTCGTGGGCCAGGGCCCCGCGGTGGGTGTGGAACTGGGCCCCGGGGCTCAGCGTGATGGTGGACGGTCGGCCCTTGGCGTCGGTCAGCTGGACGCGCTCACCGGCGCGCAGCGGTCCGCGACGCACGTCGGCGCCGGTCACAGTGGTCACGGTCGGCAGTCTATGTGCTCGACGACGCGCTCAGCCCTGCAGCACCTGTGCGACGTCACCGGGCACGACGACGGCGACCACCTGCCCGCCGCTGGTCACCACGATCGGCACCGTCGCTCCGGTCTGGCGCAGCGCGGCGAGCAGCTGGTCCCAGGTGACCGAGGCGTCGACCACCGCGCCGTCGGGCAGCGGCACCGCCACCGCCGTCACGCCGGTGACCGCGACCGCCTCTCGCGGCACGCTCGCCGCTGCCTGCGGGTCGACGTAGGACGCCGGACGACCGGAGGGGTCGAGCACCACGACCGCCTCGGCCGACACGGCGCGGGCGGTCCCGAGCGCCTGGGCCACGGTCGCGCCCGCGACCACCCCGACTGCCTTGCGTCCGACGGAGGCCGGGCTCAGCGTGCCCAGCGTCGCCGTGTGCCGGACGTAGCGCAGCGCGGCGCTAGCCCCGGTCCACAGCGTCCAGGCGATGATCCCCGCCCAGACCACCCCGAGCATGGTCGGACGGCTGCCGCGCAGGAAGGGCACGACCAGCACCACGACGACAAGACCGACCGCGACGACCCGTCCGATCCAGGCGGCTCCGACCGTCCCCGCGGCCCGTCGGCCTGTGACCTTCCAGACCACCGCCTCCAAGATGTGACCGCCGTCCAGCGGCAGCCCCGGCACCAGGTTGAACACCCCGAGGGTGAGGTTGATCCAGGCCGCGTTCGCCAGCATCCAGGCTGTGATCGGGCTCAGCCCGGTCACGCTCCACAGTGAGTAGAACGCCGCACCGAGCAGCAGGTTCGTGACCGGACCGGCGAGCGCCACCAGGGCGGAGCGCCCCGGCGTCGCCAGGTCGTTCTTGAAGGTCGTGTGACCGCCCCACAGGGTCAGCGTGAAGGCCCGTGGCTGGTGCCCCAGCGCCCGCCCGGCCAGCCCGTGCGCCAGCTCGTGGCACAGCACCGAGGCGAACAGCACCACGACGAAGATCGCGGCCACGAGCAGCCCCGCGGAACCCAGCCCCGCCTGCGCCGGGTAGAAGGCAGCCGCCAGTACCAGCGCCCCGACGACGACGCTGGGTTCGACCACCACGGGAGCGCCGGCAGCCCGACCGACGACCCAGCCCGATCCTCCGCTGCGTTGCTGCACCGGACCAGCGTAGGGGTCGACGCACGTCCTTACAGCCAAGACCACCGCGGGTTGCGTAGGCTGGGTGAGTGAGTGCCAGACGATCGGGTGCGCTGCCCGGGGACCAGACCGTGATGCTCGCGGCCTTCGAGGGCTGGAACGACGCCGGCAGCGCGGCCAGCGACGCCCTGGAGCACCTGCACGACATCTGGTCTGCGCAGCACGTCACCTCGCTGGACCCCGAGGAGTACCACGACTTCCAGGTGAACCGACCGACCATCGAGGCCGACGAGGACGGTCACCGCGAGCTGGTCTGGCCCACGACGACGCTGTCTGCGGCCACGGTCGACCGTCGTCGGGTGATCCTGGCGCAGGGCTACGAACCGTCCCTGCGCTGGCGGCACTTCTGCACCGACCTGCTCGACCGGGCCGTCGAGCAGCAGGTGCACACCGTGGTCACGGTGGGCGCGCTGCTGGCCGACGTGCCGCACACCCGTCCCATCCCGGTGACGATGAGCAGCGAGGACGCCAAGGTGCGAGCCCTGCTGGACCTGGAGCCCAGCACCTACGAAGGCCCGGTCGGGATCGTCGGGGTCCTCGCCGCAGAGGCCCGACGCCGGGGCCTGGCGACGCTCGCCCTGTGGGCGGCGGTACCGCACTACGTCGCGCACCCGCCCTCACCCAAGGCGACCCTGGCCCTGCTCGGCGGTCTGGAGAAGCTGCTCGGCCAGTCTCTGGACGTCGGCGACCTCGCCGAGGACGCCCGGGCCTGGCAGCAGGGTGTCGACGAGCTGGCGGCCGACGACGCCGAGATCGGTGAGTACGTACGCCACCTGGAAGAGGCCAAAGACACGGCAGACCTGCCGGAAGCCAGCGGCGAGGCCATCGCCCAGGAGTTCGAACGCTACCTGCGCCGCCGCGACCAGGGCTGACTACAGCTCGATGCCCAGCAGCGCGTCAGCGAGAGTACGGACCAGGGCCGGGGCAGCCGCGTCAGGGCCGTCGGCCTGAGCCCAGGCGTCGACCGCCGCCAGGACCGTGGGGGTGTCCAGGTCGTCGGCCAGGGCCGCGCGGACAGCCGCCAGCAGCGGTTCGGCAGGGGCGCCTGACGGCCTGGCCACGGCGGCCCGCCAACGGTCCAGGCGCTGGTGCGCGGCGACCAGCTGGTGGTCGGTCCACTCCCAGTCCTCGCGGTAGTGGTGGTCGTGCACGGCCAGGCGGAGCGCTGCCGGGTCGGCGCCGTCGGCCAGCAGGGTGCTGACGAACACGAGGTTGCCCAAGGACTTGCTCATCTTCTGCCCGGCGTAGGCCACCAGGCCGGCGTGAGCCTGCACCCGGACCGTCGTACCGAGCAGCCGGGCGTGCGACGTGCTCATCTCGTGGTGCGGGAAGACCAGGTCGCGACCGCCGCCCTGGACGTCGACGACCGGACCCAGGCCGGCCGCGGAGATGACGGCGCACTCGATGTGCCAGCCGGGACGACCGGCACCCAGCGGGCCGGCCTCCCAGGCAGGTTCGCCGGGTCGTTCTCGACGCCACAGCAGAGGGTCGAGCGGGTGACGCTTGCCCGGTCGGCCCGGGTCGCCGCCGCGCTCGGCGAACAGGGCGCGCATGGTGGCGTCGTCCAGGCCGGCGACCGAGCCGAACGACGGGTCCACCGACAGGTCGGCGTAGACGTCACCGGGGCCGGCGACCTCGTCGGTCGGCACCCGGTAGGCGGCGTCCGCCGCCAGCAGCGCGGCGACCACCTCGGCGACGTGCGGCACCGTCTCGCTGACTGCGAGGTAGCTGTCCGGGGGCAGCACCCGCAGCGTCGTCATGTCCTGGAAGAACCTCGCCGTCTGGTCGGCAGCCAGGTCGCGCCAGTCCACCCCGGTCGCGGCCGCCCGTTCCAGGAGCGGGTCGTCGACGTCGGTGACGTTCGAGGCGTGCTGCACCCGCACGCCGGCGTCCGTCCAGGCGCGGCGCAGCACGTCGAACGCCAGGTAGGTCGCAGCGTGGCCGAGGTGGGTGGAGTCGTACGGGGTGATCCCGCACACGTACAGCGTCGCCGCCGGCCCGACAGCCGAGTCCTTGAGCTGCCCCGACGCGTCACGCAGCCTCACCACCGCGCGGTCTGCGGGACCAGGCAGCACGGGCACCGGCGGAGCGGACCAGGGGATCACCGGTGCAGACTATCTCGCGCGACAGGCCGGCAGCGACGCCTCGCCTGCTAGCCCACGCACCCGGTCGCGACCGGCGTCGGCTCCATCACCCCGGTGAGCAGCAGCACCGCGACCACGGCCGCCAGGATCAGCCGGTAGTAGACGAACGGCTTGTACGAGTAGGTCGAGACGATCTTGAGGAACCCGATGATGACGACATACCCGACGACGAACGCGACCACCGTCGCCACCAGGGTCGCGGCGACCGAGGGAGTATAGGTCGAGACCCCCTCGACGGTGCTGCACTGGCCGAACTCGCCCAGCGAGCTGACCAGCTGGAGCAGCCCCGCGCCGAACACCGCCGGCATGGCCAGCAGGAAGGAGTACCGGGCAGCAGCCTCGCGGGTGTAACCCATGAACCGCCCGCCGGTGATCGTGCCACCCGAGCGCGACACGCCCGGGATCAGCGCCAACGCCTGCCACAGGCCGAAGAACAGCGCGTGCCGGACCGTGAGGTCGTCCAGGGTGCGACGCTGCTCGCCGATCTTGTCGGCCCAGCCGAGCAGCAGGGCGAACACCGACAGCATGATCACGGTGAGCCACAGGTTGCGCAGCGTCGACTCGATGCTGTCTTTGAAGAGCACGCCGAGCACGACGATCGGGATCGACCCGACGATGATGAACCAGCCCATCAGCGCGTCGTGGCTGGAACCGCCCCGGCCGGTCGGGCTGCCCGTCGGCGCCGTGTCCACCAGGTCGGACGTCGACCCGGCACCGACGCTCAGGCCCGTCCGGGCCCGCCATCCTGACCCGTGCGCCCCGGCCAGCGCCCGCCCCCAGGCGACGACGATCCGTGCGATGTCGTGGCGGAAGTACAGCAGCACCGCCAGCTCGGTACCGATCTGGATCATCGCCGTGAACGCGGCACCCGGTTCACCGTCGCCGGTGAGCTCGCCGAGGATCCGGATGTGCGCGGAGGACGAGATCGGCAGGAACTCGGTCAGGCCCTGGACCAACCCCATGAAGGCGGCCTCGAGGAGGCCCATGCCGTTGCTCATGAAGTGCAACTGTAGTCCGCTGCGGCGCAGCCACAGACGGGCCGTCCGGCGCCGAGCCGGTCAGCATCCGACCCGCAGGTCAGTCGTCGTCCTCGTCCTCGTCCTCGTCCTCGTCCTCGTCATCTTCGTCGTCGTCGTCATCTTCTTCGTCGTCGTCGCTGTCGTCGTCACCGTCGAGATCCAGACCGTCGTCGTCAAGACCGTCGTCGAGGTCGTCCTCGTCCACGTCGTCGTCGTCGGAGTCGTCCTCCTCGCCGAGGTAGAACGGCGTCGCCTCGCCGTGCACGGTGCCGAGCGCGTCGTCGTAGACCTCGAAGGCGTCGGCGAGCACGTCGTAGGCATCGTCGACGCCAGGGTCGTCCGGGTCGGTGCGCGCCACGACGGCCATGTAGTGGGCCTCCAGGGCAGCGATGAGGCGATCGAGGGCGGCACGCGGGTCGACGGTCATGATCAGACCGTAGCGGTGGACGGGGCACAATGGCACACGTCCAGCAGATCAGGTGATGACACGACCGGGCGGAGGAGGCGGCATGGCACGCCCGCAGGGACCCCGGCCGCGCTGGTTGCGCCGAACCTCCGAGTACGAGTACCGCACGGTGACGATCCCGTACGGCACGTCCACCGCCGCGGTGCGCCAGATGCTCACCGACGCCGCCGAGTACGACCGGTGGGAGCTGGCCCGCACCACCCTGTACGTCGGTGGCCGTCGCGAGGTGCTGCTGCGCCGCCGGATCATCCGGGTGCGGGCCACGCTGTGAGTCAGACGGTGTCCAGCAGCCGGTCCAGCACCCGGGTGCCGAACACCAGGGCATCGGTCGGGACCCGTTCGTCCACCCCGTGGAACATCGACGGGAAGTCCAGACCAGCCGGCAGCCGCAACGGGGCGAACCCGTACCCGGCGATGCCGAGCCGGCTCAGCGCCTTGTTGTCCGTCCCGGCCGACAGCAGGTAGGGCAGCACGACCGCACCGGGATCCGCCGCGGCGAGCGCCGCCGTCATGGCCGCGACCAGAGGCGTGTCCACCGGAGCCTCCAGGGCCGAGTCGCGGTGCTGGACCTCGACGCGGACTCCCGGCCCGGCCAGCGCCGCCAGCTGGGCCATGAGCTCGTCCTCGGTGCCCGGCAGGAACCGGGCGTCGAGCCTGGCCTGAGCCTGACCCGGCACGACGTTGACCTTGTACCCGGCGGTCAGCATCGTCGGCGCGACCGTCTGCCGCACCGTCGCACCGACGAACCGGGCGGCCGGGCCGAGCGCGTCGACCAGGGCGGCCACCGCCGTCTCGTCCTCAGGGTCGTAGGGCAGCCCTGTCAGGTCGGCCACACCCTCCAGGAGCCGGCGGGCGGCGGGCACCAGGTGCAGCGGCCAGGGGTGCTCCCCGATCCGGGCGACGGCCCCGGCCAGCGCGGTCACGGCGTTGTCGGGGTTGACCGCCGAACCGTGCCCGGCCCGACCCTCGGCGACCAGACGCAGCCAGGCCAGCCCCTTCTCCGCGGTCTGGAGCAGGTAGGCGCGCCGTCCGCCGACCTCCACGGAGTACCCACCGACCTCGCTGATCGCCTCGGTGGCCCCGTGGAACAGCTCGGGGCGGTGCTCGACGGCCCAGTGCGACCCCAGGACACCACCCGACTCCTCGTCGGCGAACATGGCCAGCACCACGTCCCGGGCAGGCGGGCGACCCTCGCGCACCCGCTGGCGCACGACGGACAGGATCATCGCGTCCATGCCCTTCATGTCCACGGCGCCGCGGCCCCACACCATGCCGTCGTGCAGCTCGGCGGCGAACGGGTCCACCTGCCAGTCGTCGGCCACGGCGGGCACGACGTCCAGGTGGCCGTGCAGCACCAGCGCCGGCCGGGTGGGGTCCAGGCCCGCCCAGGGAACCACCACCGAGGTGCGGCCCGGCCGGGACTCGAACACCTCCGGGTCGAACCCGACATCCTCGAGCAGGCCCACGACGTAGTCGGCCGCGGCCCGCTCCCCCGGCCCGGAGTCGTCGCCGTAGTTCGACGTGTCGAACCGGATGAGCTCGCGGGTCATCGGCACGACCTCGTCGGCCGCCGTCACAGGCCCCGGGGCGGGCCGCTGCCCGGTCACCGCTCCACCTCGGCTGTCGTGTCGAGGCGTCGCCGGGCGAGCAGCGGCTCGATCCGGGCAGGACGCCCGCGGAAGCGTCCGTAGGCGACCATCGGGTCGACCGAACCGCCGAGGGACAGCACACCCGCCGCGAAACGGTCACCGTTCTGCCTGGTCAGACCACCGTTCTCGGTGAACCACTCGACGGTGTCGGCATCCAGCACCTCGGACCAGACGTAGGCGTAGTACCCCGCGGAGTAGCCGCCTCCGAAGATGTGGTTGAAGTACGTCGTGCGGTACCGGGGCGGTACCACGTCCAGCGCCGCACCGACCCGGGCCAGCGCCTCGGCCTCGAACGCCTCGACCTGGTCCGGGTCGGTCGGCACGTCGTCGGGCGTCAGCCGGTGCCAGGCCTGGTCGAGCCAGGCGGCAGCCAGGTACTCGGTGGTGGCGAAGCCCTCGCCGTCGGCCCGGGCGGCCAGCAGCGTGTCCACCCAGGAGGACGGCATCGCCTCGCCGGTGGCGTGGTGGCGGGCGAAGGACGCGATGACCTCGGGGTGCCAGGCCCACATCTCGTTGACCTGCGACGGGTACTCCACGAAGTCCCGCGGCACGTTGGTGCCCGACCGGGACGGGTAGCGCACCTCCGACAGCAGCGCGTGCAGCGCGTGGCCGAACTCGTGGAACATCGTGATGACGAAGTCCCAGGACAGCAGTGCCGGCTCCCCCGGCGCCGGACGGGGCACGTTGGCGTTGTTCACCACCACGCACTGCTGCCCGAGCAGGTGCGACTGGTCGACGAGCGTGTCCATCCAGGCGCCGCCCCGCTTGCCGTCACGGGTGAAAAAGTCGGCGACGAACAGCCCGCGTCCGGCGCCCTGAGCGTCGTGCACCTCGAACACCCGCACCCCGTCGGCGTAGCCGGGCAGGTCGGGCCGTTCGGTGAAGGTCAGCCCGTACAGCCGGTGCGCGGCGTAGAAGACCCCGTCGTGCAGCACCCGGTCCAGCTCCAGGTACGGGCGCAGCGCCGCGTCGTCCAAGGACCGGGTCTGGGCTCGCACCCGCTGCGCGTAGTAGGCCCAGTCCCAGGGCTCCAGCCGGGCCGGTGCGGCACCGTCCGCGGGACGGTCGGCGACGAACGCCGCGGTCAGCGCCTCGGCCTCGCGGCGGGCGTTGGCGACCGCCGGGCCGGTCAGCCGACCGAGCATGTCCGCTACGGCCTGGGCCGACCCGGCGGTCTCGTCGGCCACCACTGCGGCGGCGTGGTGGTCGAAGCCGAGGAGCCGGGCGCGCTCGGCTCGCGCCCGGGCCAGGGCCAGCAGGGTGGGCCGGGTGTCGTGCTCTCCGCCCAGCCCGCGGGTCACCGCCGCCCGGTAGAGACGTTCCCGCAGCGACCGGTCGGCCAGGGACGCCAGCGCCGGCTGGTCGGTGGGCAGCGCCAGCTCCAGCCGCCAGGTGCCCGGTTGGCCGTGGTCGGCGGCCGACTGGGCCGCGGCGGCGATCTCGTCGTCGGAGAGCCCGACGAGCCGGGCGGCGTCCGTGACGGTGACCGCCCCGGCGTTGGTCGCCGCCAGCAGGGTCCGGCCGAACGCCGCGTCGAGCTGGGTGATCTGCGTGTTGAGGGCGCGCAGGCGGTCCTTGTCGGCGTCGCCCAGCTGCACCCCGGACAGGACGAAGTCGGTGTGCACCCGGGTGAGCAGCCAGGCGTCCTGCTCGTCCAGGTCCAGGTCGCCCGCCGCGGCCTGGCGGTGCAGGGTGTCGACCCGCTCGAACAGCCGCGAGTCCAGGTGGACGGCGTCGTCGAGCTCGGACAGCAGCGGCGCGACCTCCTCCTCCAGCGCCTCCAGGCCGGGCGTGGCGTCGGCGGACAGCTGGTTGTAGAACGCCCGGGCGACCCGGTCGAGCAGCTGCCCGGAACGCTCCAGCGCCACCAGGGTGTTGTCGACCGTCGGCCGGTCGCTGTCGGCGGCGACGGCCGCCACCTCGGCCCGGTGCTCGGCGATCCCGGCGAGCAGCGCCGGCCGGTAGTGGTCCTCGCGCACGGTCGCGTAGTCGGGCAGGCCGTAGGGCAGGGTCGACGGGTGCGCGAACGGGTTGGTGGGGTCGAGGTCGGTCATCCGCCCATCATGGCCCAGACCGTCGCGCCGGGTGACCTGGCGCCGACGGCGCCAGACGGTGCAGGATCGTCGACGTGGACCGTCGGATCTTCCGCAAGCACGGGACGGGCCGGGCGTTGCGCTGGGAAGCCGCCGGCCTGGCCTGGCTCGCCGACGCCGACGCCCTGCCCGTCGTGGAGGTGCTCGACGTCGCCGACGACCACCTGGACCTGGCCGCGCTGACCTCGGTGACGCCGACCGCGGCAGCGGCCCGGACCTTCGGGGCAGGGCTGGCCCGGCTGCACGACGCCGGCGCCCCCGCCTTCGGTGCCCCGCCACCGGGCTGGGACGGCGACGGGTACATCGGCCGGTGCCCGCTGGTCAGCGGCAGCTTCGAGACCTGGGGCGAGTGCTACGCCCGGGCCCGGCTGGCCCCGGTCGGCGAGGCGCTGCGCGCTGCCGGTGACCTGCCGCCCGACGCTGCCGCCGACCTGGCCCGGCTGGCCGACCGGCTGTGCGCCGGCGACCTGGACGACGGCGACCCGCCCGCCCGGCTGCACGGCGACCTGTGGAGCGGCAACGTCATGTGGACGTCCGCCGGGGCGACCCTCATCGACCCGGCGGCGCACGGCGGGCACCGCGAGACCGACCTGGCGATGCTCGCACTGTTCGGCCTGCCCCACCTGGACGCCGTCGTCGCCGGGTACGAGTCGGTGCACCCCTTGCGGCCCGGCTGGCGCCACCGCACCGGTCTGCACCAGCTGTTCCCGGTCGGGGTGCACGCGGTCCTGTTCGGGGGCGGCTACGTCGCCCAGACGCACGCACTGCTGCGCCGGTGGGCCTCTGGGCGACAACCACGGCATTCGTCCGGTCCCACGTAGTCGAAGGTCCGCGTAGTCGATAGGCTAAGAACGGATCCAGGTCGGCCGAACGGACGACCGGATGACTGTCTAGCTCGGAGGTGCAGCGTGACCCTGGACGGACGCGAGGTCGGTCAGCTCGACCCGCTCCCCAACGTCGGTCTGACCCCAGGGGCGGCCCAGGCCCTTCTGGACGTCCGGATGGCGGGTGCCACGCAACGCCCAGGCCCCGGCTCGGACGCCCCCGCCGTGGCCGAGTACTACCGCGGCATGCGCGAGGCGGAGGCCGACCTGGCCTCCCGGATCGAGGTCAAGGCCAAGGGGGGCGACCACTCGATGTCGGCCGCCGACGCCCACGAGCTGACGGTCTACGCCTTCCAGTGCGCCGTCGAGGCGCACAGCCGGGCCATCACCGAGCCCGACGCGGTGCAGCGGGCCCGCCTGTTCGGCGCCCGGAACGTCTTCTCGGTGGCCTACGGCGAGCTGGCGCTGCGCGACACCGAGCACATGGACGCCCCCGACATCGCCGACCGGATGATCGAAGCCCTGGACAACGGGGTGACCGAGACGGAGCTGCTGGTCAAGGCCGCGTGGGAGTCGAACTTCCCGATCCTGCTCACCGCCGGAGACATCAGCCTGGCACCCTGACGCCGGCGCGTCCGGCTCACGCCTGGGCTTCGTCCCCACGGCGTTCTTGCAGGTGGCGCAGCCAGGCGACGACCTTGTTCGTCGGTGCCTGCGGGCGTACCAGCGGTTCGTCGTCGTCTGAGACGTCGTCCGGCCCGGCCGGGTCGCCGCCGTCCAGCGCCTCGACCGGAGGGCGCAGCCGGGCGAAGACCGCCCAGGCCACCGAGACCAGCGGCACGGCGATGACCGCACCGAAGATGCCTGCGGTGAGCGTCCCCCCGATGACCGCGACCGCGACCACCACCGGGTGCAACGACACCTGGTGGCCCATGACCAGCGGCTGCAGGACGTGCCCCTCGAACTGCCCGATGAGCGCGATGCCCAGGCAGATGACGACGGCGTGCCACGGCCCCAGCGCCGCCAGCGCCACGATCGTCGCGATGACCATGGCCGTCGGCGCCCCGATGAGCGGGATGAACGAGCCGATGAACACCAGCACGGCCAGCGGCGCGGCCAGCGGCACCCTGACGATCACCATGAGGATGAACGCCAAGCAGGCGTTGGTCCCCGCGACGATGAGCGTGCCCCGGGTGTAGCCGGAGAAGGTGTTCCAGCCCACCGAGGCGGCGGCCTGCGCCCGGTCGCGCATCCGCACCGGCAGCTGACCCAGGCACCACTGCCACATCTGGGCGCCGCGGGCCAGGAAGAACACCGTGCAGAACACCGCCAGGGCCAGGCAGGTGAACACCTCGACGGTGGTCCCGGCGGTGGCGGCGGCCCGCCCGGCGATGTCGCCGGCGTTGTCCGTCAGCCACTGCTTGGCGCTGTCGAGCCACTGGGCGACCTGCTCCTTGGTGACCGTGAACATGGCCGTCGGCGTGTCGTCGGGCGTCTTGTCCTCGAACGGCGGGGTCATCTGGTCGCCACGGCCCATGCGCTGCACCGTGCCCCCGGAGGTGTCGACCCACTCGACGATGCGCTGCAGGCCGGCGCCGATCTGCGGGGACAGGTCCTGCCACTGGTTGACGATGGAGTAGACGACGTAGGTGATCATCCCTGCCATCACCGCGACACCCGACAGCAGCGCCAACCCGGTGGCCACACCGCGCGGCATGACCTTGGACAGCACGTGCACGAGGGGACGCAGCACGGCGGTGAACACCAGGGCGAGGAACAGCGCCACGAACAACAGCTGGACCTTCGACGTGGCGTAGAACACCAGCGCCACCGCCGCGACCAGGACGATGAGCCGCCAGGACGTCGCCGCGCCCTTGCGCAGCCAGCGTGGTGCCGACGGGTCGACGTCGACCAGCCGCCACGAGTCACCGTCCGGCCGGGCCAGGTAGCGCGTGCCGTCGTCAGGCGTGGCCGCGAACGTCGGCCGAGCGCTCGTGGCCGGCGGTGCGGGGTCGTCAGCCGTCAGCGTCGTGCCCTGAGCGCGACGGCTCGGGCCGGGCTTGCGAGACGATGTCATCTTTCCTCCGTACGGCACGGGCCGCGGATCTGGCGGGTCTCCCCTGGTCGGACAGTGTGACCCAGGCGACCCCGCCGTGCCTGGCAACGCGCCCAGGGTGACCCAGGTGGGGCTTCAGGCGAGCGCCATGCTATCGTTACCGACCGCGTCCTGGGTCACGTTCAACCTGCGGACGACCACCAGGTCCGGGTGGCGGAATGGCAGACGCGCTAGCTTGAGGTGCTAGTGCCCGTATAGGGCGTAGGGGTTCAAGTCCCCTTCCGGACACCAGTCTTGGGTGCCGTGCGCCCGCCTGCGGGTGAACTGGGGGCGCAGCGGCACCACCCCCCGGTCAGGCGCCTGTGCTGACGGGCGTCGGCGGCTTCTGCGGCGCCGAGACGGTCTTGTCCGCCCCGGGCGGCGTGGCCAGGATCTCGGCGACCAGCAGGACGACGGCAGCCGACGCGGCGACTCCTGCGACCAGCCGGCCGGTGAGCGGTTCGCTGACGACGATGACGACGCCAGCCACGGCGAGCACACCGGCACGGACCAGCAGACGGCCGGTCCACAGCACGTGGCCGACCGGTCCGGTCGACAGGTGCCGCCGGCGCAGGTCACGCAGCGCCACCACCGCCGTGCGCAGCCGGTGCGCGGTCGGCCCCCGACCGACCAGCCACAGGACCGCAGCGGCCAGCAGAGCGATGAGCAGCACGGCGCGCAGCACCGGCTGGAAGGCGCCGACGACGGTGTCGTAGACGGCCGCAGCGGCTGGCGCCGACACACCGGCCGGCAGCGCGTCGAGGTACAGCTGGCGCGCGACCGACACCGCGATCCCCAGGACCAGCATGCCGAGCGCCAGCGCGAGCGACCCGGCCAGGGCCGCCCGACGCCGACGCCGGTGCGGGGCCACGGCGATCACCGCCCCCAGGGCCGCCACGGTGAGCAGCGGAAGCACCACGCCCGCTTTCTGGAGCAGGGCGAAACCCTGCTGAGCCTTGACCAGGCCGTCGGACCTGAACACGACGAAGGAGACGTCGACCTGCGGGATCTGGGCGGCGATCCCGAACCCGCTCTCGACCAGCGCGTCCTTGACCTTCTCGATCACCGGGGCCAGGTTCACGCTCACGGCACCGTCGGTGACGCCGAGCAGGTCGGACCCCTCGCCGGTCAGCACCGCGATGGCCTGAGGGTGCGCAGCCCGCACCGCCTGTTCCCAGGTGGAGGCGAAGGCGTCGGAGGTGACGATCTTCTCGACCTGGCTGTGGACGAACCCCTCGATGGCACCGGACAGCGGCGCGGCCAGCGACCGGAGGCGCTCGGTCACCTGAGGGTCGTCCAGCACGCCGCTGCCGGCCAGCGCGTCGGCCGCCTGGTCGACCAGCGCCTGGACGTCGATGTGCTCGAGGACCGCGGCGGTCACCCGATCGGTGACGGCCTGCTGCACCGCCGGGTCGGAGGCGAGCGGACCCACCAGGGAGACGAACCGGTCGGTGCTGGAGACCTCCTTGTCGACCCACCGGGCCACGACCGCGACCGGCGCCAGCACGGCCACCAGGACCAGCAGCAGGCCGTACGACACGACCTGCACCCATGCCCCGGCGGACCGGCGGACGACCGCGGGTCGCTCACGCTCGGAGGCCAGCTCGGCGCGCAGCCGTTCGATCTCCTGCCGGAGCTCTGCGACGTCGTCGACGTTGGTCATCGTGGTGCACCTCGATCAGCAGTCCAGATCGTCATGTCGGCCGTCGCCTGGGCAGGCGAGGTCCTGGGCGGGCCACCCGCGTGGCCGGTGAGGGCCGTGGACGGCCCGGGAAACCGCGGTCGGCACGTCGCCGGTGCGCTACCGCCGCAGCGGCAGCACCAGCTCACCGATCCAGCTGACGACGGCCACGACCAGACCGCCGAGCACCGCCGCGAGGAAGCCGTCGACCGACAGGGCCGGCGACAGGAGCGCGGTCAGCGCCAGCAGCGCGGCGTTGACCACGAGCAGGAAGAGCCCGAGGGTGACCACCACCAGAGGCAGCGTCAGCAGGCGCAGCAGCGGCCCGATGACGGCGTTGACCACGGTGAACAGGATCGAGATCCAGACGTACGACCAGACGCCGCCGGAGATCTCGATCCCGTCGACCACCGTCGCCGCCAGGAGGAACGCCCCGGCGACGACGGCCAGCCGGACCAGGATCCGGATGAGCATGTCGGCCTCCGCTCAGGCCGCTTGCTTGGCGAGGATCCGCGCCTTCTGCTGGGCGAACTCGTCGTCGGTGAGCACGCCCTGCTTGCGCAGGTCCGCCAGCAGGGCCAGCTGGTCGGCGACGTTCGAACCTCCCGCCGCGTCCCGCACGTAGCTGCGGAAGTCGTTCTCGACCGCGACGCGCTCCGCCTGCTCCCGCCTGCCCATATCCCGCCCGCAGGCGATGAGGTAGACCAGCACGCCGACGAATGGCAGCAGGATCACGAAGATCGTCCACAGGGCCTTGGCCCAGCCGCCCATCTGGCTGCGGAAGACGTCGGTGAGGATACGGAAGAGCAAGAAGAACCACAAGATCCACAGGAACAGCCACATCATGGTCCAGAAGAGATTCAACAAGGGGTAGTCCATGACGGTACCTTTCGTGTCAGCCCAACAACCCGGTCGTCTCCTGGGCGAGCTCGTCACCGGTGCAGCACTCGGCCTGCGGGACACGGCTCCCGGTCGGGCCGCCGGTTACTGCACTGGCCGGAGAACCGGCCATACCTGCGACGTATAAATCGCCCGGGCTGCCGACAGCCCGAAAACGAGATTCGGTCATGACCATCACTCTGACACGCAGCCGCCGATACCGCACGGCAGGCGCACACTATCCCTCTTCTGCCGCAGAGAAGCAGGTGAACCATGGCGAAGAACCCATCCCGGACCTTGGCTTCCGACGTCATTGTCGGGCCGGTGCGCAGGTTGGTCGCGCTGTGGTCAGACAGGTCGAGGGGCCCGCGGCGGAGTACGGGGCGGGCGCCCCGGCCTGGAGGGGTGCAGCGACGATCACTCGTCCTCGAAGGCGGCGCGGAGCCTGGCCTCCTGCTCGCTCGAGAGGTTGGTCTGCACCAGCGTCCCGTGGAGATTCTGGCTCTTAAGGTTTTCCCAGACCTTGTCCATCACCGCACCGGACGAGAGGACGAAGAGCGCGGAAGTACCCGGCGTGACGTTCTTGCGCACCGCGTCGATGAAGTCGTCGTCGATCCCGACGTCGGCCATGGACCCGGCGAGGGCGCCGAGTCCGGCACCGATCGCCGCACCGATGAGCGGGATGAAGAAGATGAGCCCGAAGAGCAGGCCCCAGAACGTCCCCCCGAGCGCACCAGCGCCCGTGGTGCTGTGGGACTGGTGGGTCTTCGGCTTCTTCCTGTCCGACGGCCAGGTGACCGTCGCCGTGTCGTGCACGACGATGAGCTCTTGCTTCTGCAGGTCGACCAGTGCGGCTTCCGCGCGGTCAGCGCCCTGCGGGTCGTCGAACTTCCACACGCTTAGCGTGGCCATCTCGTCCTCCTCAGATCGTTTCGTTCTCGCACGGGGCACGTACGAAGAGTCGTACGCCCCCCCAACACTGTGACTTGGCCCCGGAACGCGCGCAACCTGTCAAACAGCGTGAGGTTCGCCTTTGAGGCAGTTATGTCTCATTTCTCAAGGTCGGCTCGCTCGTGAAGCTCACTCCGGCTGGGGTTGGTGCGGTGCCCGGGGCGTCCGTTGCGGATCGCGCAGCATGTGCGACTCGATCAGCTCGTGCCGCTCGAAGTAGGTGCTGGCCACGGCCTGCACGGTCGCAGCGACCGGAAGCGCGAGGAACGCTCCCAGGGCCCCGAAGACCGCGCCGAACCCCATGACGACCAGGAACGACACGGCCGGGTTCATCTCCAGGACCCGCCCGGTGATCCGCGGCGAGAAGATGGTGTTCTCGACCTGCTGGTACAGGACGATGAAGACGAGCACCGCGACGGCTGTCCAGGTCCCCTGCGCCGTCAGCGCGACGACCACCGGCAGCGCGCCACCCAGGTAGGTGCCGATGGTCGGCACGAACTGGGACACGACGCCGGTGAACACCCCGAGCGGCAGCGCGTAGGGCGTCCCGACCAGCGTCAAGAACCCGAAGGTGAACGCGGCGCACAGAGCCGCGAGCACGATCCGTGTCCTGACGAAGTCCGCGACCTTGCGCTGAGCGGTCTCCCACAGCAGGAGGACGTCAGACTGCCGGTCGGGCGTCAACCAGCGGCAGACCGCCACGCGGAGCCGCGGCCCGGCCGCCGACAGGTAGTACGCGACGATGAGGATCGTGCCGGCCGAGAAGATGGCGGAGATGACTGTCGTGCCTGCCACCAGCACCCCTGAGGCGATGTCGCTGCCCCAGTGGGTCACCGTGTCGCGCACCACCTCGTCGCCACCGGGCAGGGTGACCCCGAACCTGTCCGACAGCCAGCTCTGCAGCGACGCGTAGATGTTCGGCACCTCGTCCAAGAACTCCAGGAACTGCTGGACGAAGAGGTTCCCGAACAGCGCGACGAGGGCCACCGCCAGGAGCAGGCTGCCGACGATCCCGGCCACCGCGGCGAGCGGTCGGCGCCAGCCGTGACGCACGAGCCACAGGACGAACGGTTCGAGCACGAGGGTGATGAAGAACGCGATGAGCACGTCGACAGCCAGGCCGCGCAGCTGCCCAGCGGCCCGCCAGGCGAAGATCCCGACGAAGACCGCCACGACGGCCATCGCCAGCGCACGCGGCAACCACCGTGGGGGACGCCGCGACTCCCACGCCCCGGTCATGGCTCGAGCCGTCCAGCCCTGGTCGTGGCGAGCATTGCCAGTCCTCTCACGGCCTGGACGACGTACAGCCGGACGGCAGTACGCCGTCAATCGTCGCGCAGGCCGGCGGCTCCGGCACCAGCACGCCCCCTGCGGACGAGCGCGTCAGGGTTCCGCGCCGCACACCCCTCGGATCGTCGGACGCGGCGCGTCCCGCCGCCCAGGACGGCACCGGAGCTCCGGCGACCGCCGGGAGGTCCTCACCGTGGTCGGCGGCCACGGCGGTGATCCGGCTGCCGCACACCGCCGGTCCGGACCGTCGACCAGGCCCGGTCTTGCGGCCTGTCCGACCTCGCGGCTGGCCCCGAAGCTCGACGCGCGCCCCGGTAGACTCGCCGCCGCGGTCGACGAGACTGAGGGGTCGCGACAGGACGGAGGGACGAGATGGGACTGGGCATCAACAAGGATCTCGAACCTCTGGTCCGGCAGTTCCGCAAGGCCGGCGGGACGGTCGAGGTCCGCAAGTCCACCCACGTGCGGTGGACCAAGCCGGACGGCACCTGGTTCCAGACCGGCCTGACCATGAACTCTGCCTCCGAGCTGGTCGCCCGCCGCAAGGTCGCCTCAGCCCTGGCCGAGATGACCGCCACCGCCGACGGCGACGCCCCGCCCTGGAGTCCCAGCCCCGACGGCAAGGGCAAGTTCTGGCTGGTCGACGTCGACGGCAACCCCCAGCTCAACGCTAGCGGCTTCCCCCGCACCTTCTCCACCGAGACCGCCGCCCGCCAGGCCGCCCGGCACTCCTGACGCCAGGTCGACGACCTTGCAAGGTCAGGTCGCAGGTCACCTCGGTCGTGTCACGGCTCGCGGGTACCAGCAGGTCCCCGACGGTTCCTGACGGCCAGGACGCCCACGCCGGCAGCCAGGAGCAGCAGACCTGCCCCTGCGAGGCTCAGCACGCCCGAGGCTCCGGTCGCCGCCAGGGTCGCGGCCGCCTGGTGCCCCGAGGCGCCCTGCCGTGAAGCGCCGTGCGCCTTGAGGATGCCGCCCAGCGCAGGGGCGCCCGTACCCAGGGACGCTGCCTGCCCACCCGGGCCCGACGACGGGGCTCTGGTCGGCCCCGCTGTCGTCGGACCTGGTGAGCTGGTGGGGCCAGGCGAGCTGGTGGGGCCAGGTGAGCTGGTGGGGCCTGGTGAGCTGGTGGGGCCGGGCGAACCGGTCGGACCCGGTGGGCTCGTCGGACCGGGCGAGTCCGTCGGCCCTGGGGACGATCCGTCGGCCGGGACGGTGGCCGTCACCACGTCGGAGGTTGCCGTGTACGTCGGGTCCAGCGTCGTCCAGCAGCTGGTCGCCACCGCCCGGTAGTACGTCGTGGTGCTCACTCCGCTCACGCTCAAGGTCGCCCCGGTCTGCCCCGCCATGTCCGACCAGGCCAGCGTGTCGACCGACGACTGCCACCGGACCTGCGGGGCGTCGTCGCCAGTCACCCCGACCGTCGCGGTGAACGCCCCGTCGGCACTGACCTGTGCCGATACCGGCTGGGTGGTGACCGTCGGCGGCGAGCCGAACACGAAACCGTCGGTGTACGTCGCCCGGCGCGGGTCCGCCCCGGGCGGGTCCGCCGCGTCACGGAACGACACGGTCACGTCGACCGGGCCGCAGCCTGCCGGCGTCGTGACCTCCCACGCCCCACCCACCTGGGACAGGTCGACGCCTGGCAGCCCGCCGAACGTCACACCGACCACCGTCATGTTCCCCAGGCCTGTGACCGTCACCGGTGTCGTGCTGTACGTCGTCGTGCCGTTGCCGAGCCGCCCGTCGGAGTTCTGGCCCCAGGCGTACAGCGATCCGTCCGAGCCCAACCCGTAGGCGGTACCCGAGCCCCCGGCCACGGCCCGGAGCGGCAGGGCCCCTCCCGGAAGTCCCGCTGTGACCACCGGCACCGGTGTCAAGCGGTCAGTCTCCGTGCCGTCGCCCAGCGCTCCGAGAGTGTTGCTGCCCCAGGCGTAGGCGATGCCGTCCGAGCCCAGCCCGTACCCTGCCGAGATGCCTGCTGCCACGGCCCGGAACGGCAGGGCTCCGGCAGGAAGGCCTGTCGTGACCACCGGTGCTGGGGTCGACCGGTCGGTCCTCGTACCGTCACCCAACCGTCCGTCGGAGTTCTGGCCCCAGGCGTAGACGGCACCGTCGGCACCCAACCCGTACCCGGCGAATGCGTTGGCAGCCACCTCGTGGAACGGCAGCGCCCCCGCCGGAAGCCCAGCCGTGGCCACCGGCACCGGCGTCGACCGGTCGGTCTGAGTGCCGTCCCCCAGCTGGCCGGAAGAGTTGCCGCCCCAGGCGTAGACGACGCCGTCGGCCCCCAACCCGTACCCGGCGAAAGAGGACACGGCCATCGACTGGAACGGTAGTGCCCCCGCCGGAAGACCCGCTGTGACCACCGGCACCGGCACCGACCGGTCGGTCTGAGTGCCGTCCCCCAGCTGGCCAGAATAATTGGCACCCCAGGCATAGATGACACCGTCCGCACCCAAGCCGTACCCGGAGGAGCCGCCGGCGGCCACCGCCTGGAACGGCAGCGCGCCAGCCGGGAGACCCGCTGTGACCACCGGCACCGGCGTCGACCGGTTGGTCTTCGTGCCGTCCCCCAGCTGACCTGAAGAGTTGCCACCCCAGGCATAGATGACGCCGTCCGCACCCAGCCCGTAGCTGGACAGGCCGCCAGCGGCCACCGCCGTGAACGGCAGCGCCCCCGCCGGAAGACCCGCTGTGACCACCGGCACCGGCGTCGACCGGTTGGTCGTCGTACCGTCACCCAGCTGACCAGCAGAATTGGCACCCCAGGCATAGGCGATGCCGTTCGAGCCCAGGCCGAGGGCGGTGCGGTTGACGGAGGCGATGGCCGTGAAAGTCACCTCGGTGGTTCCCGGCACTACCGTGCCGCCCGCTGTGCCGCCCGAGACAGGATCCGCTGCGGCGATCTGCGTGAACAGCACGGTAGACAGCACAGACGCTGCCACCACTGCACCGATCAGCCGCTCTCTCACTGTCGTCCCGTCGTCAGGCGGGGGCCGCAAGACGCCCAAAACTCGCGAGAGTCACCCAGGCAGGTCAGTGGCACCACCCTGACGCTCGATCGCCGGCGTGCGCGGTGGCGAGGTCTTACGGGCGCACCACGTCAGCGGAAGTCGCGGGAGGTGGTGCGGACACGCAGGGACAGGGGGGCCAGGTGCTCGGCGCGGAGGTTGGTGGCGCCGTCGGCGCGTTCCAGCTGGCCGCGGACCACCAGGGCGGGGCAGGTACGAGCCACCCGGCGGAAGCGTTGCCACACCCCGGCGGTGCAGACCACGTTGAGCAGGCCGGTCTCGTCCTCCAGGGACAGGAAGGTGATGCCGCTGGCGGTGCCGGGGCGCTGCCGGTGGGTGACCACCCCGGCGACGGCCACCCGACCGCCGGGGTCACGACGATAGGCGTCGGCGACGCGCAGCACCCCGGCCTCGTCCAGACCGGGGCGGACGAACTGGGTCGGGTAGGTGTCGGCGGAGATCCCGGTGGCCCACACGTCGGCGGTGGCGATCTCGACGTCCTCCAGGCCGGGCAGGGTCGGGGCCTGGACACCGACGGCGACGCCGGTCAGGGTGTCGGGACCTTCGGCAGCCAGGGCACCGGCCGCCCACAGACCGGCGCGACGTTCCACCCCCAGGCTGGTCAGGGCGCCTGCGGTGGCCAGCGCCTCCAGGGCGGCGGTGCTCAGCCGGACACGGCGGACCAGGTCGTCCAGGCCGGTGAACGGGCCGTTCGCGGTGCGTTCGGCGACCAGGGCCTGGGCCAGACCTGAGTTGACGCGGCGCACCGACGTGAGTCCCAGGCGCACTGCCAGCGACCGCACCGGAGCGTCAGGCCGGTCGCATGGCAACGTGTTGCCCGAGATGCCCGGTTCGCCCCGTATCTGGTTGCCCGAAATGTCGGAGTCGCTGCGTAGCTGGTTGCCTAGATCGCCGGGCTCGCCCGGCACGACGGCCGGCCCCGGTGGACGGAGAGCTGCGTCCTGGTCGGTCAGCCCACGGCCCCTGCCCCGACCGGACGGCCTGCCACGGACCGAGCCGTCAGACGTCGGCGCCCGGGTGCCCGACGGCAACGGGTCCAGACCCGGTTCCCCGCCCGGTGGTACCGGCCCGACGCGTTCCACGCAGGCCAGCGCCTGCGACGTCTGCACGTCGGGCCGCAGCACCTCGATCCCGTGCCGACGGGCGTCGGCCACCAGGGACTGCGGGGTGTAGAAGCCCATCGGCTGGGCGGCCAGCAGCCCGGCGTAGAACGCCGCCGGGTGGTAACGCTTCAGCCAGGCGCAGGCGTACACCAGGTACGCGAACGAGAAGGCGTGCGACTCGGGGAAGCCGAAGTCCGCGAACGCCTTGAGCTTGTCGTAGATCTGCTCGCCGGTGTCCCGGTCGATCCCCCGTGCGGCCATCCCGTCCAGCAGCCTCTGGTGCAGGGCCTCCATGCGTTCGGCGGAGCGTTTCGAGCCCATCGCCCGGCGCAGCTGGTCGGCCTCGCCGGGGGTGAACCCGGCGACCTCCATGGCGATCTCCATGAGCTGTTCCTGGAACAGCGGCACACCCAGGGTCTTCGACAGGGACTTCTCCAGCGACGGGTGCAGGTAGGTCACCGCTTCACGGCCCTTGGTGCGTTCGATGTACGGGTGCACAGAACCGCCCTGGATCGGGCCGGGCCGGATCAGCGCGACCTCCACGACGATGTCGTAGAAGCACTCCGGTGCCAGGCGGGGCAGGGTGCCCATCTGGGCGCGGGACTCCACCTGGAACACCCCCACCGAGTCGGCGGCCTGGAGCAGCTCGTACACCCCGGG
>JAVBSR010000115.1:0-3561 GCA_031556715.1 Cellulomonas sp.
GCGGTCCAGCTCCCAGCCGCCCTTCCAGCGGTCCTGGTCCTCCCAGCGCACCGGGTAGCCGATACCGGGTTTGGTCTCGACGTTGTTGAACCAGACGTACTCCACGCCGTCGCGGTTGGTCCACGTCTGCTTGCAGGTCACCGAGCAGGTGTGGCAGCCGATGCACTTGTCGAGGTTCATCACCATGCCGACCTGGGCCTTGATGCGCATCAGTACTCGACCTCCTGGCTGCGGCGACGGATCACCGTGAGCTCGTCGCGCTGGTTGCCGGTCGGGCCGTAGTAGTTGAACCCGTACGTCAGCTGTCCGTACCCGCCCGCCAGGTGCGTCGGCTTGACGTAGACCCTGGTCAGAGCGTTGTGGGTGCCACCGCGACGCTTGTTCGTCTCGGTCAGCGGCACGTTGATGTTGCGGTCCTGGGAGTGGTACATGAAGACCGTCCCGGCCGGCATGCGGTGCGAGACGATCGCCCGGGCGGTGACCACACCGTGCGGGTTCACCGCCTCGACCCACTCGTTGTCCTTGACGCCGATGGCCTCGGCGTCGGTCAGCGACATCCAGATGACGGGACCTCCACGGGACAGCGCCAGCATGTAGGGGTTGTCCTGGTAGCTGGAGTGGATCGACCACTTGGAGTGAGGCGTCAGGTACCGGACCGTCACCCCCCGTCCTTCGACGTCGATGTCGCCGTAGTGGTGCGCCATGTCCAGCGGCGGACGGTAGACGGGCAGCAGCTCGCCCATCTCGGCCATCCAGTCGTGGTCGACGAGGAACTGCTGGCGACCGGTCACGGTGGACCAGGGGCGCAGCCGCTCGGTGTTGATGACGAAGGCCGAGTAGCGTCGACCGCCCGTCTCCGACCCGGACCACTCGTAGCTGGTGAACACCGGCTGGGGCGAGCGCACCGTGTCGGCGAAGGTGATCTTGTCGTGCTCGTGCTCCTCGGCCAGGTCGGCCAGCCGCTGCCCGGTGCGCTTCTCCAGCGCCCGGAAGCCGGCCACGGCGTTGTGCCCGTTGGTGGTGCCCGCCATGGCCAGGATGGCCTCGGCGAACGCCTGGTCGGAGCCGAGCATGACCTGCCCGGCGGTCGGACCGTCCTGCACCGTGGGCAGCAACGAGGCCAGGTGCGCCTCGGCGTCCTCGCCGGGGACGGCGATGCCCTTGGTCATGGTGCCGATCTTGGCGATGAGCGGGCCGAGGCTGCGCCACTTGGCGCCGATCGCGGTGTAGTCCCGCTCGAGCACGACCAGCTTGGGCATGGTCTTGCCGGGGATCGGTTCGCACTCGCCGTTCTTCCAGTCGCGGACCGCACCGTGCGGCTGGGCCATCTCGTCGGGAGTGTCGGTGAGCAGCGGGATGGGCATGACGTCGGTGCGCGTGCCCAGGTGCTTGACGGCCAGTGCCGAGACCTTGTCGGCCAGGCCGGAGAAGCAGTCGTAGTCGGTGCGCGCCTCCCACGGCGGTGGGATCGCCGGGCTGAAGGCGTGCACGTAGGGGTGCATGTCGGTGGTCGAGATGTCGTGCTTCTCGTACCAGGTCGCGGCAGGCAGGACGATGTCCGACATCAGGGCCGAACCCGTCATGCGGAAGTCCACCGTGGTGAGCAGGTCGAGCTTGCCCCGGCCGGGCTCCTCCCGCCACACCACGTCCTGGGGACGACGGTCCGGCGGTGTCTCCGGGGCGCTGACCGCGTCGTCGGAGCCCAGCAGGTGCCGCTGGAAGTACTCCGACCCCTTGGCGGTGTTGCCGAACAGGTTGGCCCGCCACAGGGTCAGGCAGCGAGGGAAGTTCGCCGGGTCGTCAGGGTCCTCGACCGCGAACCGCAGCGAGCCGTCCTTGAGACGGTCGACGACGTGCGCGGCGACGTCCTTGCCGGCGGCCTTGGCCTCGTCCGCCAGGTCCAGCGGGTTGGTGTTGAAGCCCGGGTGGCCCGGAGTCCAGCCCAGCCGCACGGCCTGGGCCTGGCAGTCGATCATCGACCGGCCGTGCAGACGGCCCGGACCGGCCGGCGACGAGATGTCGCCCGCGCCGAAGGTGTCGTACCGCCACTGGTCGGAGGCGGCGTACCAGAACGACGTGGACGCCTGGTGGCGCGGCGGCCGGGCCCAGTCCAGCGCGAACGACAGGTGCTGCTGGCCGGTGATGGGGCGGGCCTTCTCCTGGCCCACGTAGTGCGCCCAGCCACCACCGTTGACCCCCTGGCAGCCGGTCAGGGTGAGCAGCGCCAGGATGGAGCGGTAGATGGTGTCGGAGTGGAACCAGTGGTTGGTGCCGGCCCCGAGGATGATCATCGACCGGCCCTGCGTGACCTCGGCGTTGCGGGCCAGCTCGCGGGCGACCCGGGTGATCTGCGCGGCCGGGACCCCGGTGATGGCCTGGGCCCAGGCGGGCGTGCAGGGCCCCGAGTCGTCGTCCTCGCCGTCCGGCCAGGTGCCGGGCAGGCCCGTCCGGGCCACCCCGTACTGGGCAAGCATGAGGTCGAAGACCGTGGTCACCCGACGGCCGGCGACGGTCCGGTACGGCACCCCGCGCACGACGGTCTGCCCGCCGTCCACGGCCTCGTCGGTGCCGGGCAGGTCGAAGCGGGGCAGCAGGACTTCCGTCGCCCCGTCAGCGACGTCGACCAGGCTGAGGGCCGGGTCGAGGTCGCCCAGGTCGAGGTTCCACTTCCCGACGCCTTCTTCGCCCCAGCGGTCGCCGAGCGTCCCGCCCGGGACGGCCGGCGCACCGGTCACCTGGTCGTGCAGCACCGTCTTGAACTCCGCGTTGGCCTGGTCGGCCAGGGCGGGCACGTCGGCAGCGGTGAGGAACTTGCCGACGACGGTCTGCCCGTCGGCCCGGTCGTCGAGCGTGACCAGGAACGGGGCGTCGGTGAAGCGCGTGACGTAGTCGTGGAAGTAGTCCGTGCGCCGCTCGACGAAGAACTCCTTGAGGATGGTGTGGCCCATGGCCATCGCCAGCGCCCCGTCGGTGCCGGGCGCCGGCGCCATCCACTCGTCGGCGAACTTGACGTTGTCCGCGTAGTCCGGGCTGACCGCCACGACCTTGGTGCCCTTGTAGCGGACCTCGGTCATGAAGTGGGCGTCCGGCGTGCGGGTGGTCGGGACATTGGAGCCCCACATCATGAGGTAGCCGGCGTTCCACCAGTCGGCCGACTCGGGCACGTCGGTCTGGTCGCCCCAGACCTGCGGGCTGGCCGGCGGCAGGTCGCAGTACCAGTCGTAGAAGCTGAGCAGGGTGCCGCCGATCAGCGAGAAGAACCTCGTCCCGGCCGCGAACGAGACCATGGACATGGCCGGGATCGGGGTGAACCCGACGCACCGGTCAGGACCGTAGGTCTTGATGGTGTACACGTGTGCCGCGGCCTGGATCTCCTGGGCCTCGTCCCACGTGGTGCGCTCGAGACCACCCTTGCCCCGCGCCCGCTTGTACTGCTTGGCCTTGGCCGGGTCCTCCACGATGCTGCCCCAGGCCTCGACCGGGTCGAGGCCCTGGGCACGTGCGGCCCGGTAGTGCCGCAGCAGCACCGAGCGCACGTACGGGTGGCGCACCCGCCCCGGG
>JAVBSR010000094.1:0-6738 GCA_031556715.1 Cellulomonas sp.
CGCCCCCGCCCGGCGGGGCGGGGTCTAGCCCCCCGGTGGCGGGGCCTCTCGCCCCCCCTCGCACCCCGGGCGCGACACCCACCGCCCGGACCGCCCGCGCGTCGCGCAGCGCCCCGCCGCCCAGGTACCCCAGCTGGTACCGCTCGACCGCGACCGCCAGGGTGCCGACGCGCTCCGCGGCGCAGTCGATGCCGTACCGCTCGATGGTCGCCAACAGCTCGGTAAGGTTGCGCCGCCCGAGGGCGTCGAGCTGGTCGACCTCGCCGGAGGCGTGCCGTTCCCCGTTGGACCGACCGTGGGTGAGGCTGGCCTCGCAGAACCCGCCGTTGCGCCCGGACGCCGCCCAGCCGATCCTGCGACCCTCGACCAGCACCACCCGACGCTGCGGGTCACGTTCCTTGGCCCGCAGCGCCGCCCACAGCCCGGCGAACCCGCCGCCGACCACGAGCAGGTCGGTCAGCACCGCGCCGGACAAGGCCGGGGCCACCTCGGGCCGGTCGGGCCGGTCCAGCCAGAACGGCACGTGCGACGCACCCGCCAGCGCGGCGGCGACCGTCGCGGCCGGGACATGGGCCTCGGCCTCGTCGTAGGCCGTGGGACGGGCAGAGGTCGGCGTGAGTCTCACCCCAGGAGTATCCCCCGCGTCACGGGACCCGACCCACCCCGCTGGTCCTAGGTGCTCACCCGGCAGCGTCGCCCGGCTGGGGGCAGACTGGGTCCCTGTGCCCCTGAGGACCACCGCGTGAGGACGGCATCGTGAGGACGGACGGCCAGGCCCGGTTGAAGGGTCCACCCCAGCCGTGAGCGGGCCGACGCCCCGCAGGCGGACCCGGCACGAGACGCTCGAGGTGCTGCGGGCCGCCGGGATCGACCCGTACCCGGTCCAGGTGCCACGCACGACCAGCGTCAAGCAGGCCCACGACGGCGCCCGGTCCGACCAGGCTCCGACGGTCTCGGTCGTGGGCCGGGTGGTGCAGCTGGGCCAGCAGGACGGGACGGTGCGCGTGGTGCTGCGCGAGGGTTCCACCGAGCTCCAGGCGCTGCTGACCGCCGACACGGTCGAGCCAGAGGCGCTGGAGCTGTTCCGGAGCACCGTGGACTGTGCCGACCAGGTGTCGGTCACCGGCACCACCGGGCGCTCCGACGACGGGGAACCGAACCTGCTGGTCACGTCGTGGACCATGGCTGCCAAGGCGCTGGCCCCACCGCCGGACGGGTCGGCCGACCCGTCGACCTGCACCTGCATGCGGCACGTCGAGCTGGCGCTGGACGACGACGCCGTCGCCCGGCTGCGGGCCCGGTCCGCCGCGGTCGCGTCGGTGCGCACCACCCTGGCGTGGCAGAGCTACACCGAGGTGGAGACACCGGTGCTGCACCGGGTGCCCGCCGCGGGCACCGCGCCGTTCCGGACCCGCATCGACGGGGACGACCAGGACCTCTACCTGCGGACGTCGCCCGAGCCGTACCTGAGACGGCTGGTGGTCGGCGGGCTGGGCAAGGTGTTCGAGGTGGGACGCAGCTTCCGCAACCAGCCAGCCGACGCCGACCACAACCCTGAGCTGACCTACCTGGACGCCTGCCAGGCGTACGGCGACTACACGACGCTGCGGGTCCTGGCACAGACGGTGGTGCGCACCGCGGCGGCTGCGGTGCACGGCGCGGCCGTGGCGCGCCGGCCCGACGGCACGAAGGTCTGCCTCGACGGACCGGACTGGCCGGTCGTCACGGTGCACGACGCGGTGTCCCAGACCTTGACGACCCCCGCGCTGACGCCCGGCACCCCGCTGGAGGAGGTGCGCGGGGCCTGCCGACAGGCCAAGGTGACCTGGCGGGACGACGAACCGGCGGGGGTGCTGGTCACCCGGCTGTACGAACAGCTGGTCGTCCCGGCCACCGGCCCCCCGGTGTTCTACGTCGACTTCCCGCTGGAGTCCTCCCCGACGGCGCGGGCGCACCGCTCCGAGCCGGGCCTGGCCGAACGCTGGGACCTGGTGGCGTTCGGCACGACGATCGCCTCCGCCTGCTCCGGGCTCGCCGACCCCGTGGAGCAACGTCGCCGGACCATGTCAGGCGACGCTCCGGAGGCCCTCGACGAGGGACTGCTCACCGCCCTGGACTTCGGCCTGCCGCCGACCGGCAGCCTGAGCCTAGGTATCGACGAGATGATGACGATGCTGCTCGGCTCGACGGTCCGCGACATCTTGACCTTCCCGTTCGTCAGCCCGCCGACCGCTGAACCCCCGGCTGAGCCCCCGGGCTGAACCCCAGACAGGCCGACGGCGGTGCTGCGGCGCCGAACGAGGCGACCGCGGCACCGCCGGGAGGCAGGACGCTACGAGCGGGACTTGAGGATGATCGCCGTCGCCAACCACTGGCCGACCATGACCAGACCCGCGACGAGGAAGGCGACACCCAGCCAGAGCGTCTTCATCCCGCTGCCGTAGCTGTCCATGTCAGCGGCCAGGGTGAGGATCAGGCCGAGCAGGGCGAGCACGCCACCGACGATGAGCATGACCAGGCCGAGCACCTGGCCGGGGAAGTTGGTCAGGGCCGGTCCCTGGGGCACCGGCGGACCGTACTGGGGTTGCCCCTGCGCGGGGTAGTACCCGGCACCCGGCTGCATGTAGGGCCCCTGCGGGGCGGGCGGCTGGGGCTGCGGGAACTCTGCACTCATGCGGCGATGATAGCCGGACTCGACCGTGCCGGGAGGCTGGTCGCCGTCCCCCCTTCGTGCGCCCCGCCGGGTCGGACCGGGCGCCGGTCGCGCACCACCAGCGGGCCCGATGCTGCCTGACGATTCCCGCCCCGCGCAGGAACGGGGTGCACCGGTCGGCTAGGGTCCGACGGCATGAGCCCACCGATCGACCGCCGGCTCGTCGTCCTCGCGGCGGCGTGCGTCGTCGTGACCGTCGGCTGCGTCGTGGTCTACAGCATGACCGAGCGCCGGCTGTTCCTGTCCTTCGTGTGGAACCTGTTCCTCGCGGTGCTGCCGCTGGTCGCGAGCGTGGTCGTCGACGTGCACGGTCGGACGCGGCCGTGGGTCGGCTGGGTGGCCTGCGCCGTGTGGCTGCCGTTGTTCCCCAACACGGTGTACGTCACCACCGACATCATCCACCTGCGCCGAGTCTGGTTCGGCGGCGACGACGCCTGGCCGTTCGACGTGTACACCTCGGACATGGTCGCGTGGTCCCAGCTGTTCGTGCTGGCCGCCCTGGTGGTGCTCACCCTGTACCTGGGCCTGTGGTCGCTGAGCCACGTCCACACCTTCCTGGCCGCCCGGTGGGGCCGGGTACGAGCCCTGCTCACGGTGGTCGGCGTGGCGGTGGCCTGCGGCTACGGCATCTACCTCGGCAGGTTCGTGCGGCTGAACTCCTGGGAGGTGCTCCAGCCTGACACCCTGGCGCCCACGCTGGTGCGCTCGGCCAACGGGTCGGCCGTCGTCTTCACCGGCATGGTGGCCGGCTACCTCCTGCTGACCTACGCGCTGTTCTGGGCCTTCGTCGACCGGTCACCGGTCCGGCTGGGCGCCGTCCACAGCCCCCGGCCGCAGGCGGCACCACCGGTGCCCGACCGCCTGGCGGACAGGCGCTGACGACGAGCGGGGCCCCACCGCGTAACCTGCGATGGGGCCCCTGGTCGACTCGTGTCGGTGGTCCGAAGACCTACCAGCGGTCGGCGGCCTGAGGGCCGTCGACCGCCTACCCAAGAAGTTCGCTCATCGTGGTTGCCGGGACCACGGTCGGCGGGGATCACGTTGAAGGTCACCCGTCTTTCCTCTAGACCACTGCCGCGCGTGGTGCGGCAGGCCGGATTCGAACCGGCGGTTGGTGATACTCGTCCCCGCTCGTCGATGCCTCGGCGAGCGACATGCTGAGCATGGAGCAAGAGTCTCAGTCGTGACGACGCTGCCTCTACCCGTTGGGCTACCGCCGCACGGGTGCGGCGGGCGGGACTCGAACCCGCACTGTCACGTCGGTGTCAGTCTCAGCCTCACTTTCAGCGTGGACTCGTACGTTCCCGCTCCTTGTCGAGCGGGCGCGTACCTTTGGGGCGTACCCCAAAGCTGGTGGTTCAGGCGAAGAGGTAGTCGAAGACGGCCTTGGCAGGCTTGACGTCCTCGATCTGGAGCTCGTTCGCCTTCTCGCGGGCCCGGCGGACAGCGGCCTGGAGCGTCTCCACCCGGTCGCGCAGCTCGTTGACCCGGGCCGCCGGCAGGGCCCCGGAGAACCGCACCGTGGTCCAGGTGCCGACGGGCACGTCCTCGTAGTACATCTCGACCTGGGCCGGGTGGTGCTCGGTGGCCTCGGCCTTGACGTGGTTGCGTGGCGTCTTCTTGGTCCGCAGGGTCCGGGTCGGCTCGGTCCGGTAGCAGTCGATCGACGGGTCGTACGTCCACTCGTCGGACGCGTCGAGCAGCGGCAGGTGCCCGACGAGGGTGTGGAGGTCGACCAGCCGCTTCTCCAGGAAGAGCAGGTAGGTCACCGGGACGTCGGCCAGCAGCACCCGGCCGTCCACCTCGACGTCGGCACGCGCCTGGCCGTTGGCCCACTCCTTGGTCGCGGTGACGTCGAACGACCGTGTCATGACCTCGGCCACCCGGCGCAGCACCTCGTCGGCCCGGACCTGGACCCGGGTCTGCTCGGGGGGCATCTCCTCGCCCTCTTCGTCCTTGGGCTGGTAGGTGCGCGACAGCCCGGTCAGCAGACCCGTCTTCTGCAGCAGCTGGTACTGCTTGGTCAGCTCGGACTGCGACGAGGACTTGACGCCCTTCTCGACGGCGATGATCTGGTTCAGCTTGGTCACCAGGTCACGGTAACAGCGCCCACGACCGAGCCGAACGGCTTTTGCGTGCCAGGGGCTCAGCCCGGCCACAGGTCCGCCCTCCGGCCGTTCTGGTCACCGCCCCCGGCACGCAGCGCAAGCCGGGGACCTTCTGGGCGTGGGACCGTGCGGCACGGCGGGCTGACCTGGCAGACGTCGCGGAGGTCAGGCGCCTGACCGACGACGCTGTGCGACAGGTCGCTGCGGAACCGTCATTGCGGGCTCTGCCCTGGGTAGCCGGGCTGCGGCGGATAACCCGGCTGCGGAGGATATCCAGGCTGGGGCTGCGCATAACCGGGCTGCGGCGGATAACCCGGCTGCGGCTGCGGCGGATATCCAGGCTGCGGCGCAGGATAGCCCGGCTGCGGCGGATATCCGGGCTGCGGCTGCGGGTAGCCGTCCTGGGGCTGCGGGTATGCCTGCGGCGGGGGGTAGCCGGGCTGACCGTAACCAGGCTGCGGGGCGCCGAACCCCTGGGGTTGTCCTGCGGCCGGATACCCCGGCGGGTAGGCCCCGTACACCTGCGGGTAGCCGCCGGGAGGGTAACCGCCGGCCAGGGCCGCCGCCGGCCCCCGGTACTGGCTGTCGCCGAGCCAGAGCACGTACATGAAGATCAGGCTGAGGAAGATCAGACCGAGGGCAAAGCCGATGTCGTGCCCGAACGACCGCGCCAGGTCGATCATCACGAGGATCGTCACCACGACGTTGGCGATCGGCACGAAGTACCACACCACCCACCAGGTGGGCCGTCCGACGATCTTCAGCAGGACGACCGTGTTGTAGATCGGCACCCACCCGGCCCACCCCTCCTCCCCGGCCTTCTTGAAGATCCCGGCGTAGGCGAGAGACGTCGCGACATAGCCGATCGCGATCATGGCCAGGTAGACCAGCACCAGGACGGCGGCGACAGCGCCACCAGCAGCATTGTCAGACTCGGGGGACGCAGCCACGAGGGCCACGACGGACGGCACAAGGCTCATGCCGCCAAGGCTACGCCCACGCAAACCGTCTCAGGGCCGCTACCGCTGCTGACCCCTCAGCCACTGGGGTCGTGGTGACCCCCGGACCGCTGCCGGGACGTGGGCGGCAGCGCAGCGGGACCTTGTCAGCAGCACGGTCCGCCTCCCAGACCAGGCGAACCGGGGGACGTCCGGACCAGGCGGACGCCCCTACAAGACGTCCTTGGCGGTCAGGACACGGAAGGCGACGGCCCCCGGAGGGATCGGCAGCCAGAACGTCGCCAGCCGGTACAGCATGACGGAGGCCAGCGCCTGTTCCGAGGGGATGCCCAGCCCGGTCAGCGACGCTAGCAGCACCGCCTCGACGGCACCCAGGCCACCGGGGGTCGGCGCGGCCGTGGCCAGCGCCCCGGCAGACAGGGAGACCAGCCCGACGGCGACGAACGACGGGTCCGCCCCGAACGCCCGCACCGAGAAGTACAGCGCGAACACGTACCCCAGCGGCAGCAGAGCCACCCCGCCGAACAGCATGACGAGCTTGGCCGGGCTGGACACCACCTCGCGCATCGCCCCGGCCGAGGCCCGCACCGCGGGCACCAGCCGCCCGGTGATCAGCCGTCGCACACGCGGCACCGCCAGGGCCAGCCCGACGACGGACAGCACCCCTCCGACCACGGTGGCCACGACCCCGGGCGACGGGATCCGGGACAGCTCCGAGCCGAGCGCGTCGGTCGATCCCGCCCAGATGCCGAACCCGGCGAGGATCGCCAGGTGGACCATGACCACGGCTGCTGCCTTGGCGGCCGAGGCCGAGGCGGCCACCGCCATCGGGAACCCGCGCTTCTGCAGGAACCGCACGTTCAGCCCGACCTGACCGATGCCCGGCGGCGCGAACGACGCGACGAACGAGGCGGCCAGCGCCACCGCCCCGGCCTGCCCCACCGGGACCCGCCCCGGG
>JAVBSR010000016.1:0-7722 GCA_031556715.1 Cellulomonas sp.
CGCCCCCCGGGCGCCCGCGGGCCGCCCTGCCCGCCCCCGCCGCGCCGCGGGCCGCCGCCGCCCGGGGCGCCGCCGCGCTGGCCGGCCCGGCCGCGCGCGCGGCCGCCCGGATCTCCAGCGAGATCGCCACAGAAGAGACCGAGCGGCGCGGTGCCCTGGAGCGCGAGCTCGGCGAGCTGCGCGCCTCCGCCGTCAACCAGAGCACCGAGCTGCGGACCACCACCCAGCGCGAGACCGACGAGCTCAAGGCCGCGACGGTCGCCGACGCCGACGCCACCCGCACCAAGGCCGAGCGCTACGCCGAAGACCTGCGCCGCCAGGTCGACGAGGAGGCGCTGGCCGCCCGGCAGAAGGTCGCCGACGAGCTGTCGGTCGTGCGCACCCAGGAGGAGCAGGCCGTCGCCGCCCTGCGCTCCCAGGCCGCCGGTGAGATCGCTGCGGAACGGCAGGCCGCCGCCGACGAGGTCGCCACGCTGCGCGCCACCAGCCACGAGTACTCGCAGATGCTGCGCTCCCAGGCCGAGCGCGACAAGGCGGCCGTCCTGCAGCAGGTCGGCCTGGAGGTCGACACGCTGCGCAGCGACGCGGAGACCTACGCCGCCGACCTGCGCGCCGAGGCTGAGCGCGACGCCGCGGCCAGACGCGCCGCGCTGGCCGACGAGCTGGCCACGCTGAGCACCGGCACCGGCCAGGAGATCGCGACCGCCCGGGCCGAGGCCGACGAGTACGCCGAGCAGGTCCGCTCGGCCGCCGACCGGGAGACCCGGGAGCTGCGCGACCGCACCGCCGCCGAGACCACCAACCTGCGGTCCGTCGCTCAGGCCGAGTCCGACCAGCTGGTCGTCAACGCCCAGCGCGAGGCAGCCCGGCTGCTCGACGAGGCCCGCCGGGCCGACGCCGACCAGCGGGAAGCCACCCGCATCGAGCTGGAACGGACCGCCGCCGAGGCCGCCCGCGCCATCGAGGACGCCGACAAGGCGACCAAGGGCCAGGCCGACGGTCTGCTGACCCAGGCCCGTCGCGCCCTGGAAGAGGCCGAGCTGACCATCGCGACCCAGCACGAGGAGGCCGCCAAGGCCGACACGGCAGCGCACGAGGCGACCAAGGCCGACGCCAGAAAGCTGGTCGCGGCCGCCGAGGCCCAGGCCGCCGACGCCGAGACCCGGGTGCGTGCCGCGCTGGAGCAGGCCGAGAAGGTCCGGCGCGACGCCGAGAACCAGGCCGAGTCCATCACCGCGGAGGCTCGCCACACCGCCGACCGCGTCATCTCCGAGGCGCACGAGCACGCCGACAAGATGGTCGCCGACGCCGCCGAAGAGTCCGAACGGCAGCGGTCCACCGCCGCCCAGCAGGTCAAGGAGCTCAACGAGCGTCGGTCGTCGATCACGTCTTACCTCGACGAGCTGCGCAACCGTCTGGCTGGCAGCCTGCTGGGTACCGGCATGTTCACCGCGACCGGATCGGGCGAGCACAACGCCGAGTCGGCTCCCGCCCGGTCCGTCGATCCTCTGGCCGAGGCGATGGCGCTGATCAACGAGTCCACAGCACCGGTCGTCGACAAGCCTGCCGCGGTCGTGGCCCCGGTCGTCGACAAGCCTGCCGCGGTCGCGCCTGCCGTCGAGAAGCCGGCCGACGTCGAGGCTCCGGTCGACGGCCCGACCGTCGACGACACGGAGGCACCCGACACGGAGGCACCCGACACCGCGGCACCCGACACCGCGGCGCCTGACACGGCTCCGGTCGACACAGGCTCGACCGACGAGGCTCAGCCCGACGACGAGGTCGTCGTCGAGGACGACCTGGCCGAGGCGATCGAGGCTCTGGCCGACGCGATCGAGCCGGAGGACGACGACGACCAGTCCGCCAAGCCGGCGTCCGCACCGCGCAAGAACCGCTCTCCTCGTACCCGGCCGATCTCCGCGGTCACCGGGCGCGTCGACGAGGACTGACCCCAGGCCGGCAAGGCTGACCGACCGCAGGTGCCGGTCAGCCCCCGGCCTGGCGGACCAGCTCCGCGAGAGCCTCCGCGACCAGCGCCGGCTGCTCGACCGGTGACAGGTGCCCGGCCCTGGGCAGCACGACCAACCGGGCGGTGGCGGTCATGGCTGCCATCGGCCGGGCTACGTCCGCCCCGGTGAGCTGGTCCTCGTCGCCGACGACGACCGCGACCGGTCCGATGAAGGCGCGGAGCGCGCCGGTCCGGTCGGGTCGGGCCCCGATGGCCCGCTGAGCCCAGGCGACAGTCTCCGCAGTCTGCTCGTCGATCCAACGGTGCACCCGGTCGACCAGCTCGGGCCGCCGGGACGCGGTCGTCGCCCCGAGCAGACCCGGGACCATGGCGTGCGCCGGGTCCAGCCGGCCGGTGCGTTCCAGCTCGTCGACCATCGCCGCGCGCCGCGCCCGGGCCGCGTCGTCGTCGGCCTCGGCCCGGGTGTCGACCAGACCCAGCGCCGCGACGAGCCCCGGGTGCCGCTCAGCCAGCGCGAGTGCGAGGTAACCGCCCATCGAGCAACCGACGACGACCGCCCGGCCGGTGCCGGCCCGGGCGAGCGTCACGGCCAGCTCGTCTGCCACGAGGTCGAACGACGGCTCCCCCGGCGGGTCGGTCCGGTCGGGCAGGTCGACGGCCAGCACCCGGCCGGACGACCGGCCGGCGACGTCGGTCCACATCCGGTGGTCCAGCGGCAGGGCGTGCAGCAGCACCAGCGGCAGGGCACCGTCGACCGGACGGCCGGGCGTGGGTCCCTCGTGCATCACGTGCAGTCTCATGGTTCACCTTCGTCGTCCGACGGCGCCGTCTGCGCCGGTCCCGTCCAGGTGGTGGGCAGCCGCCCCGGCAGGTCGGGGCGGACGTGCCGGACGATCTCGTCCAGCACCCGGCGCACCGACGGTTCGCCCACCCACAGATGGTTGGCCCCGACCACGCCGATGAGCTCGGCCTGCGGCACCCGGGCGAAGCGGGCGCGTGCCTGGCCGGGGGGCAGGAAGTCGTCGTGCTCAGGCACCAGGACCACCAGGTCCCGGCCGAAGGCAGCCCAGGCGTCCAGGTCAGCGTCGGAGGCTCGCGCCAGCGGCGGAGACAGCAGCACGGCCCCGGCGACTCTCGGGTCACGCCCGTACATGAGAGCCAGCTCGGTGCCGAACGACCAGCCGACCAGCCACGGGTCCGGCAGACCCCGCCGGGTGACGAGGTCCAGCGCAGCAGCCACGTCGTGCTTCTCCGCCCGGCCGCTGTCGAAGTGCCCCTGCGACCGGCCGCGCGGGCTGGCGGTGCCCCGGGTGTTGAACCGCAGCACCGCCAGGTCGGCCAGCGCCGGGAGCCGCCACGCCGCCTTGCGCAGCACGTGCGAGTCCATATAACCGCCGTGGGTGGGCAGCGGGTGCAACGTGACCAGGGTCGCGACGGGGTCGGTCTCGGCCGGCAGCGCCAGCTCGCCCACCAGGGTCAGCCCGTCGGCGGTGCGCAGCTCGACGTCCTCCCGCTGCGCCGGAAGCACGGACAGGGCCCGGATCGGTGTCGTCATCACCGGTGAGCCTAGCCGTCCGGCACCGCAGGTGGCGCCGGGCCCACCGGCGCCGGCGTCGATCCGTGCGTGCCGAGCCGTCCGCAGCGCAGCAGGACCTAGATCACTCGCTGCCCGGACCGCCACACCTGCCGCGGGACCAGGTCTGTACCGGTCGCCAGGACGTCGGCCCGCAGTCCCGGACGCAGGGCACCGACGTCGGTCAGGCCGGCCACCGTCGCCGGAGTGGTCGCCGCAGCCCGCACCGCATCGACGAGGGCGATACCCGCCGCCACGACCCGACGCACCTGGTCGAGCAGGTGGGACGTCGACCCGGCCAGAGTGCCCGGGAACCCGGCCAGGTGGGCGACCCCGTCAGCCACGACGACGTCCACCGGGCCGAGCCGGTACGTCCCGTCGCCCTGACCCGTGGCGGCCGTCGCATCGCTGACCAGCATCCAGCCGCCCGGGCCCACGAGGTGCGCCACGGTCCGCACCGTGCCCGCGGCCAGGTGCGCGCCGTCCGCGACGAGCTCGACGACCAGGTCGCCGCGGGCCGCCGCGTCCAGGCAGGCCGCGGCTGCCCCCGGGTCGCGGTGGTGCCACGGAGGCATCCCGTTGAACAGGTGGGTCGCCGTGGCCCGGCGGGACCCGGCCGTCAGTGCCCGGACCCGACCGACCGCCGCCACCACCTGCTCGTACGAGGCGTCGGTATGCCCGAACGACACCAGCACGCCAGACTCGACCAGGGCTGAGAGCACGTCCGGCTGCCGCGGCCGACCGTCGGCGACGCCCGGCACCTCCGGGGCGACCGTCATCGACACCAGACGCCCCCGGGCTGCGGCGACCAGCGCGTCCACCAGCGGCACGTCACCACCGCCCATGTGGTCCGGGTTCTGCGCCCCGGCCCGAGCGCCCGACAAGAACGGCCCCTCGACGTGGATACCGGCCACTTCCTCGGCGCCGGCCAGCAGCACGACACGTTCCAGCAGCACCGCCGACGGCGCCGTGACCAGCGACGCCACCAGACTGGTCGTGCCGTGCCGCAGGTGCTCGTCGCAGGCCGTCCGCACCTCGCTCCGGGTCTCGGCGTCCGGAAAGCTGACACCTCCTCCGCCGTGATTGTGCACGTCGACCAGCCCCGGCAGCAGCAGCAGACCCGTCGGCGGCGGTGCCCGCCACGGCTCGGGTACCTGCTCGGCCGGCCCCACCCACGCGATCCGGTCGGCGACCAGCACCACCGCCGCGTCCCGGAGCACCGCGTCCGGCAGCACGGCATCGCCCCGCAGCACAGCGCCCCGTCCTGTCACGTCCTCATCCTCCCCCGCCGCCCCGAGCGCGACCAGCGCCACCACCGCGTCCCGGAGCACGGTGTCCGGCAGCACGGCATCGCCCCGCAGCACAGCACCCCGTACTGTCACGTCCTCATCCCCTGCTGCCCCGAGCGCGACCAGCGCCGCGGGGCGACCCAGGTCTGGCACCCCGGTGCCAGGGCCTCGACCCGAAGCTCGTCCGAGCCGGCATCGCCCGGGACACATCCCCTCCTGCCCAGCGACCCCGAGAACCAAGGCGCCGGCCTCCTCGAGCACAGCAGAGTGCGGGGCTGCCCCGACCCTTGTGCTGCGGACTCAGAACAGCCGCGACGACGAGTCGTCCACGCCTCGCATGGCGTCGTAGTCGAGCACCATGCAGTCGATGCCCCGGTCACCGGCGAGCACCCGCGCCTGCCGCTTGATCTCCTGGGCAGCGAAGACACCACGTACCGGGGTGAGGTGCGGGTCACGGCCGAGCAGGTCGAGGTAGCGCGTCAGCTGTTCGACGCCGTCGATGTTGCCGCGCCGTTTGACCTCGATGGCGACGGTGCCGCCGGACGGGTCGCGCACCAGCAGGTCGACCGGGCCGATGGCTGTGGGGTACTCGCGTCGCACCAGGGTGTGCCCGGGGCCGAGCAGCTCGACCTGTTCGGCGAGCAGCGCCTGCAGGTGGGCTTCGACCCCGTCCTTGACCAGGCCAGGGTCCTGGCCGAGGTCGTGCTCCGTGCGGTGCGCGACCTCGTAGACCTCGATGACGAGCCGGTCGTCGGACTTGCGGTGCTGAACGGTCCAGACCTCCGTGACGCCCTCGGCGCGCTGCTCGTCGGACGGCTCGCCGACGGTGCGGGTGCACGGGGGGCTCATCCAGTTCAGCGGCTTGTACGACCCGCCGTCGGAGTGCAGCAGCACCGACCCGTCGGCCTTGACCAGCAGCAGCCGCGTGGCCCGCGGCAGGTGGGCGGTGAGCCGACCGGTGTACCAGGCAGCGCACTGCGCGACGACGATCTGCATCAGTCTCCTGCGGACGAGACGGTGGCCAGGGACGAGACGGCGGCCGGGGCTGCCGGGCTGCGACCGGTCCGAAGGGTCAGATGACCCGGTGCGGCCTTCCGGGCCGCGCCTCCAGCCAGGAGGTCACCCCGGCGGCGGCGGCGGGGTCGAGCAGCAGGTACAGGTCGGGCCGGGGGCACAGCTCGACGGTCTGGCAGCCGAGCACCAGCATCGGTCCTCGGCCCGGGACGAGCGGGCCGGCCTCGGCACGCGAGACGACCCCGAGACTCTCCCGCGGCCAGTGCTTCGCCCCGCCCAGAGAGAAACGAGGCCACCAGGACAGCTGGTCGGCCTCGTACTGGGCCAGCCCCGGGCGCCACGGACCCTCGGAGTCTCGGCCCACCCAGCAACGGAAGGTGCCCGGCCGGTGGCCGAGCAGCGACATGCGGTGGACCCAGAACCCGGCCAGCGTCGCGAGGGCACCCAGCGTTGCTGCTGCGAACAGCAGCAACGCCAGGTGCGTCCCCATGTCAGCGTGCCGCGGCCGTCGCCGGCGTCGCTTCGTCTACGACGATCGTGACCTGGTCAGAGTCCACCGAGAAGAACCCTCCGGTGACGTGCCACCGTAGCGAGTCCTTGCTCTGCGGCTCCAGCACCCGCACGTCACCAGGCTTGAGCACCGACAGCACCGGGACGTGCCCGGCGAGGATGCCCATCTCACCGCCACCTGCGGGAGCGATCACCCGGGCCGCCGGCCCTGACCACACCGTCCCTTCGGTGTCGACGATGTCGACTTCGAGTGCCACCGTTCCTCCGATCCTTGCCATCGATCCTTGTGGGGCCGGCGTCAGACGCCGTATTCCTTCTGGATCCGGGCCCAGTTGCGCTCGAGGTCTTCCAGACCGCCGATGTTGAAGAAGGCCTGCTCGGCGACGTGGTCGAACTCGCCGTCGGCGATCTTCTTGAACGCCTCGACGGTCTCGCCCACCTCGACGGTGGAGCCCTCGACACCCGTGAACTTCGTCGCCATGTAGGTGTTCTGGGAGAGGAACTGCTGGATACGCCGGGCCCGGGCGACGACGGTCTTGTCCTCTTCGGACAGCTCGTCGACACCGAGGATCGCGATGATGTCCTGCAGCTCCTTGTTGCGCTGGAGGATCGACTTGACGCGGGTGGCCGTGTCGTAGTGGTCCTGGCCGACGTACCGCGGGTCGAGGATCCGGCTGGTCGAAGCCAGCGGGTCCACGGCGGGGTACAGACCGCGCGAGGCGATCTCACGGCTCAGCTCGGTCGTCGCGTCCAGGTGGGCGAACGTCGTCGCGGGGGCCGGGTCGGTGTAGTCGTCGGCCGGGACGTAGATCGCCTGGAGCGAGGTGATCGAGTGACCACGGGTCGAGGTGATGCGCTCCTGGAGCACACCCATCTCGTCGGCCAGGTTCGGCTGGTAGCCCACCGCGGAGGGCATGCGGCCCAGCAGGGTGGAGACCTCAGAACCGGCCTGGGTGAAGCGGAAGATGTTGTCGATGAACAGCAGCACGTCCTGCTTCTGCACGTCGCGGAAGTACTCGGCCATGGTCAGGGCCGACAGGGCCACCCGCAGACGGGTACCCGGCGGCTCGTCCATCTGGCCGAAGACCAGCGACGTCTGGTCGAAGACGCCGGCCTCTTCCATCTCGACGATGAGGTCGTTGCCCTCACGGGTGCGCTCCCCCACACCGGCGAACACCGACGTGCCGCCGAAGTTGTGGGCGATCCGGTAGATCATCTCCTGGATCAGCACGGTCTTGCCGACACCCGCGCCGCCGAACAGGCCGATCTTGCCACCCTGGACGTACGGGGTGAGCAGGTCGATGACCTTGATGCCGGTCTCCAGCATGACGGTCTTGGACTCGAGCTGGTCGAAGGCCGGGGGCTTG
>JAVBSR010000042.1:0-5540 GCA_031556715.1 Cellulomonas sp.
GTCGTGACGGGCCCGCCGCGTCTGGGTGTCGGTGTGGTCGGCACCGGCCGGGTCGGGGCGGTGCTGGGGTCGGCGCTGCGGGCGGCCGGTCACCCCGTGGTCGGGGTGTCGGCGGTGTCCCAGCAGTCGCGCGACCGGGCGGAGGCGCTGCTGCCGGGCGTGCCGGTGCTGGACACCGACGAGGTGGTCCGCCGGGCCGAGCTGGTGCTGCTGACCGTGCCCGACGACGCCCTGGCGCCGCTGGTCGCCGGGCTGGCAGGGCTGGGAGCCTGGCAGGTGGGCCAGCTGGTGGTCCACACCGCGGGCCGGTTCGGCGTGGGCGTGCTGGGACCGGCCACCGCGGCCGGCGCCATCGGCCTGGCCGTCCACCCGGCGATGACCTTCACCGGCACCTCCCTGGACCTGTCCCGGCTGGAGGCCACGACGTTCGCGGTGACCGCCGCCGGTCCGTTCGCGCCGATCGGGCAGGCGCTCGTCGTCGAGCTGGGCGGCGAACCGGTGATCGTGGCCGAGGAGGACCGCGGGCTGTACCACGCCGCCCTGGCGCACGGGGCGAACCACCTGGTGGTGCTCGTCGCCCAGGCGGCCCAGGCCCTGGCGGCGGCGGGTGTCACCAACGCCGGGACGGCGCTGCGACCGCTGCTCGACGCGGCCCTGGACGCGGCCTTGCGGCAGGCCTCGCCGCCGGGCGGCTCGGGGCCGGCCGTGGTCGGCGCCCGCGACGACCTGGACCGCACGCCGCGGGCCGGGGCGATCGCGGCCCTGACCGGGCCGGTGCGACGCGGCGACGTCGGCACCGTCACCGGGCACCTGGCCGAGCTGACCGCCTGGGCGGCGCGCAGCGGCGCGGTGGACGTGGTGGCGGCCTACCGGGTGCTGGCCCGGTCGGCTGCGGTGCGGGCGCTGGCCGCCGGGCTGGTCGACGAGACGCAGGTGCAGCGACTGCTGGCCGAGCTGGAGGAGTAGGGCGTGCCCGCACGGTCGTGGCAGGCGGCCGGTGCGCTCGCGGCGTGGTCGCGGGTGTCGTCGCGGGCGCGGTCGGCTGTACGGTCGCACGCACCAGACGCGCCCGGCCGGCGCGCAGAGCATGGAGGCAAGCCCTGATGAGAGTGGTGCACGACGTCGCCGAGCTGTCGGCTGTGCTGGCGGGCTCCGACGCGCAGGGGAGCCGGGCCGTGGTCATGACGATGGGTGCGCTGCACGACGGCCACCTGTCCCTGGTCGAGCAGGCGCGCACGCTGGCCACGCAGGTGGTGGTGACGATCTTCGTCAACCCGTTGCAGTTCGGCGCCGGGGAGGACCTCGACCGGTACCCCCGGGACCTGACCGGTGACCTGGCCGCGCTGGAGCCGCTGCTGACCGACGACGACGTGGTGTACGCCCCGTCGGCGCGTGACATGTACGACGGTCCGCCGCGGGTGAGGGTCGCGGCCGGTCCGGCGGGCGACGTGCTCGAGGGGGCGGTGCGGCCGGGGCACTTCGACGGGGTGCTGACCGTCGTGCTGAAGCTGTTGCACCGCACGGCGCCGCAGGTGGCGCTGTTCGGTGCCAAGGACGCCCAGCAGCTGGCGCTGATCCGGATCATGGTGCACGACCTGGACGTCCCGGTCACGGTCGTGGAGGCGCCGACGGTCCGCGAGCCTGACGGGCTGGCCCGTTCGTCCCGCAACGCCTACCTCTCACCGGTTGACCGGCAGCGGGCCGCGGGCCTGTGGCGGGCCCTGGTCGCGGGCCGCGAGGCCGCGTCGGACGGCGCCCGGGCCCCGCAGGTGGTGGCTGCGGCACGGGCCGTGCTGGAGGGGGCGGTGGACGTCGTGGACTATGTCGCGCTGGTCGACGAGGCCTTCACCCCGGTGCTCGACGACGCGCGGGGCCCGGCCCGGCTGGTGCTGGCCGGGCGGCTGGGCACCACCCGGTTGATCGACAACCTCGACCTGCGCCTGGTCTGAGCGGCGGGCGCTGCGAGTCATGCTGTGTACGACTGCTGTCCCAGGCAGGCGCAGGACACTAAGATTCGCGGCGTGAGCCAACTCGACGACGCTGCCGACACCATGCCCGAACAGATCCGGATCCGGCGCGAGAAGCGCGCCCGGCTGCTCGACGACGGTGTCGAGCCCTATCCGGTCTCGGTACCGGTGACCCGTTCCATCGCCCAGGTCCGGGCCGCCTATCCGGACCTGCCGCCGGGGGTGGAGACCTCGGAGGTGGTGGGCGTCGCCGGTCGGGTCGTCTTTGTGCGGATCGCGGGCAAGCTGTGCTTCGTGGTGCTTCAGGACGGTGCTGGCGGTCGCCTGCAGGCGATGATCTCTGCCGACAAGGTCGGCTCGCAGCGCCTGGCCGACTTCAAGTCCGACGTGGACCTGGGTGACCATCTCTATGTGCACGGCCGTGTGATGACGTCGCGGCGGGGCGAGCTGTCGGTGCTGGCGACCGACTGGCGGATCGCTGCGAAGTCGCTGCGGCCCTTGCCGAATCTGTTCGACGGCGCCGCGCTGAGCGACGAGGTGCGGATGCGGCAGCGTTATGTCGACCTTGTCGTGAACCAAGAGGCGCGCGACATGGTGCGCCTTCGGGCGGGCGTCGTCCGTTCGTTGCGCGACAACCTGCACCGGCGGGGCTATCTGGAGGTCGAGACGCCGATCCTCCAGGTTCGTCCCGAGGGTGCGGCGGCCCGCCAGTTCGGCACGCACATGAACGCCTTCGACATGCCGTTGTTCCTCCGGATCGCCCCCGAGCTGTTTCTCAAGCGTGCAGCGGTCGGTGGTGTCGAACGTGTCTTCGAGATCAACCGGAACTTCCGCAACGAGGGTGTGGACTCGACCCACTCGCCCGAGTTCTCGATGCTTGAGGCATACCAGGCGTACGGCGACTACGACACGATGGCCGATCTCACCACGGACCTCGTGCAGACGGCTGCGCGCGAGGCGCTGGGCACGACGACGGTACGTCTTCCCGACGGTTCGGAATATGATCTGGGCGGGACGTGGGCGACCTTGCGGATGTACGACTCGTTGTCCGAGGCGCTGGGGACCCAGATCACGCCCGAGACCGACGACGAGACGCTGGTCGCGCTGCTGGCCAGGGCCGACGTCGAGCTGGCCCCGGCGCAGCGAAACCACGGGAAGATGGTCGAAGAGCTGTGGGAGCACCATGTCGGCGCGACGTTGTGGGCTCCGACCTACGTGCGCGACTTCCCGGTGCAGACCTCGCCGCTGACGCGCGACCACCGCGACAAGCCCGGCATGGTGGAGAAGTGGGACCTGTACGTCCGCGGTGTCGAGACGGCGACGGCCTACTCAGAGCTGGTGGACCCGGTGGTGCAGCGGGAGCGCTTCGAGGCGCAGGCCTTGCTGTCGGCCGGTGGTGATGCCGACGCGATGACGGTCGACGAGGACTTCTTGACGGCAATGGAGTACGCCATGCCGCCGTCGGGCGGGATGGGCATGGGGATCGACCGTCTGCTCATCGCGCTCACCGGCCGTGGCATCAGGGACACGATCCTGTTTCCGCTGGTGAAACCGCTGGGGACCTCCTGACGGAGCGTCGGCGCGGACGCTAGCGCCGGGGGGTTGTCGCAGCGCGCTCAATCTCCCAATGCTGCGTGCCGCTGTCGGGCGACTCCTGGAATTGGCGGCCTTCGACGCGAATCGCCGTCCGATCATTTGACTACTACGACAGACCGTGTGATGATCTGCGTTCGTAAGCAAAGTTCCCTCCGAACCGATGGAGATGACGATGGCACAGAAAATCCAGACTCTGCTGATCGACGACGTCGATGGTGGGCCGGCTGACGAGACGGTCACCTTTGGTCTCGACGGTGTGTCCTACGAGATCGACCTGACGGCTGCGAATGCTGCGAAGCTGCGCGATGCGATCGGCGTGTGGGTCGGCTCGGCCCGCAAGGTCGGTCGCACCGGTGGCCGGGCCCGTCGTCGTGCGGCCGGTGCGAGCGACGCCCAGGCGATCCGCGACTGGGCCAAGGCGAACGGCCGCGAGGTCTCCAACCGCGGTCGCATCTCGGCCGAGCTGAAGGCGGCCTACGAGGCGGCTCACTAGGCACTCTCCGAGGGCGTGTCGCCCGATCGGGCGACACGCCCTAGTCTTACCCTCAGGCGCCCGCGTAGCGGACGCCGTCCGCAGGGGCCCGGCAGCGCTTGCCGGGCCCTGCGTCTGTTGATGATGGGTGAGTGGAGGCGGATCAGTGCGGTATGACCAGCGTTATGCGGTCAGTCATCGATGTCATACGATGGCATTGCTGGTCGGCCGACGACGGAAAGGGGGAGAAGCATGAAGGCCCGTCTCGAGCTGGGCGACGTGTTCGTCATCCCCCTGGACGGCAGCCGGGCGGGCATCGGCCAGGTCGTCGCGACCTACGGCCAGGGCGCGTTCTATTTTGCGATCTTCGACCTGCTGGTCCACCCCGACGCGGCTGAGGCCAGCATCGACGAGGCGCTGACCGCCGACCTTCTCTTTCTGGCACCCTCGCTGGACTCCCGCCTGCCGGTGCCCTACCTGACCGTCATCGGATCCCGCCCGGTCCGCCCAGGCCTGCCGCTGCCCGCGCACCGAGAGGTCGACGCGGACAACCTGGTCCAGGTGGTCGACTTCTCCGGCCGCCGTCGCCGCCCGGCCACCGACGACGAGGCGCGGCGGCTGCAGAACCGCCGCTTCGTCGCACCGTTGCGTCTGGCCCGGGCCCTGCGGGCGACCGCGGGCATGGAGCCGTGGCAGGACAGCTACGCCGACCTCGTGCCCGACGAGGCGCTGAGCTCTGACCGGCTGTTCGGCCCCGACCCTGGGGTCGGCGCCGACCCGACCGCGTCGCCCTGGTCGCCGCGCAGCCCCGTGCCCCGCTCTGGCCCGGCCCCTCAGGTTCTGGTCAGCCGCGCCATCACGCCCCGCACCAGGACGGCGTCGGCCCCTCAGCCGACGACCGGCCCGTTCCCGGTCGCCCCGGCGACCGGTGCGCAGCGCACCGTCCCGGCGGCGGTCGCGGCGCAGGCCACAGGCTCGGCGCAGGCCACAGGTCCCGCGCAGCCTGCAGGTCCCGCGCAGCCTGCAGGTTCCGCGCCGACCACAGGCTCCGCCCAGGCCGTGGGCTCTGCGCAGGCGCTGGGCGCAACGCGGGTGGCCAGTCTCGCGCAGGTGGCTGGCCCGGCTCAGGCTGCGGGCGGGCTGGGGGTGCCGCCGAGGAGGGTCGCACCGTTCGAGGCGGTGTCGACGCCGCGGTCGGGCGTGCCCGCACCGGTGGCTGTCGTGACGCGGGTGGCGGAGGAGCTGCCTGTGGTGCCGGTCGGTGTGATGCCGTCCTCCGACGCCGCGGTGGTCTCCCAGGCGTCTGGCGCGTAGCCGCGCCGTGGGTTCGCACGGGTCCGGTGCGCTGCGCCTGCTCCTGGGTCACATCGTGGCGGCTGCCGAGCCGCCGTCGCGCGCCGCCCTGGCCGCGTCGACCGGGCTGGCCCGCGCGACCGTGTCGGGGGCGGGGGTGCCGCGGGGCGCCGGTGGGGGGGGGGGCGGGCTGGGACCGGTGTTGTCCCGGC
>JAVBSR010000090.1:0-31597 GCA_031556715.1 Cellulomonas sp.
AGCGACGAACGACCTGGTGGCGAAGCTGGGTGTGTCGTCGCAGGAGATCGGTGCGGTGGTCAAGACCATCACCTCGATCGCCGAGCAGACCAACCTGCTGGCGCTGAACGCCACGATCGAGGCGGCCCGTGCGGGGGACGCGGGCAAGGGGTTCGCGGTCGTGGCCGGCGAGGTCAAGGACCTGGCCCAGGAGACGGCCAAGGCGACCGAGGACATCGCCCGTCGGATCGAGGCCATCCAGGCCGACACCGGCGGCGCGGTCGAGGCGATCGGGCAGATCTCGGCCATCGTCGAGCAGGTCAACGACTTCTCGGCGACCATCGCTGCGGCGGTGGAGGAGCAGACGGTGACCACCTCGGAGATGTCCCGCAACGTCGCCGAGGCGGCCGCAGGTGCCTCCCAGATCGCCGAGAACATCACCGCCGTGGCGAACATCTCCGCATCGTCCACCAGGTCCGCCGAAGAGGTGGCCTCCGGGTCGGCCGACATCACCCAGAGCACCACCCAGGCTGCCGACGAGCTGAGCACCTTCACCGTCTGACCAGGCCAGACTGGTCGTCGGGCGCACCACGGCGTCGACCTCGCGGTCGGCGCCGTCGTGCTGTCCCCAGGTGCCGTGCCCTGCCCGACCCACCGTGACCGCAGGTCCTGCCACCCAGGAGCACCTCGAACGGGCGAAGCGTCCCCACAGCCCGCTCCGGCTGGCTACAGTTCGGTTGTGACCGATGCGCCCATGATCAAGGCCCTCCTGAGCGACGACGAGATTCCGACGCACTGGTACAACATCGTCGCCGACCTGCCGAGCCCGCCGCCGCCGCACCTGCACCCCGCGACCCGCGAGCCGCTGGTGCCCGACGACCTGCTGCCGCTGTTCCCGATGGCGATCATCGAGCAGGAGGCCACGACGGAACGCTGGGTCGAGATCCCGCCGGCCGTCCGTGAGATCTACCAGCTGTGGCGGCCGTCCCCCTGCTACCGGGCGCTGCGCCTGGAGCAGGCCCTGGGCACGACGGCCCGGATCTACTACAAGTACGAGGGTGCGTCGCCGGTCGGCTCGCACAAGACGAACTCGGCCATCCCGCAGGCCTACTTCAACAAGTTGGACGGGCGCACCCGGCTGACCACCGAGACCGGTGCCGGCCCGTGGGGCTCCGCGCTGGCCTTCGCCGCCCAGATCTACGGCCTGACCTGCGACGTGTGGCAGGTCCGCAGCACCTACGAGAGCAAGCCGTACCGGCATGTGCTCATGGAGACCTTCGGTGCGAGCTGCAACGCCTCGCCCTCGGATCTGACCGACGTGGGCCGGTCGTTGCGCGAGAAGTTCCCGGACACGCCCGGGTCGCTGGGCATGGCCATCTCCGAGGCCGTCGAGGCCGCCGTGAAAGACCCGGGGGCGTCGTACTCGCTGGGGTCGGTGCTCAACCACGTCGCGCTGCACCAGACGGTCATCGGCCAGGAGACGCTCAAACAGCTGGCGATGTTCGGCGAGGAGACGATCGACTACCTGTTCGCCTGTGCCGGTGGCGGCTCCAACCTGGCGGGCATCGCGTTCCCCTTCATCCGGGAGAACCTCGAAGGCCGCCAGGACGTGACCATCGTGGCCTGCGAACCCCAGGCCGCGCCGTCGCTCACCCAGGGTGAGTACCGGTACGACTTCGGCGACACCGCGGGTATGACACCGCTGCTGAAGATGTACACCCTCGGTGCGGAGTTCGTGCCCGACCCGGTGCACGCCGGCGGGCTGCGCTACCACGGCATGTCGCCGCTGGTCTCGTTCTGCAAGCACGAGGGGCTGCTCGACGCGGTCGCGATCGGCCAGCTCGAGGCCTTCGACGCCGGGGTGCTGTTCGCCCGGGCGGAAGGCATCGTGCCCGCCTCGGAGTCCAACCACGCCATCGCCGGCGCCATCCGCCAGGCCAAGCAGGCCGCCGTCGACGGCACCAGCCCGGTCGTGGTCATCGGCATCTCCGGCTCCGGCCAGCTCGACCTGCCGGCCTACGCCGAGTACCTGTCCGGCCAGATGTCAGACAGCTGAGGCACCACCAGGACGGGGAGAGACATCATGCAGCCCACAGAGCTGGTCGCGCTGGGCGCTCTGGTCATGGCCCTGGTGGCGGTGATCGCCGTGGTCGCGACGGTCTCGTCGGCCAACAAGAGCCGCAAGGACGAGACCCTGCTCATGCTGTACCGGTTGTGGCTCACGGTCGACGCCGAGACCGGGCGGCACCTGCTGTACCAGATGGTCGACCAGGCCGACGTGCAAGACCTGTGGGACCACGACCGCGCCAGCTGGCACCGGATGAACCGGGCGCTCGCGGTGTACCAGGTCCTCGTCGAGATGGTCGAGCTGAAACGGATCGACACCGGGTCGGCCGGACAGCTGTGGGGTGAACGGATCAGGCTGATCTGGCCCAAGGCGGTCCTGTTCATCTCCTGGCGGCGGGCCGTCTTCGACGACGGTGCCTACCGGCGTCTGGAAGAGTTCGCGACGACCAACCTCATGCTCGAGCCCGTCCCGGTCTGGCGGCGCAACGTCCAGCACTACGGCAACCGACGGTCCCGCTGACAGCTCAGCCGACCGGCGCGGGAGTCGCCTCGACCTGGATCTGAGCCTCGAGGTCGGTCAGCATGCTGACCGCGTCGGCGACGATGTCGTCGTCGCCGACGCTCACCCCGTACAGCAGCCAGCGGGCGACGGCTAGCTCCCCGGCCAGCGTCGCACGGTCGGTCAGGTGAGGGTCCGACAGGCCGGTACGGTGCTGCTGGTACGCCTCCAGCACCGACGCGGCCGTCTCCGCCGCCGCTGCCACGAGGAACCAGGCCAGGTCGTCCGCCGGATCGGCGACATGGGCCGAGCCCCAGCCGAGGATCCCGACGACCGTGCCGTCGTCCGGGCCGCCCGAGACCAGGACCCGCTCGGCCACCATGTCGCCGTGCACCACGGTCGGCCGGAACCGCCACCACGACACGTCCTCCAGGCGCTCCTCCCAGCGGGCCAGCAGGCTGGCCGGGACGTGACCGGTCCGAGCCGCCTCGTCCACTTCGGCCTGGCGGCGCCGACGGTACTCGTCGGGGCTGTACGTCGGCAGGCCCAGCCGCTCGGCGACGCTCACCGGAAGCTCGTGCAGCGCAGCCAGCGCCGCACCCAGGTCGGCCGCCAGGCCAGGCCCCGGCGGCAGGTGCTCCAGGTCGATCGTCCGGCCCGGGATCTGCTCGTGGACCACGGCACGACCAGCCTCGGTCAGCGGGGCGAACCCCGCCGGCGCCGGGACCCGGAACGGCAGACGGCCCTCCGCGACCTGCGTCGTCAACGCCTCCAGCAGGGCGATCTCACGCTCCAGCGACGCCCCCGACGCCCCGTCCACCGGGGCTCGCACCACCCACCTGCGGCGCTGGGAGTCCACCACCAGGGCGGCGTCGTGCTCGTCGTCCGGCAGCTCCTGCGCGTCGAAGGGGTCGAGCCCGGGCACGGCGACCGTCGCGAGGGCGGCGAGGGCAACGGGGGAGCGGTGCATGCCCATAAGGCTATGCCGCGACGGGCGGTCTTGCTCGTGCTGTGGGTGGGTGACGTGCCGTGGCCGGGTGTCGCAGGGGGGTCGCTTCTGGACGCCCGGTCCGGCTGCGCCGGACGTCGGTGGAACTCTCGGGGGTGCGCCGTGGGTTACCGTCGGGGGGTGAGCGAACTTCCTCTGGCTCGGGCGGCCGTGGACCGTGCGGCGGTGCTGCGGACCGACCCGCAGTGGTTGGTGGGGGCGCGGGCCGACCCGACGACGCGGGTGGTGCTGGTGCGGGACGGGAGCGTGCTCACCACGGGGTCCGGTGGCGGGCCGGACGTCGATGCCTGGGCCGAGGTGGAGCCGGACGTGGCGCTGGCGGTGCTGGACCCGGAGGCGGCAGCGGCGGTGGCCGGTGCGCCGGGCGACGACGCCTGGTTGTTCCTCGGGCGCGACGGTGTCGCGTGGTTCGCCCTGCGGGTGCCGGCGCCGGGGGCGACGCCGCTGGTCGGGGAGGCGTCGGACGTCCTGGTCCATGCTCGGACGCAGGACGGGGCTGGTCCCGAGCGTGGCGCGCAGCCTGACGCCCACGGGGCTGTCTGGACGTCGTTGCGGGCCGTCGGTGCGGTGCTGTCGGCCCGGGACGCGGGGCTGGCGACGACGGCGGTCGCCCTCGACCACTGGCACGGGCGGCACCCGCGGTGCCCGCGCTGCGGCGGGCCGACCGACTCCACCGCGGGCGGCTGGGTGCGGGTGTGCCGCGACGACGGTTCGGAGCACTACCCGCGCACCGACCCGGCCGTCATCATGTCCGTGGTCGACGACGACGACCGGCTGCTGCTCGGCCACGCCGCCGCCTGGCCGGCGCAGCGGTACTCCACGCTGGCCGGCTTCGTCGAGGCGGGGGAGTCGTTGGAGGCGGCGGTGCGTCGTGAGGTCGCCGAGGAGACCGGTGTCGTCGTCACCGACGTCGAGTACGTGGCGTCCCAGCCGTGGCCGTTCCCCAACTCCCTGATGCTCGGGTTCAGGGCGCGTGCGCACGGGGCCCCGCCGCGCCCCGACGGCACCGAGCTGACCGACGCCCGCTGGTTCACCCGGGCCGAGCTGGCCGCGGCCGTCGCGGTCGGGGACGTCGTGCCGCCCGGTCGGACCTCCATCGCGCGGGCGCTGATCGAGGCCTGGTTCGGGGGGCCGCTGCCCACGCCGGCACGACCGCACGCGGTGTGAGGGCGCAGACGATCTCGGTCACCTGACGGGGCCTCGGTCACCTGACAGCGTGGCGGGTCGGCCCGGCAGGGCAGCCTCAGTGCCGGTACCAGGCCGTCGACTGCTGGGCGGCGTCGGCCAGCATGGCGATCGTCCCGGGGGTGAGGATCTCCGGCTGGGCGAACAGCCACCGGCACAGGTCCGCCAGGCCCAGCGCGACGACGCCGACCGGTGGGGGCAGCGTCGTCGTGAGGTGGCCGGCCTCGACCACGAGGAGCGTCGTGACGGCCACGGTCTGGTGGCACGCCTTCGACAGCGCGCGTCCGGCACGGCGGCTGGCCTGCAGGCCGAGGTACACCCACGGTTGTGGGGTGTCGTCGACGACGACAGACTGCCCGCAGATCTGCACGGTGGCGCCGGGCTGCGCCTTGGTGCTCAGGATGAAGGCCCCGCCGGGTCCGATCAGCAGGTGGTCGATCTGGCTGCTGTCCACCTCGAGCGCCTGCCACAGCTGGTCGCGGTCGACCAGCGTCGAGATCTCCGAGCCGACCTTGGCGTGACGCAGCACCTCGGGTGCGGGCTCGCCCAGCAGCAGGGCCGTGAGCGTCGTGCCCGGGTCGCGACGGCCGTGCGGTGCGGTGCTGCGAGGGGCGCGGCCGGCAGCCATGGACGCCCACACCCGTTCCGGGTCGGCCGCGTCGGTCGCCGACACCTCGCCGGCCGTGGCCTCGTCGGGCTCGTCCCTCGGCCCGGCCGGGCGAGGCATGCGAGTGGCCCGTCGGCGTCGCGGGCGGGCCCTGTCGGGCTCGTCGTGTCCCAGGGTCTCCCGGCAGACGGTCGGCGCCGCGGCGTGACGGCTCTCGTGCAGGAGGTTCACCATCGGGATGACAGCGGTGACCATCTCCGCCTCGGGGCGCCTCTTTCGGGTGACGTCTGGCGCGTCGCTCTCCAGCGCGTGGGCGGGCGGTGCGGCGCGGTGCTGCGCCTCCGGCGCGGGACGGTGAGCGGATTCCTCCGCCTCGTCCGCCCATCGGGTGTGCGGGTACCCGGCGGTGCGGAGCGCCTGCTCGACGACGGACCGGTGCCTGGCGTCGGTGAGCACCAGCGTCCCGGTGCTGGCGTCGAGGAACCCGAGCGGTTGGCGCCGGTCGCTGACGTAGAGCCGGTGCCGACCGTCGCTGCGCCAGGGCGTCACCGTGATGAGGTCGAAGTCGGTCGTCATGAGCCGTCCTGTCGCGGAAAGTCGTGACAAGAGATGATAACGACCTGTTATGGGCGCGGTGAGAGGCGCGCCGGGCACGCGTCGGGCAGGCCCTCGCGTCGACCGTGGCCAGCTCCGCCGGGCGTGGGTGGTCGGTGGGAGGATGACCGGGTGCCTGCCGAGGAGCTGCTCGACGCGCTGGACCCCGACCAGCGAGAGGCGGCGACCGCGCTGACGGGTCCGGTGTGCGTGCTGGCCGGGGCGGGCACGGACAAGACCCGGGCCATCACCCACCGGATCGCCTACGGGGTCCGCACCGGGGTCTACCGTCCGACGTCGGTGCTGGCGGTGACCTTCACCGCCCGGGCCGCGGGGGAGATGCGGCAACGGTTGCGCAGCCTCGGTGTGGCGGGGGTGCAGGCCCGGACCTTCCACGCCGCGGCGCTGCGCCAGCTGGGGTTCTTCTGGCCGAAGGTGGTCGGTGGGGCACCGCCCCGGCTGGTCGAGGCCAAGGCGCCGCTGGTGGCCGAGGCGGCGCGGCGCGTCGGGGCGACCGTGGACCGGATCGCGGTGCGCGACCTGGCTGCGGAGGTCGAGTGGGCCAAGGTGTCGCTGGTGGCCGCGGACGACTATCCGAGGCTCGCCCCGTCGGCCGGTCGGGGCGACGTGGCCGGTGCCGACGCCGCCACGGTGGCCCGGCTCATCACTGCCTACGAAGACGTGAAGACCGAACGTGGTGTCATCGACTTCGAGGACGTGCTGCTGCTGCTCGCCGCGATGCTCGTCGACGACCAGGGCGTCGCCCGGACGGTGCGTGACCAGTACCGGCACTTCGTCGTCGACGAGTACCAGGACGTCTCGCCGCTGCAGCAGTACCTGCTCGACCAGTGGCTGGGCGGCCGGCACGAGCTGTGCGTCGTCGGCGACCCGGCGCAGACCATCTACTCCTTCGCCGGGGCCAGCCCGCACCACCTGCTCGACTTCGGCCGGACCCACCCGGGGGCGACGCTGGTCCGGCTCACCCGCGACTACCGTTCCAGCCCGCAGGTGGTGACCGTGGCGAACCGGCTGCTGGTCTCGGCGCGCCGCCCGGGCGACCCGCCGACCCTGCAGCTGGTTGCCCAACGGCCCGGCGGCCCGCAGGTGCGGTTCGTGGCCTACGACGACGACGAGGCGGAGGCCGCGACCGTCGCCGCCCGGTGCGCCCGGCTGGTCGAGGCGGGCACACCCGCCGCGCAGATCGCGGTGCTGTTCCGCACCAACGCCCAGTCGGAGGCCTTCGAGGACGCCCTGGCCCGGGTGGGTGTCGGGTACCAGGTCCGTGGGGGAGAGCGGTTCTTCGCCCGGCGCGACGTGAGGGACGCGATCGTGCTGCTGCGCGGCGGCGCGCGTGCGGTCGACCCGGACGCCCCCATGGCGGCCGTGGTGCGCGACATCCTCACCTCGGTCGGCTGGGCGCCCACGCCACCGGCAGCGCGAGGTGCGGCCCGCGAGCGCTGGGATGCGATGAACGCGCTGGTCACGCTGGCTGACGACCTCGCTGACGACCCGACCCGAGACCGGCCGACGCTCCGCGACCTCGTGGCCGAGCTCGACGAGCGAGCCGCGGCCCAGCACGCCCCGGCGGTCGACGGAGTCACCCTGGCCTCGTTGCACGCCGCCAAGGGCCTGGAGTGGGACGCGGTGTTCCTCGTCGGGCTGTCCGAGGGGTTGCTGCCCATCTCCCTGGCCGAGACCGACACCGCCGTCGACGAGGAGCGCCGGTTGCTGTACGTCGGGATCACCCGGGCCCGCGAGCACCTGGAGCTGTCCTACGCCCGGCACCGGCCCGGCGGGTCGGCCACCCGGCGGCGCAGCCGGTTCCTCGGCCCGCTGTGGCCGCAGGCCGACAGGTCGCCGGGGGACGAGGCCGTGCCACGGGCCGATCCGGGGCTGCTCGCGGCCCTGCGCGCCTGGCGGGACGACGTGTCGGCACGCGACCGGGTGTCGCTCAGCGCGGTCGTCGGCGACGGGGTGCTCGCCCGGATCGCGGCGGCACGCCCCACGACGCTCGCCCGGCTGGGTTCCGTGCCCGGTGTCGGACCGGTGAAGCTTGACCGGTACGGAACGGCGTTGCTGCAGGTCGTGGCCGATTTTCCGGTCGAGGCGGAAAACTCTTCGTAAAAAAGGTTGTCCACGCTTCGAGCAGCGGCGTACGGTAGCCGCGTTCTTGTTCACCGGTGGCGCCCGTGCGCGCCGTCGCGAGTCGTGAGAGGAGGTGTCTCGTCGTGCTGAGCATCGCCACCATCTGGTCGGTCGAGTCGGTCGCTCCGGTCCCCGCACCGGTCGTCGGTCCGATCCATGAACCGACGCCGCAGCTGACGCAGCGGAATGCGGATCGCACGACGGGGCGCCTGGCGTCCACCGACCGAGCCGTCAAAGGCACCACTGTGCCCTTCGGCCGGACCGCGACGGATAGGCCGGAGCGGTTCCGCGCCAGCTTCTCGGCCGATCTGCTGAGGATGTCCGTGGCCTGACCCGAGACGGGTCTACCAAGGCCGCGGACTCCCACCCGGGATCCGCGGCCTTCGTCTTTCCCTGGACGTACCGTCCGGCGAGACATGGCGAGCGGTCCCACAACGAACACCTGCTCACCAGCAAAGAACACCTGGAGGACATCGTGCGGCCCACCATGCTGCTCGACACCCCCGAGACCGTAGCGACGGTCACGCCCACCACCGACCAGCTGCTTGCCGTGCTGCTGCCCTGCCGGTCCGGAGACCCGGAGCTGTGGTTCGCCGAGCACACCGCCGAGGTCGAGCGCGCCAAGGCCCTGTGCCAGGGATGCCCGGCCGTCGGGCCCTGCCTGGCCGGTGCCCTCGAGCGGGGCGAGCCCTGGGGCGTCTGGGGCGGTCAGGTGTTCATCGGCGGTGTCGTCGCCCCGACCAAGCGGGGCCGGGGGCGGCCGCCCAAGAACCGGGCTGCCGCCTGAGCGCGAGGGGTGCGGGTCGTCGACCCGCACCCCTCCTCGCGGTTCCGGGTCATGCCGGGACGCCCGCCGGGAAAGCGCAGGCGCACGCCGGGTGCGGCGCCCAGGTGCGGGCCCGGGGGACAGGGTCGGGCAGGGCGACCTGCCAGGTGGTCGGCACCGGACGGTGGTCGCCGTCGAGAAAGGCGAGCGCCAGCGCGGCCGCCAGGTGCCCGGCTAGACCGGCCACGACGCCGACCTCCGCAGCACCAGGGCTGTCCGCCGCGGACACCCGGGTCACCAGCTCGGTCCACCGGGGGTCGTCCTCGCAGCGGTACAGGTCCAGGCAGCGCAGGCACGGTCCTGATCCGGCGACCAGCGGCCCGACGCCGGTCCCCGCCTCGCCGACCACCACCGACAGGTGCGGCACCCCGCGGCTGACCAGGGTCGCCGCCCGGAGCGGGTCTGCGGCGTCGGAGTCGACCAGCACCACCCGGTCCGGGTCGCGCAGGGGCGCGGTGGTGACGACCGTTGGTGCGACGTCGTGCAGCGCGCGGGCCGCGGCTGGCGCCCGACGTCGGCCGACGTCGGTCCAGCGGTACCCGCCGGGCCCCACGTCCACGGTGCGCACCAGGCGGTGGTCGTCGACGGCGACCGTGCCGACCCCGGCGGCGGTGAGCGCGACGGCCGTCGACAGGCCGGTCGGCCCCAGGCCCAGCACGACGACGGAGCGCTGCTGCCGGGCCTCGACCCGCCCGGGGCCCGAGCGGCACGGGTCGAGCAGCCCCCACGCCTGGGCGTCAGCCTCCCCCGCCGCCAGCGGTGGACGGCGTGGACCTTCGTGCGTCAGGCGGGCCGTGCGCAGGTCTTCACGCAGCGCCGCCCAGCGAGGCGGGGACACACCGTTCGGTGCCGCGCCGGGCAGCGGCCCACCTCGGGCGGCGGCGCACAGCGTTGCCGTCTCCGCCTCGGTCAGACCTGCGACGCGTACCGCCCAGCGGGGGTCCACACCGATCTGGACCTCGCCCGAGGCCAGCGGGAACACCCGCAGGCCCGTCCGCAACCCCATCACCACCACGCCAGCGTGCCAGGAGCCGGTCCAGCGCGCGGAGCGCTGTCCACAGGTCCGGCGAAGCCGGCGCAGCACCGGGCCTCCCGACGGTGGCCCGCGGTCGAGGCCCGCCGAGCGGCGACGGGCGCGGCGACGAGCGCAGCGCCCTAGCGCCTCAGCCCTTGGGCAGGAAACGGGTGAGCTTGGTGCTGCACGTCGGGCAGGTCGCCTTCGCGGACTTGCGCCCGGTGTCAGAGACGACGACCTCTCCGGTCGTGGTGACCTTCTCCTTGCACTTCACGCAGTAGAACTCGCCGGTGTAGGTCTCGGCCATCGTCTACCCCTTCACTCTGGGCACCGGGTTCTCCGGTCTCCGGTGGAGCGGCCGTCGTGACGACCGCGCTGTGAGTTCAGGGTACGGGCATCTGGGTAACGCGGTGAACAGCGTCCGACGTGTGGGTATGTCCTGACGCGGCGTCGTCTCAGGGTTCAGTGGGTGGCTCGTCGGGGCCGAGGATGTCCGCCAGCGCCTGGTCGAGATCGTCCGAGCCCTGGGCGGCTGCCCGCCGGCGGGCAGGGTAGCCGTCGGGGTCGTCGAGGTCGTCGGCGCCGGGCATGAGGTCCGGGTGGTGCCACACCGCGTCGCGGTCTTCTGCCGAGGAGTCGGCGGCCACAGCGGCCCACAGGCGGGCGGCGTCGCGCAGCCGCCGGGGCCGCAGCTGCAGGCCGACCAGCGTGGCGAAGGTGTGCTCGGCCGGTCCGCCCGCGGCCCGGCGGCGGCGCATCATCTCGCGCAGCGCCACGGCGTCGGGCAGGTGGCCGGTGACGGCAGCGGTGCTGACCTCGTCGACCCACCCCTCGACCAGCGCCAGCGCGGTCTCCAGGCGGACCAGGGCGGCGTCCTGCGTCGGGGTGGTCCGGGGTTCGAACAGGCCCTCGGTCACGGCGGCACGCAGGGACGCCGGGTCGTTCGGGTCGATCTGGCGCATGAGGTCGTCGAGCTGGTCCGGGTCGATCGTGATACCTCGGGCGTAGGCGTCCACGGCGGAGGTGAGCCAGCCGCGCAGCCACGGTGCACCCGCGAACAGCCGGGCCGCGGCCGCTTCCCGGACAGCGAGGAACAGCCGGACCTCTTCGACGGGCGAGTCCAGCCCGTCGGCGAAGGCGGCGACGTTGCTCGGCAGCAGGGCGACCGCCGGGGGGTCGACCAGCGGCACGCCCAGGTCGGTGGTGCCGAACACGTCCCTGGCCAGCGTCCCGGCGGCCTGTCCGATCTGCAGGCCGAACAGGACCTGCCCGACCTGGTGGGCCATCGACGAGACGACCTGCTCCAGCGACGCCTCGGTCGCGCCGGCGAGCCGGGTCCCCAGCGCTTCCGTCAGGGCTGACGCGATCGGTTCGGTCAGCGTCCTCCAGGCGGGCAGGGTGGCCTCGACCCATTCGGCGCGGCTCCACGCGGCCCGTCGGCCGGGTGCCGGGTCGAACGCCGTCACCTGGTCCAGCCACAGGTCGGCGGTGGTCAGCGCGTCCACGGTCTGCCGGATCAGGGCCCGGCCGGGGGTGGGGTCGCCGCCCTCGGCCGCGGTCTGGCGGGCCAGGTCGTGCACGGCCGACCAGCTGACCGGGGCCTCGTCGGGACCGGCCAGGAACGGCTGCACCTGGCGCATCGCCTCCCGGAGGGCTTCCGGGTCGTTGGGCAGGTCCGCGGCGGCGCTCAGGTCGATGCCGGAGCTGCGCACCATGGCGATCGCCTCGTCGGCGTTCGGACCGAGCAGCATCCGCAGCAGGTCTTCCCAGGCGGGAGGTCCGGTCGGCGGTTCGTCGGGTGGTCGGTCGCTCATGTCGCTCCAGACGGGTGTTCCTCGCTGCGCTCGGTTCCCACCCACCGTAACCGGCCCCGCTCCTGCGACCAGCACGGCGGTGGTCCGGTTCGCTGTCGGCGCAGCCACCGATCATCGTCGGCGGCACCGTGATCTGGCGCGGAGTGCGGCATGATTCCCGTGTGACCGACGACCTGAAACCGTCTGCGGTGCCCGACCCGTTCGCCGTCACGACGCCCCCGCCGGCAGCCCCGGTGAGCCCGCGGTCGGTGACGCTCACGGTGAGCATGCTGGTCAGCGCCTGCCTGGTCGCGCTGCTGGCCCTGCTGCCCGCGCCGTACCAGGTGTTCATGCCCGGCCCGACGGTGGACGTGCTCGGGGACCAGAGCGACGGCCAGCCGCTCATCCAGGTCACCGGCGCCAAGACCTACCCGGCGAGCGGCGAGCTGCGGCTGACCACGATCTCGGTCGTGGGCACGCCGGGCATCAACGCGATACCAGGGGTGGTGCTGCGCGGCTGGTGGTCGCCCTGGACCCGGGTGGCGCAGGTGGTCGAGGAGCCGGAGGCGACGCGGGCGCAGATCGACCAGGCCAACCAGGCCCAGATGGTCACCTCTCAGGAGGCGGCCACGGTGGCTGCGCTGACCGAGCTGGGCTACGAGGTGCCGACCACGCTGTCGGTCCACTCCGTGGTGGCCGGCACCGGCTCGGAAGGGGTGCTGGAGCCCGGCGACGTGGTCCTCGGGCTGGACGGCACGCCCACCCCTGACTTCGGGGTGCTGACCCAGATCCTCGGCGCGACCGAACCGGGCACCACCGTGACCGTCGACGTGCGCCGCGGTGACGAGGAGCTCCACCTGCCTGTGGTGACGGGGGCGCGCGACGGCGGCGGGGCGATACTCGGGATCAACGTCGACCGGACGTTCGACCTGCCTGTCGACGTCACGATCAGCGTGGACAACATCGGCGGCCCGTCGGCGGGCACGATGTTCGCCCTGGGGATCATCGACCTGCTCACCCCCGAGGACGAGGCCGACGGCAAGCACATCGCCGGGACCGGCACGATCGACGAGCTCGGCGCCGTCGGCGCGATCGGTGGTGTGCAGCAGAAGATGGCCGGGGCCGAGCGTGACGGCGCCGACTGGTTCCTGGCGCCGAAGTCCAACTGCGACGAAGTGGTCGGCCACGTCCCGTCGGGCCTGCGCGTCGTCGCCGTGAGCACCCTGCACGAAGCGCGCGAGGCTGTGGTTGCGATCGGCAGCGGCAAGGGCGGCGACCTGCCCACCTGCACCCCCTGATCGCGACACGACCTCGGCGTTGGGCTCAGGAGCCGGGCGTGTGGGAACCTGGACCCGTCACGTCGTGTTCCGGCTCGTCCGACGATCCGTCCTGCTGAGGGAACTGTGAGCGCCACTGCCAAGCCCCGCCCTGCCCCGTCCCCGCGCCGTCGCAAGCGGGGGCCCCTCATCCCGACGCTGATCGTGGTCGGAGCGCTCATCGTGCTCCTCCTCGTGCTGGCCCAGGCCTGGACCGAGGTGCTGTGGTACCAGCAGCTCGGCTACTCCAAGGTCCTGTACGTCGAGTGGGGTACCAAGGCCGTCGTCGGCCTGCTCGGGTTCGCTGTCATGGCCGGGTCGGTGTTCGCGAGCATGGCGGTGGCCTACCGGTCTCGGCCGGTGTACCCGCCGTCGGACGCCGAGCAGCGGAACCTCGACCAGTACCGCGAAGCCGTCGAGCCGCTGCGCAAGGTCGTCATGGTCGCCCTGCCGGTGGTGCTCGGCCTGTTCGCCGCCGGTGCGGCGTCCGGTCGTTGGGCCGATGTGCAGCTGTTCCTGCACCGTCAGACCGTCGGCACCAAGGACCCGCAGTTCGGCCTGGACCTCGGTTTCTACTTCTTCACCTTGCCGCTGCTGCGGTTCGTGGTGTCGTTCCTGCTGGCCACGGCGATCCTGGCCGGTCTTGTCGGGCTCGCCACGCACTACCTGTACGGCGGGATCCGGATCGCCGGGCGCTCCGAGGCGCCGCGCACCTCCCGGACGGCCCGGATCCAGCTGGCCGTGACCGGCGCCGCGATCCTCGTCGTCCTGGCGGGGAGCTTCTGGCTGGACCAGTACTCGTTGCTGATGAAGAACTCCTCGAAGTACGCCGGCGCCGGGTTCACCGACGTCAACGCGGTGATCCCGGGCAAGGTGATCCTCGCCATCGCGGCGTTGCTGGTTGCGGCGGTCTTCGTGGTCACCGCGGTGCGCGGCAACTGGCGGCTGCCCGCGATCGGGGTCGCCGTCATGGTCATCGCCGCGATCGTCGTCGGCGGCATCTACCCCGCGGTCGTCCAGCGCTTCCAGGTGCAGCCCAACGCGCAGGACCGTGAGAGCGAGTACATCCAGCGCAACATCACCGCCACCCGGGTGGCCTACGGCATCGACGACGTCGAGGTGCAACCGTACGTCCCGGAGGTCACCGTCGAGCCCGGCCAGCTGCGGGAGGACACCGAGACCACGGCGTCGATCCGCTTGCTGGACCCGACGATCGTCAGCCCGTCGTTCACCAACCGCCAGCAGATCCGGGGTTTCTACTCGTTCCCCGACACGCTGGCCGTGGACCGGTACACGCTCGGCGACACGAGCCGCGACACCGTGATCGCGGTGCGTGAGCTGAACCAGAGCGGGCTGTCGGCGGGCCAGCGCAGCTGGGTCAACCGGGTCACGGTGTTCACCCATGGTTTCGGGGTGGTCGCGGCCTATGGCGACACGGTCTCGGCCTCGGGCGAGCCGGAGTTCTTCGAGAAGAACATCCCGTCGACGGGCGAGCTGGGCGACTACGAGCCGCGGATCTACTTCGGTCAGAAGTCGCCGGAGTACTCCATCGTCGGCGGCCCGGAAGGCAGTAACTGGGAGCTGGACTACTCCACCGACGACGAGACGACCAACACCCGGTTCCCCACCGACAAGGTCAAGGCCGGGCCGTCGATCGGCAACCCGTGGAACAAGCTGCTGTACGCCATCAAGTTCGGTTCTGGCGACATCCTGTTCTCCGACCGGGTGACCGCCAGCTCGCAGATCCTCTACGACCGTGACCCCAAGGCCCGGGTGGCCAAGGTCGCCCCGTACCTGACGCTGGACGGTCGGGTCTACCCGGCGGTCATCGACGGCCGGGTCAAGTGGATCGTCGACGGATACACCACGACCGACCAGTACCCGTACTCGGCAGCAGCGTCGCTGGAGGACGCCACGACGGACTCGCTGACCGAACGGTCGAACACGGTCTCGGCGCTGCGGCCCAAGACGGTGAACTACATCCGCAACTCGGTGAAGGCGACGGTGGACGCCTACGACGGTTCGGTCGACCTGTATGCCTGGGAACCGGACGACCCGGTGCTGCGGGCGTGGAGCAGCATCTTCTCCGGGACGATCCAGCCGATGTCAGCGATCAACAGCGACCTGATGAGCCACCTGCGGTACCCGGAAGACCTGTTCAAGGTGCAGCGCACCCTGCTGTCCCAGTACCACGAGACCGACCCCAAGCGGTTCTACCGCGGTGACGACTTCTGGACCGTCTCGGCCGACCCGGCGCAGACGACAGTCGACCAGCCGCCGTACTACATGACCTTGAAGATGCCCGACCAGTCGGCGGCGTCGTTCTCGCTGATGTCCACCTTCCAGCCGCAAGGCGCGAACGCGGTGCTCACCGGGTACGCGGCCGTCGACGCCGAGGCGGGCAACACCGCCGGCAAGAAAGCCGACGACTACGGCAAGATTCGGCTGCTCGGGCTGCCGACCACCGGGTCGTCGACCGTGTCAGCCCCACGGCAGGCAGCGGCGAACTTCGCCGCAGACGCCAAGATGATGGAAGACCTCAACCTGCTGAAGATCGGCGACTCGACGATCTTGTACGGCAACCTGCTGACCCTGCCGGTCGGAGGTGGTCTGCTCTACGTCAGACCCGTGTACCTGCAAGCGGCATCAGGAGACCAGAAGTTCCCGAAGATGCAGATGGTGCAGGTCAGCTTCGGCGACGTGATCGGATGGGACTCGACCCTGGCCGGTGCCCTGGACAAGGTGTTCGCCGGCGACTCCGGCGCAGCCGCCCAGAACCCGGATACCGGCGCCACCGAAGCCCCACCCGACCAGACCGGCCCAGACCAGACCGGCCCAGACACCACCGCCGAGGCCGACCTGACCGACGCGCTGCAAGCCGCTGAACAGGCGCTCTCCGACTCCCAGTCGGCGCTGGAGAAGGGCGACTGGGCGGCCTACGGGCAGGCCCAGAATGCCCTCAACGACGCGATCGCCAAGGCCGTGGATGCGGCCGAGCGGCAGAAACAGGAGTGAGGCGACCCATGGCCTGGGTCGGCCCGTCCGCCCCCGCGGCGAGGCCGGCCCAGGACGTGGCGTCCGGTGCGCGCCTGGTCCAGATCGTGTCCGGCAACCTGGACCAGCCGACGCAGACCGGCAGGTTGACCTGCGCGTTTGGCATCCTCGGACGGGTCAGCGTAAGGTAGTACAGCCGACGCGGGGTGGAGCAGCTCGGTAGCTCGCTGGGCTCATAACCCAGAGGTCGCAGGTTCAAATCCTGCCCCCGCTACGAGATCGAGAGCGACGTGTGCTTGCGAAACGCAAGCCGCGTCGCTCTCGTCATGTTGTGCGGGGCCCAGCCCCGCACCCGCCCGGAGCCCGCCCCCGGGACCCCCCGCTCGGCCGTGCCGGCCTTCGTGTGGGGTGCTGCGTCTGCCTGCCTGCGGTGTGCGTGCGGCTGGGTCTGTCTGTGGTGTGCGGCTGGTCGTGGTGGCTGTGATGCTGCCCGCCCCGATGGCAGAAGCAGCCCCAGCCAGAGCGGCGCCACTGCACGTGCTGCCCGGTCGAGCAGCGAAGCGCCGCACCGCGACCAGGCACCCAAGCGGCCACTGGGAGGGGCCAGGGGGTGTGCCGCCGTGCGAGAGTGATGATATCTGGTACATTCGTACTAGAGACGCGTTACTGTGGCTCAGCGGACGAGGGAGCAGTACCCGCACAGACAAGACTGACTCAGAAGGGTTGCTTGTCGTGGCTTGGCTCGTCTTGGTCCTCTCTGGGCTCCTCGAAGCGGTGTGGGCCACCGCGCTCGGCGCCTCGGACAACTTCCGGCGGTGGCGCCCGACCGTCGTGTTCTTCGTCGCCTCCACGCTCAGCATGGTCGGGCTCGCCTGGGCGATGAGGTCGCTGCCCACCGGCACCGCCTACGCGGTCTGGGTCGGGATCGGCGCGACGCTCACCGTGGTCTGGGGCATCGTCACCGGTCAGGAGCGCGCCACCGTGGCCCGCATCGGCCTGCTGGTGCTGCTCGTCGGATCAGTCATCGGCCTCAAGGCGGTGAGCTGACCGTGCCCTGGATCATCCTTCTGGTCAGTGCCGTCTTCGAAGCCGTCTGGGCCACAGCCCTCGGCAAGTCCGACGGCCTCTCCGTCCTCGTCCCGTCGGTCATCTTCATCATCGCCCTGGTGCTGAGCATGCTCGGGCTGGGCTACGCGACCAGGCACATCTCGATCGGCACCGCCTACGCCGTCTGGGTCGGCATCGGAGCAGCCCTCACCGTGACCTACGCGATCCTCAGCGGCGACGAGTCCGTGAGCGCCGGCAAGGTGATCTTCATCGTGGGGATCATCGCCGCCGTCGTCGGGCTCAAGCTCGTCCCGTCCAGCCCGCGGCGGGCCCCAGACGACGTCGAGCAGGCCTGACGGCGCACCGACCCGGCACCCGAACGCGCCACACGCAGGCCAGAGATGGCCGACGAGGCCTGACGCGGACGGTCCCCGGCGGCGGTCGCGGTCGGTTCCGACGGGCTGGCATGAGGACCTCGCCCGCAGCGCCAGGACAGGCGGACGGTAGACCGTGCAGCGTCGCCGTCGGCGCGAGGTCGGTCAGCGGGGGACCCGCCAGCTGACTGCCTTGGCGGCCTCGGTCAGGAGGAAGACGCCGACCGACAGGCCGACGATCAGCCCCCAGTCCCGGGGGAGGAGAGCAGCCGAGTGGAACCAGGAGTGCATGAAGGGGGCGTAGGTGAACACCAGCTGGAGCGCCAGCAGCGCGCCCGACGAGACCCAGATCAGACGGTTGCCGCGCAGCACCCGGGGGTGCAGGCTCGACGCGGTGAGGAAACGGCAGGACAGCAGGTAGGCACCCTGGCCGGCGGCCAGCATGCCGACCGCGACTGTCTGAGCGCGGGCCAGGTCGACCCCGGCGTTGCGCTCCAGCTCGAAGACCAGCAGGGTGGCGCCGCCGATGATGAGCGAGGCCAACAGCACCAGGACCAGCGACGGGCGCGACAGCAGCGCTTCGGTGGCGTCGCGCGGCGGACGGCGCATCACTGACGGCTCGGCGGGCTCGGCGGCCAAGGACAGCGACAGGGTCACCGCGGTCACCAGGTTGACCCACAAGATCTGCACCGGGGCCAGCGGCAGGGTCAGGCCGAACAGCACCGCGACGAGGATCACCAACGACTGGGCCCCGTTGGTCGGCAGGAGGAACACCACCGACTTGCGGATGTTGTCGTAGATCCGCCGGCCCTCCTCGACGGCGCGCTCGATGGTGGCGAAGTTGTCGTCGGTCAGCACGATGTCCGCCGCGTCCTTGGTCGCCTCGGTGCCCTTGATGCCCATGGCGACGCCGATGTCAGCGCGGGTCAGCGCCGGGGCGTCGTTCACGCCGTCCCCGGTCATCGCCACGACCTCGCCGTGCGACTGCAGGGCCCGCACGATGCGGATCTTGTGCTCAGGGCTGGTCCGGGCGAACACGTCCACGTCGCGCACCCGGGCACGCAGCTCGGACTGGGACATCGCCTCCAGCTGTGCACCGGTCACCGCGTCGACCTCGTCCTCGCCGACGATGCCCAGCTCGCGGGCGATCGCCACGGCCGTGCCGGCGTGGTCACCGGTGATCATCTTGACGCGGATCCCCGCCGCGCGGCAGTCGGCGACCGCAGCGGTCGCCTCAGGACGCGGCGGGTCGACGATGCCGACCAGACCGAGGAACACCAGCCCGGTGTCCAGGTCGGCCAGGGTCAGGGCGTCCGGGTCGACCGCCGCCGGGCGAGCCGTGGCCGGGAACGAGGCGGCGGCCAGCACCCGCAGCCCCTGGGCGCCGAGCTCGTCGTTGGTCGCCTCCCACAGGGCGGTGTCCAGCCGGGCGGTACCGAGGAGCGACCACTGTGCGGTGCAGCGTTCCAGCAGCCGGTCCGGGGCGCCCACGACATGGATGACCCGCCCGGTGCCCGGCACGTCGTCGAGCGTCGCAGACAGCTTGTGCGCCGACTCGAACGGCACCTGGGCCACCCGGGTCACCGCGCGGGTGTCGGCCTGGGCCTTGGTGGCCAGGACGTTCAGCGCCCCCTCGGTGGGCTGGCCGACCACCCGCCACGACCCGTCCACCTGCTCCAGCCGGGCGTCGTTGGCGCAACCGACGGCCAGCACCAGCGCCTCCAGGTCAGGGTGCTCAGCGGCGGTGGCCACCTCGCCGCCGGCGTCGAGCAGGTGCCCCGAGGGGGAGTAGCCGGAACCGGTCACCGCGTAGGCCCGCAGCGGGGTGACGACAGCCCGGGCGGTCATCTCGTTCTGGGTGAGGGTGCCGGTCTTGTCCGAGCAGATCGTCGTCACCGATCCCAGGGCCTCGACAGACGTGAGCCTGCGGGTGATGGCGCGCCGCCGCGCCATCTGCTGCACCCCCAGCGCCAGCGTGATCGTGACCAGCGCCGGCAGGCCCTCGGGCACGGCCGCCACCGCGAACCCGATGGCCGCGGAGATCAGGTCGTCACGCGGGAAGTCGTGGATGGCCCGGCCGATGACGAGCATCACCGCGGCCATGATCCCGATGAGGATCGACAGGTGCTTGCCCAGGCGGTCCAGCTGGCGGGTCAGGGGCGTGTCCAGCGGGTCGACCTCGGCGACCAGCGCCTGGATCTTTCCGATCTCCGTAGCCGCACCGGTCGCGGCGACGACACCCTCGCCGACTCCCGTCGTGACCAGGGTGGAGGAGAACAGCATCGAGCTGCGGTCGCCGACACCGGCGTCGTCGGCCACCGCAGCGACGTCCTTGGCTGCCGGTACCGACTCGCCGGTCAGCGCGGACTCGTCGACCTGGAGGTTCGTCGCGCTCATCAGACGCAGGTCGGCGGGCACCCGGTCACCGGCCCGGACCCGGACCACGTCCCCGGGCACCAGCGTCGCGGCGTCCACCAGGCCCCACCGGCCGTCGCGCCTCACCTGGGCGTCCAGCGAGAGCATCCGCTTGATCGAGTCCAGGGCCTTCTGGGCCCGGCCTTCCTGGAGGAACCCGACCAGGGCGTTGATCACCGCGACGGCGAGGATCACGGTGAAGTCCACCCAGTCGCCGAGGATCGCCTTGAGCACGGCCGCGGCCAGGAGGATATAGATGAGCACGTCGTCGAAGTGCCCGACGAACCGGCGCCAGGCGGGCGGACGTGGCTGCTCGGGCAGCTCGTTGCGGCCGGTGCTCGCCAGGCGGTCCGTGGCTTCGTCGCTGGTCAGGCCCCTGGTCCCAGACTCGAGGAGACGCAGCACCTCGGCGGCGGACAGGGCGTGCGGTGGCTGTGAGACATCGGTGTGGGTGCTCATCATGACCTCAGGTCGGACCGGTCCTCGATCTTCACGGCCTACCAGGGGTTTCGCAACCGGTCGGGTCGTGGCGCCAGCGTCGACCGGCTGTTCTCGCCTCCTCGGTGCGGAACAGATGAGAGGATGGGTCAATGGCTGCAGTGACGGGTACCGAGACGACGTCTGGTTCCCGCCGCTTTACCGGTCTGCTGCCCGAGGGCATGCGGTTCCACCGGCCGTTGCGCCTGTACTGGGAAGTGGCGCTCATCGCGCTGTGCCTGTGGATCTACACCATGGTCCGCAACGCGGTACCCGAGAAGGTCAGCCTGGCCATGGGCCACGCCGCCGCCGTCGAGCGCCTGCAGGACAAGCTCCACCTCGGCGTCGAGCAGTCGTTCAACCATTTTGTCGCCGCCCACGAGCCCGTCGCCCAGGTGATGAACTACTACTACGCGACGTTGCACTTCATCGTCACGATCGCGGTGCTCGTGTGGTTGTTCCGGGTCCATCCCCGCCGGTACTCCGGCGCCCGCACGGTCTTGTTCATCGCCTCGATCGTCGCGCTGTTCGGCTTCTGGCTGTACCCGTTGGCGCCGCCACGCCTGGCGGAGATGGGTTACGTCGACACCCTGAAGGTGTTCCACACCTGGGGGTCGTTCGCGACCCCGGAGGTCGCCGACCACTCCAACCAGTATGCCGCCATGCCGAGCCTGCACACGGCGTGGGCGCTGTGGTGCGGGCTGTTCGTCGTGGTGTGCGCCAAGCGCCTGTGGGTCCGGGTCCTCGGCGCGCTCTACCCGGTGGCCACGGTCCTGGTCATCGTCGGGACGGCCAACCACTTCGTCCTGGACGCGGTCGCCGGGGCGGCGGTGCTCGGGTGCGGATTCCTCGTCACGTACCTGCTGTTCGGACGTTCAGCCTTCCGCGAGGCCCCGCTGCCTCCCGACGCGCCGGGCGCTGACCCTCGGCGCACGGCCGACGACATGGACGCGGTGGTCCTGGAGATCCCCGACTTTGTCGAGCGCGGCGAGCCGTCAGGCCGTGGCGAGCCGTCTCAGGACGAGCGGTGCGACGCCGGTGCGTCGGCCGAGGACGAGCTCTTCGACGAGCTGCGTCAGCCGGTCGAGGACCGGGCCGGTACCGAACCTCGGTGACACCGGGCGGTCGTCGCTCCGGGCGCGTCAGCTGGTCCAGGCGGGGGTTTTTCGACGGGAGTCCGTGCCGTCGTCAGGGTCGTTCAGCGTCGACGGGCGGGGGCCAGGGCGGCGAGCACCTCGGCGTGCAGCAGACCGTTGGTGGCCACGGCGGAGGATCCTGAGCAGCCCGGTTCGCCGTCGACGCTGGTGAAGTGCCCGCCAGCCTCGGTGACGATCGGCACCAGGGCGGCCATGTCGTGCAGGGCCAGCTCCGGTTCGCACGAGATGTCCACGGCGCCCTCGGCGACCAAGACGTGCGACCAGAAGTCGCCGTAGGCGCGCGTGCGCCACACCTTCCGGGTCAGGTCCAGGAAACCGTCCAGGCGCCCCGCCTCCTGCCAGCCGTGCAGCGACGAGAACGACAACGAGGCATCGGCCAGGGTGTTGACCCCGGAGACGTGCAGCTGGCGGGCCTGCGACAACGACCGGCCTGTCCAGGCACCGGAGCCGAGCGCCGCCCACCAGCGTCGGTGCAGCGCCGGGGCGCTGACCACCCCGAGCTTCACCTCCGGGCCGTCCATCAGGGCGATGAGCGTCGCCCACACGGGTACACCACGCACGAAGTTCTTCGTCCCGTCGATCGGGTCGACCACCCAGCGTCGCGGGCCGCCCCCGGTGTCGCCCATCTCCTCGCCGTGGACCGCGTCGCGCGGTCGTGCCCGGGACAGCTGCTCGCGCACCTTCGCCTCGGCGGCCCGGTCGGCGTCGGTCACCGGGGTGAGGTCGGGTTTTGCCTCCACGTGCAGGTCGGCGGCGCCGAAACGTGCCATGGTCAACGCGTCGACCTGGTCGGCGATGACGTGCGCCAGGCGCAGGTCGTCGTCGTAACGTGGCTTGTCCACTGGGATCTCCTAGCCCGGTCCTGCCGCCACGGTAGTGCCTGGACGGCCCTCCCCGATACCAAACGGCGGGTGACCGACGAACGGTAGGGGTTGGTGCCTGGCGGAAAGGTCAAATGATGACCCTGAGGTTAGCCTGGAGCCATGCCACTTTCCGTGCCGCCTCTGACCAAGAACGAGATGGACAAGGTCGACGCCTGGTGGCGTGCCTGCAACTACCTGACCGCCGGTCAGATCTACCTGCGCGAGAACCCGCTGCTGCGCCGTCCCCTGACCAGCGACGACATCAAGCCGCGCCTGCTGGGCCACTGGGGAACCAGCACCGGGCTGGCCTTCATCTACTCCCACCTCAACCGGCTGATCCGCGAGACCGGTCTGGACTGCCTCTATGTCGCGGGCCCCGGTCACGGCGGTCCCGCCCTGGTGGCAGCCGGCTATCTCGAAGGGCACTACACCGACATCAACCCGCGAATCACGCAGGACGAGGACGGTCTGCGCTCGCTGTTCCGCCAGTTCTCCACGCCCGGCGGCATCCCCAGCCACGCCTCGGTGACCACCCCCGGCTCGATCCACGAGGGGGGCGAGCTGGGCTACGCCCTGTCGCACGCCTTCGGCGCCGCCCTCGACAACCCCGACCTGCTGGTCGTGGCCGTGGTCGGCGACGGCGAGGCCGAGACCGGCCCGCTGGAGGGCAGCTGGAAGGGCATCACCTACCTCAACCCGCGTCACGACGGTGCCGTCCTGCCGATCTTGCACCTCAACGGTGCAAAGATCGCCGGCCCGACCGTGCTGGGCCGCAAGGACCCGGCACAGCTGACGTCGCTCCTCGAGGGGCACGGCTACGAGGTGGTCTGGGTCGAGGGCAACGACGTCCCGTGGATGCACGAGCGCATGGCCGACGCCCTGGCCTACTGCGCCACGCGGATCCGCGAGATCCAGGACGGCGCCCGCGCCGGCGACACCTACACCGGCGGCCAGGCCCGCTGGCCGATGATCGTGCTGCGCACCCCCAAGGGCTGGACCGGCCCCAAGCTGGTCGACGGCGACGTCGTCGAGGGCACCTGGCGCGCCCACCAGGTGCCGCTGTCCGGCGTCCGGGAGAACCCGGCCCACCTGGCGATGCTGGAGGAGTGGCTGCGCTCATACCGCGTCGACGAGCTGTTCAGCCACGACGGTTCGCTCACGGAGCTGGTCAGGTCGAACAACCCCGCGGGCACCAAGCGCATGAGCGCCAGCCCCCACGCCAACGGCGGGCACCAGCACGAGCTCGACCTGCCCGACTTCCGCGAGTTCGGGGTGGAGGTCACACCGCAGACCCGGGCGACCGTCCGCCTGGAGTCGACCCGCCAGCTGGGTGCTCTGCTGCGGGAGATCTACCGGAGCAACCCGAACACCTTCCGCCTGTTCTGCCCGGACGAGACCGCCTCGAACCGGCTGCAGGCCGTCTTCGAGGTCTCCGACCGGGCGTTCATGGAACGGACCGACATCATCGACGTGGGTATCGGACCCGACGGGCGGGTCATGGAGGTGCTGAGCGAGCACCTGTGCCACGGCTGGCTCGACGGCTACACCCTGACCGGTCGGCACGGCCTGTTCGCCACCTACGAGGCGTTCGCCATGGTCAGCGCCTCGATGACGATGCAGCAGGCCAAGTGGCTCGAAGAAGGCAGCCGCCTGGAGTGGCGGGCCAAGGTGCCCAGCACCAACATCCTGCTGAGCTCGACCTGCTGGCGCAACGACCACAACGGCTTCTCGCACCAGTCGCCGATGCTGCTGCAGGTGGTGCTCAACATGCGCGGCGGTGTCTCCCGGATCTACCTGCCGCCGGACGCCAACTGCCTGGTCGAGGTCGCCGACCACTGCTTCCGGTCGCGGGACTACATCAACCTCATCGTCCAGGACAAGCAGCCGCAGCCCCAGTGGCTCAGCATGGACGAGGCCATCGAGCACTGCACCCGCGGGTTCGGCATCTGGGAATGGGCAGGCACCGACGGGCTGGGCACGGCCAAGCCGGACATCGTGCTGGCCTGCGCCGGCGACGTGGTCACCATGGAAGCGGTCGCAGCCGCCGAGCTGCTCAAGCAGCACCTGCCCGAGCTCAAGGTGCGCCTGGTCAACGTCGTCGACCTCCTGACGCTGTACCGGCAGAAAGACCACCCGCACGGAATGAGCGCCAAGCAGTTCACCGACACCTTCACCGACGACGTCGACGTGGTGTTCGCCTTCCACGGCTACCCCGGTGCTATCCACCAGCTGGTCCACGGCCGCCCGGACGCTGACCGTTTCCGGGCCCGCGGATTCGTCGAGCAGGGCACGACCACCACCCCCTTCGACATGGTGGTGCGCAACAAGGTGGACCGTTTCCACCTCGTCATGGACGCCATCAACAATGCGGCCGTCCAACCGGTGGGCAGCCACGAGCTGTACCAGCACTGCGAACAGATGCTGGAACGTCACGCCGACTACATCGTGGAGAACCTCGAGGACATGCCAGAGATCCGCGACTGGCAGCTGGGTCGCCCCGTCGCCGGGCCGGCGGCGTCACGGCCGGTCCAGCGGCAGCGACGCAAGCCGCTCGCGGTCCAGCCGTCGACCGTGCTGGCCGGGTCGCGAGGCCGCACCGAGGAGTGAGGCGGCCTCGGCGCGGACGGCATCAGACGCTGGTCAGCGCCATGGAGACCGTCAGCACCAGGCACAGCGCACCGGCGCCGATCGCGAACCCGGCGCGCCCGCGGCCGTGACCGCCCTCGGTCGCGCGGCGCACCGCCTGCACACCCAGGACGACCGAACCAGTCCCGACGGCACAGCCGAACAGCGCCCCGCCCAGGCCCATCCAGCCGAACATCCAGGCCAGCAGCGCCACCAGGCCGACATAGCCCGCCGCCACCGACTGCCATGAACGCCCCACGGGTGCGATCCAGTGCATCGTGGTGGACGGTCCCGCAGCGAGCGCCGGAGGGAGCCCACCGACCGGCTGGACCGCTTGGGTCCACTGGAAACCGTCGAACCATCGCACGTACCGGGGATTGTGGGCGTCGGGATACCAACCAGGTGCAGCCATGTGGAGGTGATCGACACGGAAGGCGCCGGCGGAAAGGATGTTCACACGAAGGGACCGGCGGCCACTGACAGCGTGAGGACGGTCGCCTCACGCCGCGGGGGAAGAAATGGCTCACCAGGTTCCGGCACCCGGACGGTTCACCACCGGCTCGCGCTCACTCCTGGCAGGTGGGGCAGTAGTGGGTGCCGCGGCCGGCGACCTTGGTCTTGAGGATGACGGTGCCGCAGCGGGAGCAGGGTTGTCCCTCGCGGCGGAAGACGTGCGCGAAGCCGAGGTACGACCCGTGGTTGCCCTCGGCGTCGACATAGTTGCGGTCGGTCGAACCGCCCAGGTCGATCGACAGGGTCATGACGTCGGCAGCCGCTGTGTACAGCTCGCGCAGCTGGGGTGCGGTGACGGTGGACACGAGCCGGGCCGGGTGCAGACGGGCAGCCCACAGGGCCTCGTCGGCGTAGATGTTGCCGACCCCGGCCAGGACCTCCTGGTTGAGGATGGCGGCCTTGATCGAGGTCCTGGAACGGCGGGCGATACGGCGGTGGAACTCGGGGAAGTCGGCCGGGTCGAACGGCTCGGGGCCGAGCCGTTCGATGAAAGGGATCTGCTCGACAGCAGAGGTCGGGACCACCATGATCCAGCCGAACTTCCGCTGGTCGTTGAAGAACAGGTGGGAGCCGTCGTCGAAGACAAAGTCGATGCGGGTAGAACGGTCGGGCAGCCGCGCCAGCAACGATTCGTTGGGATGGCCGGCGCCCCAGCTCTCGTGCCCGCGCACCACCATCTGGCCGGTCATCCTCAGGTGACCGACCAGCGAGCTGCCGTTGTCCAGGTCGAGGATCAAGACCTTGGCCCGCCGCCGCGCCGCCACCACCCGCGCACCGACCACACAGGTGTCGACCGCCTCGACCCAGGTGCCCGACTCGACGGGGAAACTCTTGGGCTCGAAGACCTCGACCCGGTCGATCCGCAGGCCCACGATCAGTCGTTCCAGGCCCCGCCGCACCGTCTCGACCTCGGGCAGCTCAGGCACGGGCCGACTGTAGCAGTGCGCCTGACGGGCACGGACGGCGCTGGCGGGTTCTCAGCCTGCTGTCGCAGGTCAACAGGATCCTGCACATCGTTGAAGGGTCCTGCGTAGCGGTCAGTCGGAGTCGTCGGTGCCGAGACGGGAGGAGAGCAGACGTCGCAGCGAGTCGAGCCGGGCCCGACGGCTGGTGCGCTGGGGTTCGTCGGCGTCGTCGACCCACTCGTCCAGCGCGCAGTCGGGGGCGTCGGCCAGGTGGGTGCAGCCGCGCGGGCAGGCCGCCGTCGCCACCTCAGCCAGATCGGTGAACGCGGCGAGCAGGTGCGCCGGGTCCACGTGAGCCAGGCCGAAAGAGCGCACCCCCGGGGTGTCGATCACCCAGGTTCCGGGGGCGTCCTCGGGCCGGGGGAGCGGCAGGGCGACCGCCGAGGTGGAGGTGTGCCGTCCCCGGCCGGTCACCTCGTTGACCACGCCCGTCGCCCGCCCGGCGCCCGGGACCAGCGCGTTGACCAGGGTGGACTTGCCGACGCCGGAGTGACCGACGAGGACGGAGACCCGGTCGTCCAGGGCCGCGCGCAGCGTGTCCAGGCCGACGACCTGGTCGCCGTCCACCCGGGTCACCACCGAGGCCACCCCCGCCGCGGCGTACAGGGTGGTCAGCGGTTCCGGGTCGGCCAGGTCGGCCTTGGTCAGCACCAGGAGGGCGTCCATCCCGGCGTCGTACGCGGCCGCGACGCACCGGTCGATCATGCGGGTGCGGGGTGTCGGCTCGGCCAGCGCGGTGACGACCACCAGCTGGTCGGCGTTGGCGACGACGATCCGTTCGCTGGGGTCCTGGTCGTCGGCGGTGCGTCGCAGCACCGTGCGCCGCGGGGCGATCCGCACGATCCGTGCCAGGGTGCCCGGCTGTCCGGACAGGTCGCCCACCAGGTCCACCTCGTCCCCGGGCACGACGCGCTGGGAGCCCAGCTCGCGGGCCTTCATCGCCACCACCGCACGCCCGTCCACCAGGGTCTGGTAGCGGCCGCGGTCCACGCCGGTGACGAAGCCGCGGACGGCGTCGGCGTGCGCCGGGCGCTGCTTGGTGCGGGGGCGCGACCCGCGGCCGGGCCGTACGCGCACGTCCCGTTCGTCGAGCTCGCGCCGGGCCATCAGGGCCGGCTCGCGCTCAGCATGGCCTGCCACATCTCGACGAAGCCCGGCAGGGTCTTGGCGGTCGTGGCCACGTCCTCCACCTCCAGGCCGGGCACGACCAGGCCGACCAGCGCCCCGGCGGTGGCCATCCGGTGGTCGGCATAGGTGCGCCACCGGGCCGGGTGCAACGGGCGGGGAGTGATGACCAGACCGTCGTCGGTCTGCTCGGCACCGGCACCCACCCGGGTCAGCTCGGTGGCCAGGGCCGCCAGGCGGTCTGTCTCGTGCCCCCGCAGGTGGGCGATGCCGCGCAGCCGGGTGGGGCCGTCGCCCAGGGCGGCCAGGGCCGCCACGGTCGGAGCCAGCTCGCCGGCGGCCTGCAGGTCCAGGTCCACGCCGCGCACCCGGCCGTCGCCGCGGACGGTCAGCCGGTCGCCCACCAGCTCGGCCGTCCCGCCCATGGCGGCGAGGATCTCCGGCAGCAGCGCTCCCGGCTGGGTGGTGCGGGCCGGCCAGCCGGGCACCGTGACCTGACCGCCGACCGCCAGCGCCGCCGCGAGGAACGGTGCCGCGTTCGACAGGTCCGGCTCCACCTGGAGGTCCCGCCCGGCGATCGGGCCGGGCGCCACCTGCCACACGTCCGGCTCGGTGGTGCTCACCACCACCCCGGCGGCGCGCAGCACGTCCACGGTCATCTCGACGTGCGGCGACGACGGCAGCGGCCCGCCCCGGTGGCGCACCGTCAGCCCGGCGTCGTAGCGCGCCCCCGCCAGCAGCAGCCCCGAGACGAACTGGCTGGACGACGAGGCGTCCACCGTCACCGCCCCACCGGCCACCCGGCCGGTGCCGTGCACCGTGAACGGCAGGTGACCGGCCGCCCGGCGGTCGTCCACCGGCACGCCCAGCCGGCGCAGCGCCTCCAGCAGCGGGCCGACCGGGCGCGCGTAGGCCTGCGGGTCGCCGTCGAAGGTCACCGGACCGTCGGCCAGCGCCGCCATGGGAGGCACGAACCGCATGACCGTCCCGGCCAGACCGACGTCCACGGACACCGGTCCGGCAGGCGCCGGGCCGGGCACGACCGTCCAGTCACGCTCGCCGGGGGTCACCGTCGCACCCAGAGCGCGCAGCGCCTCGGCCATGAGCCGGGTGTCCCGGCTGCTCAGCAGACCGCGCAGGACGCTCGGGCCGTCGGCCAGCGCGGCCAGCACCAGGTACCGGGCGGACAACGACTTCGATCCGGGCACGACGACCGTGGCCGACAGTGCACCGTGGGGCGTCGGGGCAGGCCAGAGAGGATGCACCGGTGTTCAGGCGGTCGACTGGGCCTGGGCTTCGGCCCGCTGCGCACGTGCCGTGGCGACCCGCCAGCGCAGCCCGGGTCGACCTTCGGTGTCGGCTGCCGCGATGAGGGCACCACCGACCGCGCTGAGCACCTGGACCTGCCGGGAACGGCGGGCCCGGCTCTGCTCCCTGGTCGGCCTCGCCGAGCCTGGTTCCTTCGACCGGGCCGAGCGGGGCGGCGGCAGGGTGCGCACCAGCGTCGGCACGGTGAGCAGGGCGAGCAGGGTCGCGGCCGTCCGGGGGGCCTTGCCGGCTGCCAGGGCGCTCGCGGCGAGGGTCATGGCCGCACCGTGGGCCCGGACCGCCAGGGCCAGCTGCGTGTCGTCCACCCGGTTCACCGCGTCGCCCGCCTGGCCGGGCAGCCGGGCCGCAGCCTGCCTGATGGCGGTGACATGCTCGGCAGGCCGGAGCACGGCTCCGGTCCCTTCGGCGACAAACCAGGTGGCGAACAGCGGTCGGGCGATGCGGTGCAGCACGGGTCCTCCTCGGCTCGGTCCGCTTCCTGGTTCCACCGTAGTGGGCTTGCTGCGCTCGTCAACATCCTCCGTCGGCCCTGGCGGACCTCGCCTCGGCGGGTGTGCTCCGGCGCGGGAATGCCGCACAGCCGTTCCGGTGTTAGTCATCACATGACCCGCCTGCTGGAACGACCGGTGGCCGGCATCCAGGTAGGCTCGTCCTCGATGACCGACGAGACCAGCCGCGCCCCGGGGGACGAGGACGACCGCGCCCGGACGCAACGCTTCGAGAACGACGCGTTGGTCTACCTCGACCAGCTCTACGGTGCGGCGCTGCGGATGACCCGCAACCCGGCCGACGCCGACGACCTCGTCCAGGAGACCTACACCAAGGCCTTCGCCGCCTTCCACCAGTACCGGCCGGGCACCAACCTCAAGGCGTGGCTGTACCGGATCCTCACCAACACGTACATCAACTCTTACCGCAAGAAGCAGCGCGAGCCGCAGCAGTCTGCGGCCGAGGACGTCGAGGACTGGCAGCTGGTCCGCGCCGAGTCCCACACCTCCACGGGGCTGCGCTCCGCAGAGGCCGAGGCGCTGGACCGGCTGCCCGACTCCGACATCAAGGACGCCTTGGCCCTGGTGCCCGAGGACTTCCGGATGGCGGTGTACCTGGCCGACGTCGAGGGCTTTGCGTACAAGGAGATCGCCGAGATCATGGGCACACCGATCGGCACCGTGATGTCCCGGCTGCACCGCGGTCGTGCCCAGCTGCGCGAGCTGCTGCACGACTACGCCGTGCAGCGCGGCCTGGTCCCGGCAGGTGATGGCCGATGAGCGCGCCAGGCCCGTCTGACCAGAGCCAGCCCGACCAGCCGTGCGGCTCCGGCTGCAACGACGCGCTCGCCCGCCTGTGGGCCTACCTTGACTCCGAGCTCGAAGAGCTCGACGCCGTCCAGGTCCAGGCCCACCTGGACGACTGCGCCGGCTGTCTCAGCGAGTACCAGGTCGAGCTGGTCCTCAAACGGGTGCTGCGCCGCGGCTGCACCGAGCACGCCCCGGAGACCTTGCGGCTGCGCATCCACGAGCAGCTGATCTGGCGCGCCGAGCCCTGACGCGGGTTCCGGCCTCGGTCGGCCGCGGGCCAGCTCCGCGGACAGGGTCGCGACGCCCTACGATGGTCCCCGGTCGGACGCACGACGCGTCCCTGCCCCGTCGTCGGGGAACTTCTGGTGAGGAGACACGATGAGCCAGCGAGGCCGCAAGCGCCGCACGCGCAAGGGCAACGCCGCCAACCACGGCAAGCGTCCCAACGCCTGACCGACGGAGCCCCGCCGCTGCGGGGCTCCGTCGTTCCAGGACGACAGCAGGGCGCGACATCGGCTCGCCCGAGCGGGTAAGTCGCACCGCGGCGCGCTAAGAACGACGCAGGGACAGGTCGATCAGGTCGGTGTGACCGACCAGGCTGCTCACTCTGTCAACCAGCTGCTGCACGCCCTCGTCAACGCGGGCGGGTCTGACCTGCACTGCAAGGTCGGGTCGGCGCCGCGGGTGCGGGTGGACGGTCGGCTGCGTCGCCTGCAGGTCCCCGACCTCAGCCCGGACGACACCCGACGGATCCTCGACGAGGTCATGCCGGCCGAGCTGGTCGACGACTTCCACACCCGGCACGAGGCAGACTTTGCCTACTCCGTCCCAGGCTTGGGCCGGTTCCGGGTCAACGCCTACCAGGCGCGCGGCACCTACGGTGCGGTGTTCCGTCTGGTCTCGGTCGGCGCCCGGTCGTTGCAGGAGCTCGGGCTGCCCGAGATCGTCGGTGAGCTGTCGCTGGAACCGCGCGGGCTGGTGCTGGTCACGGGGCCGACCGGGTGCGGCAAGACGACGACGCTGGCGTCGATGGTCGACCTGATCAACACCTGGCGCGAGGTCAACATCGTCACCATCGAAGACCCCATCGAGGTGCTCCACTCGGACAAGAAGTCGATCATCTCCCAGCGCGAGGTCCACCAGGACACCGCCAGCTTCGCCACCGCCCTGCGGGCCGCCATGCGGCAGGACCCTGACGTCATCCTCGTCGGCGAGATGCGTGACCTGGAGACCGTCCGGGCCGCGCTCACCGCCGCCGAGACCGGTCACCTGGTGCTGTCGACCCTGCACACCATCGACGCGCCCGAGTCGGTCAACCGGATCGTCGACTTCTTCCCCGAGCACGAGCAGAAGCAGGTGCGCATCCAGTTCGCGCAGGCG
>JAVBSR010000146.1:0-5357 GCA_031556715.1 Cellulomonas sp.
GCCGGCGGCGGCCCCCGCCGCCCTGTGTGGGTCTGGTGGCGTGGGTTGGGGCGCCCCCCCCCCCCCCCGACAGCACAGAACCCTCATCCGGCCCGTCGGCGGCCCTGGGTGCTTCTCGCGCGACGGCGCAGTCAGGCGGCAGCATCGGTCACCTGGTCGCGCCGGGCGACGAGCGCCTCGACGGCCCGACCCAGCAGGTAGACGACCACCCCGACGACGACGACACCGAGCAGCGCCGACACCCAGTACCCCACGACCGGGTTCTGCCCCTCGCCGAAGCCGTAGTCGGCGATGAGGGTGTGGCTCCAGAACCCGGCGAACCGGTCCATCCCCTCGGGTACGGCGCGCAGGCCGAGCCCGGCCAGGTCCAGGTCGGCCGGCGCGTCCTCGCCGAAGGCCCCGCCGGGAGCGAGCAGCCCCAAGGGGCACAGGACGACCATCGCCGCGACGAACCCGCCCGCCACGGTGGCGGGCCGTACCCGGCGCGGCCTGGACGGCGGCTGGGCGGCCCCGACCATGAGGTCCGGGTGGGTGGCGGCCAGGCGACCGGGTGCCGCCCGGACCAGGTAGGCCAGCACCCCGGCGGTGAGGATCGCCTCGGCAGCACCAGCGAAGGTCAGGTGCGGCACGGCCATGGCGGGCAGGGTCTGAGCCAGGGTGTACGGGGAGTACAGCGGGGTGCCGTCGGCGGTGTGGGACAGCGTCGGCTGCACCCCGAGCACCACGGCGGTGGCCAGGCCGGCGGCGTTGATGCCGACGTACCCGCCCACCCCGGCGGCGACGGCCCGCCGACGGCTGGTCAGCGGGGAACGACCGGCCACCAGGCGGTAGGCCGCCAGGCCGGCGAACGGCATGATCACGGCCAGGTTCAGCGCGTTCACCCCGAAGGCGAGCACTCCCCCGTCCCCGAACATCAGGGCCTGGAGCAGCAGGGCCGCCGACACCGCGACGACCGCCGCCCACGGTCCCAGGACGATGGCGATCACCACCGCACCGACGGCGTGCGCGCTGGTGCCGCCCGGCAGGGGGATGTTGAACATCATGACGAGGAAGGACAGCGCGGCGAACATGGCCAGCAGCGGGACATCCTTGGTCTTGACCACGTCGGACACCTTGCGGGTGGCGACCACCCAGAACGGCACGGTCGCGGCGAGCGCCACCACGCAGGTCTGCGGCGAGACGTAGCCGTCAGGGACGTGCATGCGCGACCTCGGTTCCCGGGCGTCGCCGTGACGTCCGGAGGCCACCGTACCCTGTTGCAACACGTCGCATTTGCGGTTTGCGGACCGGTCTTCCCGACAGCTCAGTCGGTGACGAACAGCAGGTGCCGGACGCTGGACACCTCGGTGGTGTGGGCGCGCATCCGGACGTCGAGCTCACGGTCCAGACCGGTCAGCCGCTCGTGGTGCTGACGCAGGTGCTCGTCCCACGTCGGCAGCACGAACACCTCGACGAACAGCGACGGGTCGGCCAGGTCTCGGTACAGCGCCCAGGCGGTGGCACCGGTCCGGCGCCGTGACAGCCCGACCCGACGGGCCGCCTCGACGAAGGCGTCGACGTCGTCGGTGACCAGGTACCGCCCCTGGACCATGACCGGCCCGTCCTGGCCGTCCGGCTCGGCCGCCAGCCTGGGCTCCGGCCACAGGGCGTCCACCGACGGGTCGGTCGACCCGGTGCGCTCACGCAACGGCCACCACAGCTGGGTGAGGACGCCGAGGCCGAGCAGCACCCCGGCGCCCACCAGGGCCGGACCCACCCCGGCCCGCAGCGCCACCAGCCCCCACAGCACCGAGCCGATCCCCTGACCACCGGTCAGCACGACGAGATAGCCCGCCATGCCTCGTGCCCGCACCCACGCCGGGAGGGTCAGCTGCAGCATGGTGGAGAAGATGGACAGCACGACCAGCCACCCCATGCCCGCCGCGGCCAGCAGGACCACCAGCACCCAGGTGACGCGCACCACGCCCGCCCCCACCAGGGCGGCCGCGTAGACCGACGAGAACACGGCCAGCAGCGCCCCGCGGGGCAGGGCCGCGCGCAACGGTCGCAGCCACAGCGCGCCGAGCACGGCCCCGGTGCCCAGCGCCGCCAGCATCATCCCGTACCCGTCCGGCCCGAGGCGCAGCCGCTGGTTCGCCACCACGGCGAGCAGGGCCCACAGCGCCGACGCCGGCACGATGAACACCCCCGTGCGCAGCAGCACCCGGCGCACGCCCGGCGCGTGACGCAGGTACCGTGACCCGGAGCGCGCCGCCGACAGCAGCGGCTCCGCGGTGCGGTCCGGCTGGGGCGGACGCCGCCACCACAGCAGGGCCACGATCACCGCGACCATCGACGCTGCGTTGATCGCGAACAGCGCGGCCGGGCTGATGACCACCAGCAGCACACCGGCCAGGGCCGGCCCGACAGCCCGGGCGATGTTGGTGTTCATCGAGGCCAGCGCCGCGGCGGCGGGGATCAGGCTCCGCGGCACCAGCTCGGGCTGGACCGCCTGCCAGGCGGGCGAGGCCATCGCCGAGGTGACGCCCAGCGCGAAGGTGAGCAGCAGCAGAGCCAGCGGCGTCACCAGCCCCACGGCGGCGACCACCGCCAGCGACGCCGCCACCAGGACTGCCGCGCTGAACACCCCGATGAGGTACCGGCGGCGGTCCAGGACGTCGGCCAGCACCCCGGCCGGGAACGACACGACGAGCACCGGCAACAGGGCCGCCGCCTGCACCAGCGCGGTGAGGCCGGCGGCGTTCGGTTCGTGCACCATCGTCCACTGCGCCCCGACCGACTGCATCCAGGCGCCCATGTTCGACACCAGCTGGGCGATCCACAACCACCGGTAGGTGCTCAGGGCCAGCGGCGCCCAGGTACCCGCGGACGCCCCGGAGTCGGTCGTCGCGGTGTCGACGGGTTCACGGCGAGGCACCCAACCAGGGTGCACCGATCGCGCGCCGACGGCTCACCCCGCCAGCCCGGGCCGGCGCCTGACGGCCTCGGAGGGCCTGATCCCACCCGGACGGCTCAACGGCCCTGCGGACCGTGGTCCTGGCTGCCACGCCCGGACGCTGCCGGGCTCTCGCGGCCCGGCCGGGAGTGGGAGGCGCAGGCCCGGCAGGTGCCCGACAGCGCCACGTGACCCGGGTCCAGGAGGAAGCCGGAGCGCAGCGCGACCTGCTCGGCAACGCCGTCCAGCAGGTCGGCCGGCAGGTCTTCGACCACGCCGCACACCTGGCACTGGGCGTGCACGTGGTGGTGCGCGCCGTCGGACAGGTGGTAGGCCGTCCCGCCGTGCCCCAGGTGCAGGTGCTGCACCACACCCAGCGCCGACAGCGCCTCCAGGGTGCGGTACACGCTGGCCCGGTGCACCGCGGGATCCACCTCGGCCACGGCCTCGACCACCTCGGCGGCCAGCACGTGCCCGCCCCGCCGGGCCAGGGCGGTCAGGACGGCGCTGCGGGGCCGGGTCATCCGCTCGCCCCGGGCGCGCAGCTGCGTGCCGACGTCGTCGAGCAGCGCCACGACGACCGGGTCGTCCTCCACCGGGGAGCCCACCGGTCCAGTGTGCCCCACGCCGGAGCGCCGGCGGACGGGTTCGGACACCACGAGCACCGACGAAGCAGCAGGCGCATGCTGGAGGCCTGCCCGCTGCGTCCTTCAGGAGACCACCATGAATCCGCAGGAGACCACCATGAGCCTGTACGACATCCCGTTCCAGACGATGGACGGCCAGGAGACCACCCTGTCGCCCTACCGCGACGGACCGATCCTCGTGGTCAACGTCGCCTCCCGCTGCGGGCTGGCGCCGCAGTACGAGACGCTGGAGACGCTCCAGCGCACCTACGGTCCCCGCGGGTTCACCGTCATCGGGTTCCCCAGCAACCAGTTCCACCAAGAGCTGCGCGACAACGACGCCGTGCTGGCGTTCTGCTCGCGGACCTACGGCGTGACCTTCCCGGTGATGGACCGGGTGCGGGTCAACGGACGCGACACCCACCCCCTGTACGCCGAGCTGAAGCAGACCCCGGACGCCCACGGCAAGGCCGGCCGGGTGACGTGGAACTTCGAGAAGTTCCTCGTCCTGCCCGGTGGCGAGGTCCACCGCTTCCGTCCCCGCACCGTGCCGGACGACCCGCAGATCGTCGAGCTGGTGGAGCACAGCCTGGCGGCGTGACGGACGCGGCCGAGGCCACCGTCGCGACGACCCCACCCTGCTACAGGACGAACAGACGACCAGGGGTGGCGAGGTCGAGCGGGACGGGACAGACCGCCGCGGCGTCGGCGAAGGCCTGGGCGGGGTCGTCCCAGGGTGAGAGGTGGGTGAGGACGAGCCGCCGGGCACCGGCCCGCACGGCGGCCTCGGCGGCACGACGGGCCGTGAGGTGCAGGCCCCGAGGGGCGTCAGCCGTACCCGCCAGACCGGCCTCGGCCAGCAGCAGGTCGACGCCGGCCGCCAGGGTGTCCAGGCCGGGGCCCGTGTCGGTGTCGCCCGTATAGGCCAGCGACACCTGACGGGACGGGTCGTCGTCGGACGGGCCGACCACCCGGACCCCGAACGTGGGGACCGTGTGGGTCATGGCGACTGGTGCGAGCGTCAACGGGCCGACGACGACCGTGGCGCCCTCGACCCAGGTGCGGACCTCGAGCTGGGGAGAGCCGGCAACCTTGCCGACCAGCCCGGCGATGCGGGCGGACGTGCCCGCAGGGCCCCACACCGGCAGCGGGGCGCACGGGCCGTCCGGGTGGTGGCGACGGGCGACGTCGAGCACCGCCAGGTCGGCGCAGTGGTCGACGTGCAGGTGGGAGATCGCCACGAGGTCCAGGGCGTAGGGGTCGCCCCAACGCTGGAGCGGACCCAGGGCGCCGCTGCCGAGGTCCAGCAGCACGGTCCACCTGCGGCCGGTCGCGTCGTCGGCGCTGACCAGGTACGCCGACGCCGCGGAGTCGGCGCTGGGGAACGAGCCCGCGCAGCCCAGCACCCGGAGCCTCACCGCAGCCGGCCTGCCGACCGTCGGGCCCGCGCTCGCTCGCGGCGCGTCACGCCAGTCCCGCCGGCGCCCGGACGGCCCCGTACCACCGTGCTCACGCCGTGCTCACAGCTCTCGCAACGGGTCCACGTCGTGCACCTCGGGGCCGAGGAAACGGCGGGCCAGGCTGGCGAACGACAGCGGGTCGCCGGTCGCGACGAACCGGCGGGCCGGTGGCCCTGCGTGCGGGTCGCGCTGCAGGTCGTGGGCGACCAGGGTGCGGACCACGTCCTTGGCGGTCTCCTCCGCGGACGAGACCAGCGTCACCTCCTCGCCCATGACGTAGGAGATCACCCCGGTGAGCAGCGGGTAGTGGGTGCAGCCCAGCACCAGGGTGTCCAC
>JAVBSR010000062.1:0-13251 GCA_031556715.1 Cellulomonas sp.
GTTCCGGCCCTCGCTGGCATCGGCCGGCCTGTCGCTGGCTGCGACCAACACCACCGTGTACGCGGGTGGCAACTTCACGCGGGCGGCCTCGGTGACGGGCGGGACGCTGACGCCCCGCGGCTACCTGGCGGCCTTCAACGCGGCCGACGGGGCGTTGCTGCCGTTCCAGGCCGACGCCAACGCTCCGGTGACCGCGCTGGCGGTGACGGCCGACGGCGGCCGTCTGGCTGTCGGCGGCCGGTTCTCCACCCTGGCGGGCGCGAGCGTCCCGGGCCTGGGGTCGGTCGACCCGACCAGCGGCGCGCTCCAGAGCTTCCCGGTCAACACCATCATCAAGACCTTCGACGGGAGGACCGCGACGGTCTCCCAGCTGGTGGCCGACGGCGACAGCATCTTCGGTGCCTCCCAGTCGCACAACGTGGCGACCGGCACCTCGGAGGGTGTGTTCCGCGCGGACGCCCGCACCGGCCGGATGATCTGGAACGCCGACTGCCACGGCGACACCTACTCGGTGTTCCCGATGGGCGGCGCGGTGTACCAGGCCGGTCACGCCCACGACTGTGCCCGCATCGGCGGTTTCGGCAACGTCGGCTTCTACCGGGGCATCGCCTTCTCCCGGGCCGTCACGGGGACCGTCCTGTCGATCCCGGCCGACGCCCCGTACACCGACCACGGCGGCGAGCCCGCCCCGTCGTTGCAGACGTGGTTCCCGGACTTCCCGGCGGGCACCTACACCGGCGTCAACCAGGGCCCGTGGTCGGTGGCCGGCAACGGCACGTACCTGTCGTACGGTGGTGAGTTCACCAAGGTCAACGGTCAGGCCCAGCAGGGTCTGGCGCGGTTCGCCACGGCCGCTGTCGCGCCGAACAAGGTCGGCCCGAGCCTGGCGGGTGCCGCCTGGGGCACCCCGGCGGTGATCTCGTCCGGGGGTACGGTCACCGCCACCATCGTGACCGACGCCGACCCTGACAACGCCGACCTGACCTACCGGCTGTACCGGGCCTCCGCGGCGGGCCCGGTGGCCCAGACCGTGCAGAGCTCGGTGTGGTTCAGGCCGGGCACGGTGACGCTCACCGAGGCCCAGGTCCCGGCCGGCACGCAGACCTACTGGGTGACCGCGTCCGACCCGTTCGGCAACACGGTGAGCAGCCCCAGGGTCGACGTCACGGTCGTCGCTCCCGTCCCGGGCCAGGTCGCCTCTGACACCTTCACGCGGTCGGCGTCCGGTGGTTGGGGTCAGGCCGGCACGGGAGGTGCCTGGCAGGCGGAGGCGTTGCCGGCGATGTTCTCCGTCGACGGCAGCCGCGGCGTGCTGACCATCGACCGGACGTCGTGGACGGCCCGGGCCCGGCTGGGCCAGGTCTCGCTGTCCGACGTGGACGTGTCCGCCACGATGGGCGTGACCAAGCGGCCGACGAAGGGCTGGACACGGTTGACGGTCTCGGCACGGGTGTCGCAGGACTTCGCCTCGGGCTACCTGCTGCGGGCCAACCTGACGCCGGAGGGCCGGGTCGACTCGATCCAGCTGATGCGGGGTCGTGACACGCTGATCGCGGCGGCCTGGCCCAGCCCGCTGGTGACCCTCGGGCCCGACGACCAGCTGAACCTGCGGCTGCGGGTCGTCGGTTCGACGTTGCAGGGCAAGGTGTGGAAGGCCGGCACCACCGAGCCGACCGTCTGGGCCCTGCAGGCCACGGACACCACGGTGACCGGTCCTGGTTCGGTCGGTGCGGGAGCGCAGACGGACACCACCTCGACCCCGCTGCCGGTGGTCGTGACGGTCGACGACTTCACCGCCACCGCCGGCTGAGACGGCTGGTGACGCCTGACGTCACCGTGCTCCGGCACGCCCCGCGCTGCTCGCTCCAGCAGCAGCGCGGGGCGTCGTCACGTCTCGGCTCGACGTGAGCCGGCGTGGGGAGCCGTCACAGCCGGGTGGCGACGCCACGTCCTCCGACCCGGGCCACGACGGCGAACACCACGGTGATCGCGACCAGCCAGGCCACGGCGACCCAGCCGTCCGACCCGGAGGTGTGCCCCAGCTGCTGGGAGTCGCGGATGGCGTTGATCAGCGGGGTCATCGGCTGGTGGTCGGCGAAGGCCCGCAGGCCCGACGACATGGTCTCGGTGGGCGCGAAGCCCGAGGAGACGAACATCAGGCCCATGAGCAGGTAGGCGTACATGCCCCCGCCCTCGGCGGACTTGGCGGTCACACCGAAGGCCACCCCCATGACGGAGAAGGCCACCAGGGACAGGGCCAGCAGCCCCAGGCTGATCAGCCAGCCCTCGAGCCCGGCGTGCGACCGGTAGCCGCACAGCAGGGCGACCAGCCACACCACCGCCATGGAGACGGCGTTGACGACGACCGAGGCCACGATGTGCCCGCCGACCAGCGCGGAACGGGCGATGGGCATGGTGTGGAACCGGGCGAACATCCCGGTGGAGACGTCCTGGTTGACCCGCAGGGTGGTGTAGGCGATCCCGGAGGCGATGCACAGCAGCAGCACCACCGGCACCACGTAGTCGATGTAGTGGGTCTGGCCGGTGTTCATGGCACCGCCGAGCACGAAGACGAACAGCAGCATGATCATCACGGGCATGACCAGCACCGTCATGATGGTGTCGGGGGAGCGGAGGTTGTGCTTGAACATCCGCGTGGTCAGGGTCCAGGTCTCGGACAGCGTGCGGGCGACGTTCATGACCGTTCCTCCGGTCCGTCCGTGGTGGTCCCGTCGGCCTCGTCGCCGGTCAGGGCGAGGAAGGCGTCTTCGAGGGTGGTGGTCCCGGCCGCGGCCAGGATCGCGTCGTGGTGGCCGCTGACGGCGATCCTCCCGGCGGTGAGGATGCCGATGGTGGTGGCCAGGTGGGCGGCCTCGTCCATGTACTGGGTGGTGAGCATGATGGTCGTGCCGCCGGCGGCCAGGTCGGCGATGGTCGCCCAGACCTCGCGGCGCCCGGCCGGGTCCAGCCCGGTGGTCGGTTCGTCGAGGAACACGATCTGCGGGTCGCCCACCAGGGACATGGCGATGTCCAGGCGGCGTTTCATGCCGCCGGAGTAGGTGGCGGTCGGCTTGTCGCCGGCCTCGACCAGGTCGAAGCGTTCGAGCATCTGCCGGGCCAGCCCCTTGGGGTCGGGCAGGTGGCGCAGCCGGGCGATGAGCACCAGGTTCTCCCGCCCGGTGAGCACCGCGTCGATGCTGGTGTTCTGCCCGGTGGCGGTGATGGCCCGCCGGACCGCGGCCGGGTCGCGCACCACGTCGTGCCCGGCTACCAGGACGGTCCCGGCGTCGGGGGTGTCGAGCGTGGTGCAGATCGACACGGTGGTGGTCTTGCCTGCGCCGTTGCGGCCGAGCAGGGCGTAGACCTCCCCGCGTGGCACGGCCAGGTCCAGGCCGTCGAGCACCAGGTGGTCCTTGAACGCCTTGCGCAGACCGGTGATGGCGATCGCGAGGTCACTCATGGTGGTCCGCCTTGCGGTCGAGGGCCCGGTGGATCCGCTGGTTGAGCTGGTCGGCCTTCTGGCCGGTCCAGGTGCGGGTCTGGGCCGCGACGAGCACGTCGAGGGCGAACCGGGCCACGTCGTCGCCGGTGACGTCCAGCACCGGGCGCCCGGAGGCGGCGGCGTCCTCGAACATCTCCAGCAGGTCTTCCTGGACGGAGAGCATCTGGGCGTCGAGGGCGAAGTTCCACATGAACTTCTCGATCTCGGCCAGGACCAGGCTGTAGTCGGGCGGCAGCGCCTTGGTGCGCGCCACGTGCGCCCGCCAGGCCCGCTTCTCCTCGCGCATGCGGCGGGTGAAGGGCCACAGGTAGTCGAGCTTCTCAGGCATGATCAGTCCTCTCTCATGGTGGCCAGGCGCGCGGTGACGAAGTCCCAGCGCTGCCAGAACGACCCCAGCTCCGCCCGTCCGGCGGTGTTGAGGCTGTAGACCTTGCGGGGCGGGCCCATCTCGGACCGGCTCTTGGTCACGTCGACCAGCTGCTTCTTCTCCAGACGCAGCAGGATCGGGTACACGGTTCCCTCGGAGACCGTCTCGAAGCCCGCCTGGTTCAGCGTGCGCACGATCTCGTACCCGTAGGTGTCGCCCTGGGCGAGCAGCTGGAGCACGCAGCCCTCCAGCACGCCCTTGAGCAGCTCGGTCAGGTCGTCCACGGTGCTCCTCCATCTGCTACCTCGGTTGACCAGGTACCAGTACAAGGTAGCGCTAGGTACCAGTACTTGGCAACACCAAGTATCGCGAGAGCCTGCTCTCTCCCGTGCGCATCCGGGTGGGCGGCTGGGTTCTCGGGCCCGACCTCGGGCAGGATGGTCGAGTGAGCGACGACGACCAGGCGGCCGAGGCCGCCCTGCACGACGTGCTGGACCCCGACGAGATGCCCGACGACGACGAAGACGTGCGCTCGATGGTCGAGCAGCCCGCCAAGGTCATGCGCATCGGGACCATGATCAAGCAGCTGCTGGACGAGGTGCGTTCTGCCCCGCTGGACGACGCGGCCCGCAACCGGCTCGCGGCGATCCACGAGCGCTCCCTGCGCGAGCTGGAGGAAGGCCTGTCGCCCGAGCTGGTCGACGAGCTGCACCGGATCACCCTGCCGTTCGTCGACGACGCCCCGACCGACGCCGAGCTGCGGATCGCCCAGGCCCAGCTGGTCGGCTGGTTGGAGGGCCTGTTCCACGGCATCCAGACGGCGCTGGTCGCCCAGCAGATGGCGGCGCAGAACCAGCTGGTGCAGATCCGCCGCGCCCTGCCGCCTGGTGCGGTGCCCCCGGGCATGCTGGCCCGGGGAGCCGCGGACGACGACGGCACGCCCCGCCCGGGTCAGTACCTGTGACCCAGCGGTCCGATCAGCGGCGCCCATCGTCCTGTCGACTGCTCCGCCGCCCACGCGGCAGCCTCCGGCTGGTCGTCGCCGACGGGTAGCACCGGTGGCCGGCACGGGCTTGGAGCGACGGGGCCGCGCCAGCCCGGCGGAGGTGGGCGTCAGAGGTGGTCGACAGCTTCCTTGAACCGCATGTCGTACCGGGCGGCCTCGACCGTCGTCAGCTCGCGGAAGAGCGACAGGTTCGCCAGCCTGTCGTCGGCGAGGAAGATGACGTCGTTGTCGACCAGGTCGGGGGCGACGTCCTTCATCGCGTCCCGGGCGCCCTGGACGGGTGTCGCATAGTAGGTGTAGGCGGAGACGGTGGCGGCCACCTCCGGGTCGTAGTAGAAGTCGACCAGCCGCTCGACGGAGTCCACCTGGCTGGTCGTCACCGGCGCGACAAGGTTGTCGACCCAGTAGGTCGCACCCTCGTCGGGGACGGCGTACCCGCAGGTGTCGGAGTAGAAGGCCACGTCTCCGCCGTAGGCGATGCCCACCGCGGCCCGCCCCTCGTGCAGGAGGTCGACCATGTCGCCACCCTTGGCGCTGATGATCTGCCCGTCGGCGACCTGCCGGGTCAGCACCTCCAGCGCCTCGTCGAACTCGGCGTCACCCCAGACGCCGGCCGGGTCGGTCCCCAGCGACCGCATGATCGGGCCGAGGGTCTCGCGCAGCTCGGCGACCACCGCGACCCTGCCCTTGAACTGGGGTGACCACAGGTCGGCCACGCTGCGCACCCCGGCGGGTACCTCCGCCTTGTTCCAGGCCACCACGGTGATGCCCTGCTGCCACGGCATGGACCAGCGGTGGTCGGGGTCGTAGTAGAGGTTGTCGAGCTCGGGCCTCAAGCCTTGGGTGTTGGGCATGGCCGCCCGGTCCAGCGGGGCCAGCCACACCTGGTCCGACCACTGCTTCACCGACCAGTCCGACAGGGTGACCAGGTCGTACCCGATGTCCTGGTAGCTGTCGAGGCGGCTGCTGACGTTGGCGTTGAACGTGGCGAGGTCGTCGATGTCCTCGTAGTACAGCACCTGGATGCCGGTAGCGGCCTCGAGCGCGGTCAGGGTGGGAGAGCTCCCGTCGTCGTCCTTGTCGAGGTACAGCGGGTAGCTGGCCCAGCGGAGGTAGCCAGGCTTGCCGCCCTGCCCCGGGTACGACACGGGATGGTCACCCGGGCCGCACCCGGCCAGCACCGACGCCCCCGCAGCTCCGCCGAGCAGGCCGAGGAAGGCCCGCCGCGACAGGCCGTAGTCGGTGGCCCGGTCGGCCAGCCGACGACGGGCAGGTTCTGGGAGGGCGCGCCGCGTCCGTCGGCCGGTCATCTGCCGGTGGCCTCGAGGAACATCGCGCCGTACTTCTCGTCCTCCTCGGGGGTCAGGGGTCGGAAGACGACGGTCTTGGCCATGGTCTCCTCGGAGGGGAAGATCAGCTGGTTGTCGACCAGCGTCGGGTCGATCTTCTCGATCTCCTGCCTGGCCCCGTCGACGGGGGTGACGTACTGGACGTAGGCCGCGACCGCGGCGGCCACCACCGGGTCGTAGTAGAAGTCGATGAGCTGTTGTGCCTGGTCCAGCCGGTCGGAGGTCGTGGGGACCACGAGGTTGTCGACCCAGATCGTCCCGCCCTCCTCCGGGAAGGCCCACCCGAAGCGGTCCTCGGCGACGTTGAGCTGGGGGATGTCGCCGCTGTACCCGATGACCGCGACGGCGTCGCCGTTGGCCAGGTCTTCGGTGTACGAGCTGCCCCGGACGTCGCGGATCTGGCGGTCGGAGACGTGCTTGGCCAGCAGGTCGACCGCGTTGCCGAACTCGTCGTCGCCCCAGTCGCCGGACGGGTCGGTGCCCAGCGACCACATGATCGGCCCGAGCGTCTCGCGCAGCTCGGCCACGACCTCGACCTTGCCCTTGAGCTCGGGTGCCCACAGGTCGTCCACGCTGCGCAGCCCTCGGGGCAGCATCTGCTTGTTCCAGGCCAGCACCGGCATGCCGCCCTGCCACGGCATCGAGTAGCGGTGCCCGGGGTCGAAGGCCTGGTAGGCCTCGGTGCTGAACTGCGGCAGCAGCTGTTCGGTCTGGGGCATGGCCGCGTGGTCCAGCGCCTGAAGGTACCCCAGCCGGATGCACCGGGCGACCAGCCAGTCGCTGAAGACCACCGTGTCGTAGCCGATGTCCTGGCCCTGGGCCCAGCGGCCTTTGACCTTGCCGTAGAAGGAGTTGAGGTCCTCGATGTCCTCGAGCAGGTCGGCCTGGATGCCGGTGTCCTGCGTGAACTCCTCCAGGGTCGGGTACGAGTGCCCGTCGTCGGACTGGTCGAGGTAGTACGGGTAGGTTCCCCAGCGCAGGGCGTCGGAGCCGGGGGCGCACCCGCTCAGGGCTGCCGCGCCCCCGGCCGCGCCGAGCAGGCCGAGAAAGGAGCGACGGGACAGGCCGTGGTCGACGGCCCGCTCGGCCAGCGTGCGCAGCACCGGTGCCGGGACGGGTCGGGAACGGGGGTTCATGGGGTCCTCACTTCGTCGGCCGTGAGTCCCCGGGGAGTGGACAGCGTCTACGGGGACGATGGACATCCTGTCCGGAATGTCCATCGTCGTCCGATTGAGTGCCGCAATTATCGACACGGAAGCGTCCGCGTCATCACGGCAGGACAAGCCATCTGGGACCAACGTCCCAGATCAGTCACGGGCGCGTTGCTGCCAGGGCTTGCCTGCCGTCGGTGGGTGCGCGACTGTGCGCCCTGACGGGCGTCAACGGATCTGGCGGCCTCCCGGCCGCGACAGCGGGCCGGCCGGCCGGGCCTCGGTGCGTCGGCGGGCCGGGGCCCGGCCGACGCACGCGACCGACCGGAAGCAGGTGCCCGGCGCAGGCCGAGGGCCGCCCGGTGCGATGCTCAGGCCGACTGCCCCGACCGCCGCGATGCTGGTCAGAGGAACGCGATCAGGTCCTTGAACTCCTTGCCGTACCGGGCGGATTCCTCTGCGGTCAGCTCGCGCCAGTTCGACAGCTTCGCCAGCATCGCGTCGGTGGGGAAGATCATGGAGTTGTCGACCTCGGCGGGGTTGATCTTCTCCATGGCCTCCTTCGCTCCCGTGACGGGCGTCCCGTAGTAGGTGTAGGCGGAGACCGTCGCGGCCACCTCCGGGTCGTAGTAGAAGTTGATGAACTTCTCGACGTTGCTCACCTGGTTGGTGGTCGCGGGCGCGATGAGGTTGTCGACCCAGTACGTCGCGCCCTCGTCGGGGATGGCGAACCCGCAGGTGTCGGACTCGAAAGCGACGTCACCGCCATAGGCGATGGCCACCTCGGCCTTGCCCTCGCTCAGGAACGTCACGATGTCGCCACCCTTGACGCTGAGGATCTGGTCCTGGGCGATCGCTGTCCTCAGGACATCGAGCGCCTGGTTGAACTCAGCGTCGCCCCAGTCCTTCTCCGCCGGGTCGGTACCCAGCGACTTCATGATCGCGCCCATGGTCTCGCGCAGCTCAGACACGATCGCGACCTTGCCCTTGTACTTCGGGTCCCACAGGTCTTTCACGCTGCTGATTCCGTCGGGGACGGCCGCCTTGTTCCAGGCCACGACGGTGATGCCCTGCTGCCACGGGATCGAGTACTTGAGGTCCGGGTCGAAGTAGAGACCTTGGAGGTCCTTCCTGAGGTGCTGGGTGTTCGGCATCGCCGCACGGTCGAGCGGGCTGAGGTCGGCCCGGTCCGCCCACTGCTTCACGCACCAGTCGGAGAGCGTGATGACGTCGTACCCGATGTCCTGCCGGGTGGAGAGCCGGCCCCTCACCTGGTCGTAGAACGTGTCGAGATCGTTGATGTCCTCGTAGTACAGGACGTCGATGCCGGTCTGGTCCTTGAACTTGTCCAGGGTCGGCGAGTTCCCGTCGTCGTCCCTGTCGATGTAGTACTCCCAGTTGGCCCAGCGCAGGTAGCCGGGCATGCCACCCTGCCCGCGGACCGAGGAGGGGGCGTCACCCACGGTGCACCCGGCCAGCGCCGACGCCCCTCCCGCCACCCCGAGCAGGCCGAGGAAGGCCCGTCTCGACAGGCCGTAGTCGGTCGCGCGGTCGGCCAGACGGCGCAGCACGGGTTCTGGGAGCGGACGTCGATGTCTCATGGGTGCCTCAAATCTGTGCCGTCGGTCGCGTGGGTCAGTTGCCGGTGGCCTCGAGGAACATCGCACCGTACTTCGCGTCCTCGTCGGGGGTCAGCGTGCGGTAGATCGACGTCTTGGCCATGGTCTCGGGGCTGGGGAAGATCAGCTCGTTGTCGACCAGCGCCGGGTTGATCTTCTCGATCTCCTGCTTGACGCCGTCGACGGGGGTGACGTACTGGACGTAGGCCGCGACCGCGGCGGCCACCACCGGGTCGTAGTAGAAGTTCATGAGCTGCTGCGCCTCGTCCAGCTTGTCGGACGTCGTAGGCACCACGAGGTTGTCGATCCAGATCGTGCCGCCCTCCTCGGGGAAGGCCCACCCGAAACGGTCCTCGGCCAGGTTGAGCTGGGGGATGTCGCCGCCGTAGGCCAGGACGACGAGAGCGTCGCCGTTGGCGAGGTCCTCGGTGTACGAGCTGCCCGTGACCTTGCGGATCTGGCCATCGGAGACCTGCCTCTTCAGCAGGTCGATCGCGTTGCCGAACTCGTCGTCGCCCCAGTTGCTGGCAGGGTCGGTGCCCAGCGACCACAGGAGCGGTCCTGTGGTCTCGCGCAGCTCGGCCACCACCTCGACCTTGCCCTTGAACTCGGGCCGCCACAGGTCGTTGACGCTGCGGATCCCGTCGGGCACCTCTTTCTTGTTCCAGGCCAGGACGGTCAGGCCGCCCTGCCACGGCACCGTGTAGGCGTGCCCGGGGTCGAACGTCTGGTACGCCTCGGACTTGAACACCGGCAGCAGGTTCGCGGTCTTCGGCATCGCCGCGTGGTCCAGCTTGTCCAGGTAGGGCTTCCCGTCGCTGCGCTTCTCCCGGATGCACCGGGCGACGACCCAGTCGGACAAGGTCAGCACGTCGTAGCCGATGTCCTGGCCCTGGCTCCACCGGCCCTTGATCTTGCCGTAGAACGAGTTGAGGTCCTCGATGTCTTCGAGGTTGTCGACGGTGATGCCGGTCTCCTGGTCGAACTCCTCCAGGGTCGGGAAGGACTGCCCGTCGTCGGACTGGTCGAGGTAGTACGGCCAGTTGCCCCAGCGCAGGGCGTCAGAGCCGGTGGAGCACCCTCCGAGGGCGGCAGCGCCTCCCACGGCACCGAGCAGGCCGAAGAATGCCCGACGAGACAGGCCGTAGTCGACGGCGCGGTCGGCCAGGGTGCGCAGCACCGGTGCGGGGACAGGGCGGGGACGTGGGTTCACGGGATCCTCACTTCGTCAGTCGCGGGCCGTCCTGGGTGAGGCGGACAAACCCGGTGGGAACGCTACCGGTGCTGTCCGTTTTGTCCGCTCTTCACCCGGCGCGCGATCGCCCTTTTTGGCGCGAAGGACTGTCGGACATCAGGACGGGACGGCGCGTCTAGGCCTAACGTCCTGACTTTTCGGCGTGCGTCAGCCACCGGTCCGGGCGACTCCGTCATCGGATCGGGTGGACCGTTCCCCCTGAGGGGGGACGACCAGACGTGCGCAGCGTCTCGGCAGACGAGCCCCGCGCCGATCGCGCCGACCTGGGTGCCGATGCTGCCTCGCCGTCGGGCAGCCTGCTCACCGGCCGATGGCGGCGAGGAACATCGCGGTGTACCTGGCATCCTCCTCGGGGGTCAGGGGCCGGAAGACGACAGTCTTGGCCATGGTCTCGTCGGAGGGGAAGATCAGCTCGTTGTCGACCAGCGTCGGGTTGATCTTCTCGATCTCCTGCTTGACGCCGTCGACGGGGGTGACGTACTGGACGTAGGCCGCGACCGCGGCGGCGACGGCCGGGTCGTAGTAGTAGTCGACGAGCTGCTGCGCCTGGTCCAGCCGGTCGGAGGTCGTGGGCACCGACAGGCTGTCGATCCAGATGGTGCTGCCGTGCTCGGGGAAGGCCCAGTCGAAGCGGTCCCCGGCCAGGTTGAGCTGGGGGATGTCCCCGCCGTAGCCGATGACGGCCGCGGCGTCGCCGTTGGCCAGGTCTTCGGTGTAGGAGCTGCCCCGGACGTCGCGGACCTGGCGGTCGGTGACCTGCTTGGCCAGCAGGTCGACCGCGTCGCCGAACTCGTCGTCGCCCCAGTCGCCCGACGGGTCGGTGCCCAGCGACCACATGATCGTGCCCATGGTCTCGCGCAGCTCGGCCAGGACCTCGACCTTGCCCTTGAGCTCGGGTGCCCACAGGTCGTCCACGCTGCGGATCCCGCCTGGTACCTGCTCCTTGCTCCAGGCCAGGACCGGCATGCCGCTCTGCCACGGCATCGAGTAGCGGTACCCGGGGTCGAAGGCCTCGAACGTCCCGGTGCGGTACACCGGCAGCAGGTTCTCGGTGTTCGGCATCGCCGCGTGGTCCAGCGCCTGCACGTACCCCTGCCGCACGCACCGGGCGACCATCCAGCTGGAGAAGGTCACGATGTCGTAGCCGATGTCCTGGCCTCGGCCCCAGCGGCCCTTGACCTTGCCGTAGAAGGAGTTGTTGTCCTCCATGTCCTCGAGGTTCTCCGCCTCGATGCCGGTCTGGTCGGTGAACGCCTCCAGGGTCGGGAACGACCGTCCGTCCTCCGACTGGTCCAGGTAGTACGGGTAGTTGGCCCACCGCAGGACGTCCGCGCGGGGGGCGCAGCCGGCCGTCCCGAGGGCAGCGGCACCTCCGGCGGCCCCGAGCAGGCCGAGGAAAGCCCGCCGAGGCAGGCCGTGGTCGGCGGCACGGTCGGCCAGGTCGCGCAGGACCGGCTCAGGCAGGTGGCGCGGGTTCACGGAAGCCTCACCTCGTCAGTCGTCGGACGCCGCCGCCGAGCACCGAGGTCGGTCCCCTCCGGTGGCTCGACGGGTCTCTACCTATAATGTCCGATTCGTCCCCTCATTACCCGGGTCGTCACCGAGGTCACCGAGGCGCGAGAGGTGCAGACAGCACGGCGGAGCCGCCCGCCCGGGCCCAAGGTCCTGACTTTCGTCATGGCCTGCCGTCGACGGACCGCGACTTCAGTCAGGTCGGATCGGCCGAGCAGGGTCGTCAGGCACGCCGGCGGGCGCCGACGTCAGCCAGCCGGGTCGCACGGCGGGACGGGGCCCGCCGTGGCACCTGCGACGTCACCAGGTGAGCAGGACCTTGCCGAACACCTCGCCGGAGGCCAGCAGCCGGTGCGCAGCGGCCGCCTCGGTCAGCGGCAGCCGGGCGTGCACGACGGGTCGCACCCGGCCTGCGGCCACCAGCGGCCAGACGCGCTCCCGCACGGCGGCCACGATGGCTGTCCGCTCGGCCAGGGGCCGGGACCGCAACGTCGTGCCCATGACGCTCGCCCGGCGCTCGAGCAGCAGCCCGAGGTCGAGCGTGCCCCGACGGCCCTTCTGCAGCCCGATGACGACCAGACGTCCCCCCACGGCGAGCATCGCGAGATTGTCGGCCAGGCCTGCCGCGCCGAGGACGTCGAGCACGATGTCGACGCCGCGGCCGTCGGTGGCGGCCAGGACCGCGTCGACAAGACCGTCCGCTCGGTGGTCGAATACACTATCGGCTCCAAATTCACCCACTCGCCTGACACGCTCCGGTCCGCCGGCGGTGGCGAGCACCCGCAGGCCCAGGCCGGAGGCGATCTGGACCGCGGCCGACCCGACACCACCGGACCCGCCGCGGACCAGCAGCGTCTGGCCCGGCTGGGCGTGGGCGGCGTCGAGGTTGCTGACGACCGTGGCCGCAGCCTCGGGCAGCGCCGCCGCGTCGACCAGGTCGACCCCGTCGGGCACCGGCAGCAGCAGGCCGGCGTCCACGACGACCCGCTGGGCGTATCCACCCCCGGTGAGCAGGGCACACACCTGGTCTCCGACCTGCCACGACGTCGAGGATCCAGGGTTCGGCGGACCGACCTCGACGACCGTCCCCGACACCTCCAGGCCCGGCCACGGCGGTGCGTCGGCGGGTGGCGGGTAGTGACCGGCACGCTGCAGGAGGTCGGCGCGGTTGACTCCAGCGGCGGCGACCTGCACGATCACAGTGCCACAGGTGGCTACCGGCTCCGCCACCTCGGTGGGACGGAGGACGTCGGGTTCGCCCGGGGCTTCGTTCAGGATCGCAAGCATGCGTCCGACTGTAGAGGCAAGAGGCGTGCGGCAGTCTCGCGTCGCGAGGAGGTCGAAGCCACCGGCCTGTTCGCGGCACAATAGGGCGATGCCTAATGCCGGTGCGGGCCTCGGCCGATGAGGACCGCACGGAAGTAGGACAGAGAACCTGCACCGGGCCGGGTGCAGGTTCGTGACCGAAACCGGGCGGACGAGAGGAACGA
>JAVBSR010000063.1:0-6308 GCA_031556715.1 Cellulomonas sp.
GAAGTCTGGAATCCACCCCGCCTACGTGCCCACCCAGGTGGTCTGCACCTGCGGCAACACCTTCGTCACCCGGTCGACGGTGACCTCGGGCCTCATCCACGCTGATGTGTGCAGCGCCTGCCACCCGTTCTACACGGGCACGCAGAAGATCCTCGACACCGGTGGCCGCGTGGCCCGGTTCGAGGCGCGGTACGGCAAGCGCACCTCCGGCAAGTAGCTTCCCGGCAGCGGGGCGGGGCCGGACCCCGGGGGCGCCGGGCGGCGGGGGGGGCGGGGTGGCCGGGTTCGAGGCGGGTTCCGCCACGCCCACCTCCGGCAAGTAGCTCCCCGGCAGCGCGGGTGCCCAGCACGCCGGGGCCCCGGCGCTTCGTCATGCGCGTCAGTCCGCGCCCGGCGGCACGAGGCGCGAGCGCCCCGGCCCACCCGCCGGACCACCGACCCTGAGGAACCACGATGAACGCACCACCCGGCGACCCGTTCGCCGCCGTGCGCCCGCTGCTCGACGAGCACGCCGCGCTGGAGGCCCAGCTGGCCGACCCGGCGGTGCACGCCGACGCGGGCCGGGCCCGACGCGTCGGCCGCCGCTACGCCGAGCTGGGCCGTGTCGTGGCCGCCCACCGGGAGTGGCAGGCGGCCGCCGACGACGTCGAGGCGGGCGAAGAGCTGGCCGACGACCCTGACCTGGCCGCCGAGCTCCCGGCCCTGCGCGAGCGGGAGCACGCCGCCGCCGACCACCTGCGCCAGGTGCTCGTGCCGCGCGACCCCGACGACGGCCGGGACGTGATCGTGCAGATCAAGGCGGGGGAGGGCGGCGAGGAGTCCGCGCTGTTCGCCGGCGACCTGCTGCGCATGTACAGCCGGTACGCCGAGCGTCAGGGTTGGGCCGTGCAGCTGCTGGACCTGACCGAGTCCGACCTGGGCGGCATCAAGGACGTCCAGATGGCGGTCAAGTCCCGCGGCAGCCACGAGGACGGGGTGTGGGCGCAGCTGAAGTACGAGGGCGGGGTGCACCGGGTGCAGCGGGTCCCGGTCACCGAGTCCGCCGGGCGGATCCACACCTCCGCCGCCGGGGTGCTGGTGCTGCCCGAGGCCGACGACCCCGGCGAGGTCGAGATCGACCCGGCCGACCTGCGCGTCGACGTGGTCCGCTCGTCCGGGCCCGGGGGGCAGTCGGTCAACACCACCGACTCGGCCGTCCGCCTGACCCACGTGCCGACCGGCATCGTCGTGTCGATGCAGAACGAGAAGTCCCAGCTGCAGAACCGGGAGGCAGCGCTGCGGGTGCTGCGCGCCCGGCTGCTTGCCGTGCGGGCCGAGGAGGCCGCGGCCGCCGCCAGCGCCGCTCGGCGTTAGCAGGTACGCACCGTCGACCGCTCCGTACGCATCCGGACCGACAACTTCCCGGAGAACCGCATCGCCGACCACCGCACCGGCTACAAGGCGTACAACCTGGACCAGGTGCTCGACGGCGACCTCGGCCCGGTGATCGCCTCCGCCGTCGCCGCCGACGAGGCCGCACGCCTGGCCGCCGTCGGCACCGACCTCGGCACCGACCAGCGTGACCCGCGCGTCGGCACCAGCAAGCGTGACCCGCATGTCGGCACCGTCGCGCCGGACCTGCCGGTGGGCGACGGAGACCGGTCGTGACGGAGCCGGTCGCGGCGGGCGCAGGCTCGCCCGGGCCGTCCGCTCCCGGCGGTGCGAGCCCGTCGGTGCGTACCTACGTCGACGGTGCGGCCAGGCTGCTGCGCGAGGCGGGGGTCGTCTCGGCGCAGGTCGACGCGACCGCCCTGGCGGCCTGCGCGCTGGGCGTCGACCGGCTGCCGGTGACGCGGTCGCACGACCCGGCGCCCGACGGGTTCGCCGCCCGCTACGCCGGGCTGGTGGACCGACGTCGACGTCGCGAGCCGTTGCAGCACATCGTCGGACGTACCGGCTTCCGGTACCTGGACCTCCAGGTCGAACCGGGGGTGTTCGTGCCGCGGCCGGAGACCGAGACGGTGGCCGGGCACGCGGTGGCCGAGGCGGCGAGGATCGCCGCCGGCGGGTCGGTCGTGGACCTGTGCTGCGGCACCGGGGCGATCGCCCTGGCTGTGGCGACCGAGGTGCCGGGGGCCCGGGTGGTCGCGGTGGACGTCGACGCGGCGGCCGTGGACCTGACCCGGCGCAACGCGGCGGCCGTCGGTGCGCGGCTCGACGTGCGCCAGGGCGACGTGCGCGACCCCGACCTGCTGTCCGACCTGGCCGGGACGGTCGACGTCGTCGTCGCCAACCCGCCGTACATCCCGCCCGACCAGGTTCCGGTCGACCCTGAGGTCCGTGACCACGACCCCGACCTGGCCCTGTACGGGGGAGGCCTCGACGGCCTGGACCTGCCTCGGGCGGTGCTCGCCGCCGCGGTGCGCCTGCTGGCGCCGGGGGGCCTGCTGGTCATGGAGCACGCCGAGGTCCAGGCCCCGGCGGTGCGCGCTGCCGCCCGGGCGGCGGGCCTGGTCGAGGTACGGACCGAAGCCGACCTGACGGGCCGTCCCCGCGCGGTGGTGGCACGCGCGGTCGCGGTGCCGTCCGTGTGACAGACTCAGGACCTGTGGACGACGAGCAGCTGCGGGACGCGACCGACCCCAGCACCCGGGCGGCCGCGCTCGGCGACGCGGCCGCGGTGGTGCGGCGCGGCGGGCTGCTGGTGCTACCCACCGACACGGTGTACGGGATCGGCGCGGACGCCTTCTCCCCGGCGGCGGTGGCAGCCCTGCTGGCCGCCAAGGGTCGGGGTCGTGCCCAGCCGCCTCCGGTGCTCATCAGCGACGCCCGCGCCGTCCTGGGCCTGGCCCGGGACCTGTCGGCGGCGGCGCAGGCGCTGACCGAGGCCTTCTGGCCCGGCCCGCTCACCCTGGTCGTCACCGCTCAGCCTGCGCTGACCTGGGACCTGGGCGACACCGCCGGCACCGTCGCGCTGCGGGTGCCCGACCACGAGGTCGCCCGGGCGCTGCTGCAGCGCACCGGACCGATGGCCGTGTCCAGCGCCAACCTGTCGGGGGCGCCCCCGGCGACCACCGCGTCCGACGCCCGGGCCCAGCTGGGCGGCAGGGTCGAGCTGTACCTGGATGCTGGACCGGCTCCGGGCGGCGCGCCGTCCACCATCGTCGACGCGCGGACCCTGCGGGTGCTGCGGCACGGCGCCCTGGACCTGGCGGCGCTGCGTGAGGTGGCCGACATCCGGGTGTCTGGCGGACCTGACGACGAGGAGGCCGCCGGGTGACCTACCTGTTCGTCATCGTCGCGGCCGCCACGGTGACGTACCTCCTCACCCCGGCCGTGCGGCAGCTGGCCATCAGGGTAGGGGCGATCACGGCGGTGCGGGCGCGCGACGTGCACACCGTGCCGACGCCGCGGATGGGTGGGGTGGCGATGTACGCGGGGATCGTCGCGGCGATCCTCATGGTGTCCCACACGGCCTTCCTGCAGGAGCGGGTGTTCCAGGACAAGGGTCCGGAGATGGTGGGGATCCTCGGCGGGGCCGGGCTGGTCTGCGCGCTGGGGGTGCTGGACGACGTCTACGACCTGGACTGGCTGACCAAGCTGCTGGGGCAGGTCCTGGCGGCGGGGTTCATGGCCTCCCAGGGGGTGCTGCTCTACCAGCTGCCGGTCGCGGGCACCACGGTGGCGTCGAAGGAGACGCTGGCGGTGGTCACCGTGGGCGTCGTGGTCGTGGCCATGAACGCGGTGAACTTCGTCGACGGTCTGGACGGGCTGGCAGCGGGGGTGCTGGCCATCGGCGGCACGGCCTTCTTCGCCTACGTCTACCTGCTGGTCCAGAAGACCAACCCGACGTCGTACGCGGACATCGGTGCCCTGGTCATCGCCGCGCTGGTGGGGGCGTGCCTGGGTTTTCTGCCGCACAACCTGTCGCCGGCACGGATCTTCATGGGCGACTCCGGTGCGCTGATGCTGGGGTTCCTCTTCTCGGCCGCGGCGATCGTCGTCACCGGCAACCTCGACCCTGGCGCGGTGAACGACCCGGGGGCGGTCAACGAACGGATGTCGTTCCCGGCCTTCGTGCCGATCCTGCTGCCGGTGGCGGTGCTGGTGCTGCCGCTGCTGGACATGATGATGGCGGTGGTCCGCCGGGTCGGCCGGGGGCACAGCCCGTTCCACGCCGACCGGCGGCACCTGCACCACCGGCTGCTGCAGCTGGGGCACACCGAACGTCGGGCCGTCGCCATCATGTACGTGTGGACCGCGGTGTTCGCCTTCGGAGTCGCGGCCATGGTCCGCTGGTCGACGACGATGGTGCTGATCGGGCTCGGCGTCGCGGTGGTCGTGGCTACACTGCTCACCATCGGCCCGCTGCGGGGGCGGGCCGCTGACGCGACCCCGGCTGGACCCGCTGCTGACACGGAGACCCACGATGACCACCGGCAAGCCCACGATCACTCCTGACGCCGCGCAGGGCGCCTTCCGCCGGGCGCTGCGCGTCCTGCTGTGGCTGGTCGGAGGGCTGGCCGTCGTCGGCGGAGTCGTCGGGTTCGTCGTCGACGGGTGGACGGGGCTGGCCTCGGCGATGGTCGGGGTGCTGCTGACCCTGTTCTTCTCCGGGACGACGGTCGTCTCGGTCCAGCGCACCGCCGGGCAGGACCCGGCCCGGATGGTCATGGTGATCATGGGCGCCTGGCTGGTGAAGATGCTGGTGGTGTTCGTGGTCCTGGCGGTGCTGTCACGCATGGGCTGGGTGCAGCCGATGGTGCTCGGGCTGACCCTGGCCGTCGGTGTCGTCGGGTCGGCTCTGCTGGACTACCGGGCGGTCGCCGGAGCACGGATGCCCTACGTCGGCAAGTGGGACGAAAGTCACACTCCGCCCGGGTGACCGGAGGTCCCAACCTGCGCTAGGATCGCCAGCGTTGGGGCCGCCAGGTAGCGATACTCAGCGGCGACGCACGTAGGAACTACACAACTGGAGTCTCCCCTGTACCCGCTCGGTGTGCTGGCGCTCGTCGCCGATAGTCCCGCCACGGTGGCGGTTCGACGACCACCGACCGTGGCCCCACTGCCTCCAACGACCCGACAGCGAGTGATCTGCCGATGAGCGACTCTACGACCGTCCAGGCACCAGCCCCGCAAGAGACCACGACCAAGCCCCGCGGTGCTGGGCGCGGCACCGTCATCGCCATCGCGGTGGCCCTGGCGGCCGTCGCCGGCACGGCCTGGGTGTGGGTCGCGGTCCCGTACCACTCGGGTGGTGCCGCCATGCCGGGGGTGAAGGACTTCTTCCCGCCGGCCATCTGGAGCATCGGCGACCAGACCGTCATCGACCGGATCTTCATCGTCCGCTTCATCGCCATCGCGGCGCTGATCAGCATCTTCGTCTACGCCTCCCGGCGCCTGACGGTGGTGCCGGGTCGCCTGCAGGGCGTCCTGGAGTGGCTGCTGGACTTCGTCCGGAAGAACGTCGTGGACGAGGTGCTGGGCGAGGAGCTCGGCAAGAAGTACTTCAACATCATCGCCACGATCTTCCTCACCATCTTCGCGCTGAACATCACCGGGATCATCCCGTTCTTGAACATCGCAGGGACCTCGAGGATCGCCCTCCCGCTGATGTTCGCGCTGTGGGTCTTCGTCCTCTACGTGGGCGCCTCGGTCAAGAAGTTCGGCGTCGGCGGCTTCCTCAAGGTGGCGACCATGCCGCCGGGGGTGCCGAAGGTGCTCTACGTGCTGCTGATCCCCGTGGAGTTCCTGCAGACCTTCCTGCTGCGCCCCGCCACCCTGACCATCCGGTTGCTGGCCAACATGATGGCCGGCCACCTGCTGCTGGCGCTGTGCTTCTTCGCCACCCACGAGTTCCTCTTCTACGCGACGCAGGCGTACCAGCCGGTGATGGCGATCGCGACCTTCGCCGGCGGCGCGTTCTTCTTCGCGCTGGAGGCTTTCGTCGCCGCGCTGCAGGCCTACGTCTTCGCCATCCTCACGGCCATCTACCTGCAGATGGTCGTCGAACCCGAGCACTGACCCCGGGGCCCCGACCCCGGGGCCTGACCCACATGCGCGCCGGCCGGCGCGTCGAAGAAAGGAAGCACGACCAATGAACGGAACCAGCGAGGGTAACCTCGCGGTCATCGGCTACGGCCTCGCGGCGATCGGTCCCGGCATCGGCCTGGGCATCCTGTTCGGCAAGACCCTCGAGTCCATGGCGCGCCAGCCGGAGATGTCCGGCCAGCTGCGGGCGACCATGTTCATGGGTCTGGCCTTCATCGAGGTGTTCGGCCTGCTCGGTCTGGTGACGCCCTTCATCTTCCCTGTGAACTGATGAACGG
>JAVBSR010000004.1:0-40470 GCA_031556715.1 Cellulomonas sp.
CTGGTCGAGGACGGCGACGAGATCGAGATCGACGTCCACTCGCGGCTGATCCGCCTCAACGTGCCCGACGACGTCCTTGCCACCCGCCGGGCCAAGATGCTGGCCTCGGAGCATCCTTGGCAGCCCGTGGGCCGGGACCGATACGTCTCGCCAGCTCTCCAGGCCTACGCCGCCATGGCCACCTCGGCCGATCGCGGCGCCGTCCGCGACGTCGCCCAGATCCGTCGTCACTGAGACCGCCATGACGCTGGTCGTGCGGCGCTACTCGCAACGGGACGGCGACGCCGTGCTGGCGCTCCTCGCCGCCGAAGGTGACGAGTGGTCGTGCTAATGGGCGCCCGAGGTCCCCAGCAGCTCCAGCCGCTCGGTCAGCCGCATGCGGCGGCTTCGAGGATGCGCAGCCGGGTACCGCGAGGCGCTGGACGTCTCGATCACCTACGTGGCCGTCTGGGACGGCGAAGTGTGCGGGTACTGCCGGTCCATCGACGACAACGGTTTCTACGTCTACGTCTGCGATTTGTTGGTGGCAGGTCGCTTCCGAGGCCAAGACATCGGCCAGAGCCTGCTGGAACGTCTCCGGTGCGACCACCCGGCCCAGCTGGTCTACGTCATGTCTGATGCCGACGGCTACTACGAAAAGTTGGGCTACCACAGAGAGGGGTTCAGTCTTCGACGTCGGCCGGACCGAGACGAGCGGCTCGGATCCCGACCGTTCGGCGGTGCTGCGGGTGGGGGCAGGAGCCTGGGCTGACCGCGAGGAGGACGGCGTCACACACGTCGAAAACCTGCGAGGCTGCGGCCCGCCGTCTCCGCAACCGGTCAGCCCTGATGACATGGACGATGCTGTCGCGTCGGGCGCTGCCGAGACTATGGACCCAGCAGGGTGACGACGGTTGCGCCGACCTCCGGGTGGGCCAGGTAGCGGGTGATGGCATGCGGCTCGTCGCCGTTGTCCGCGGTCAGGTCAGTCAGAGGCCAGAAGCGAGCCAGGCCGGTTCCAGCCGTGACGATGTCGTTCGGGTCCCAGACATTGGTCCAGGCCGTCGGCGGGTCGGAGGCTCCGGTGGTCAGGGTCGGGTGCTCCCGCACGGTCCGCAGACTCAGGGGCGAACCGAGAGTCATCAACGTCGGCACTGGTGCGTCGTGCACGGCCAGGTCGTAGGCGATGACGCTGCCGAGCGAGTGCCCGATCACCAGGTCGGGCTGCTGACCGGCACCGAACAGGCGGTCTCGCACCCGGTCGCGGACGTCGGTCACGTTCAGGTAGGCGTCGACCTCCCGCACCAGGCGCACCAGGGCGTCGCGGACCGGGCGCGGCAGATTCCCGTCCAACGCCCTGATCAGTGGCAGCAGCACCGGCGGCCACCTTGGTCCGCCCAAGGTGGCGCCGCGCTGCGCCAGCCGCGCCAGCTCGTCGTCATCCGGGTCGCCCAGGTACTCCCTCAGCATCAGCGCCATGTAGGCAGCCTGTTCGTCGGTCAGGTCGTCGTCACCGAGTAGTCGGCGATCGCGCTGCAGTAGCGGTGACAGGTGCGGGACTGCGACCTCGGGGGAGGGACCCGGACCCGCCCACCCCTGCGCCAGGGCGTCACTCCAGGTGCGGGTGAGTCGCTCGGTGTCCTCCCGCGACTGGGCGATACCGTGGATGCCGAGAATGTCAGCCATGGTGTCCCTCCAGAGCGGTGCTGTGATCTGGAATAGTCAACCACACGGGTGACGGACGGAGGTGCGACGTGGTCGACCAGCGACGGTACGTGGCGTTCGTCGCCCCGTTCCAGGACCGTCCGACCGAGGATGAGGGGCTGCGCGAGCAGGTGGCTGTGGTCCGCCGCTGGTGGCTAGGCGATCCTCAGCCTGCACCGGGGCAGGTGTCGCCGACGTCCGGCCATCGCCCCCCGGCCTGCGAGCTGATCCCGCCGCCGATGCCTGGTGCCTGTGTCACACCGCAGGACTTCGACCGGCTCAAGTACGACCTGGGTGAGGTCGCTGCCGGTTCTGTTGTCGCCCTGTACGTCAGTGGGCACGGGAAGAAGGACGAGGAGGACGAGTCGAAGTATCTGCTGCAGGTCAACGGAGGGGACCGCGACCCACGAGACCTTGCGCGTGAGCTGTGGCGTTCACCTGCCAAGCACTCGTTGGTCGTCGTCGACTCGTGCCACGCAGACCTGCTGGCTGGACCCCTCAAGGACGTGTTCCGTGTGGCGCGAAGCGATGGGGGAGACAACCACCGACCGGTCGTGGTCGTCACAGGAGACAGGTCGAAGGTCGAGGACCAGACCGGCCTCACCGAGTTCTCCGGGATCCTCGCCCGGGCTGTCGCCCTGCTGCGGGAAGAGAAGGCATCGATCTCCACCAGCGAGGAGTTCCTGAGCCCGAACGACCTGTCGTGGGCCCTGCGCGAAGCCTTTCCGCTGGTGGCTGCGAAGGTAGTACCCACTATCGTCCTGCCGCTCAACACCGAAACACTGTGGGACGAACCGTCGGCCGCCCTGCCCAACCCGGCCTACAAGTACAGCCCGCGGGCCGACAACGACCTGGTGCTGACCGACGACGAGATCGAGTACTGGCTCGACCGTGACTATTGGATCAACAAGGCCAGCGGCGCCTCCGAGGGCGACAGGGCCTGGTACTTCACCGGCCGCAAACCAGTCATGCGGCAGATCGTCAGCTGGCTGCAGAACAGCGAAGGACCCCAGGGGATCGCCAGCAACGGGAGTGACGTGCTGCGCGCATCGTCGTTCGAGGTGCCGCGACTCGGCGTTCCACAGGGCGACATGTTGCGGCAGAGCGGTGACAGCGGACCGTCCGACGGAGGAGAGGATGCCAAGGCGGCGACCAGCCTCAACCCTTTCCTGATAGTCACCGGGGCTCGCGGCACCGGCAAGTCCGCAGTGCTCGGGCGGGCGGTGACTTTGGCCGACCCCGCCTTCTGCCGGGAGTACCCCGACGTAGCTCGGGGCGTCACCTCTGACCTCATGCCCCCACCCAGGTCTATCGATGCCGCCGTGGACGCTCGGGGCCGTTCCCTCGACCGCCTGGTCGAGCTGCTCCTCGACCAGCTGGGCGAGACTGGTGCTGGACCCGCGGCCAACCCGTCCTCGAGCGACACCAGGCGTCGTGGTGCACGGGCCGAAGACGAGACGGCACCACGGCAACGGTCGCTGCGAGAACGTCTCGCCGACGGCTTGACGAGTTTCGCCGCCCACCACGGTGACCCGGCGTGCGTGGTGGTCGACGGGATCGACGAAGCATCGGCCACGCCTCAATCCATGGTCCACGAGGTCCTAGCCGCCCTGGCGCTGACCAGACAGCCCGACGGCAGGCCCGCCGCCAGGGCAGTAGTCGGTGTACGTGACGACGAGACCAACACCAATGCCCTCCCGTTGATCGCCTCCCTGCGTGGCGAGAGAGGCGACCCGGCCTGGCCGCAGACGGTCCGCACCGACGCCGACGATGACTTCCGTGGTGAGGTGAGCCAGTATTGCGTGTCGTTGCTGAGCCGGGCCCGCTCCCCGTACCGCGTCCATCCGGACCAGGCTGAACAGGTTGCCGACCTGATAGCCCGGCAAGATCCCCCACGGTTCCTCGACGCCCGAATCGTCGGCGAGGCATTGTCGTCGCGCCCGACCACGACCGACCTGGCGAGTCTGGGTGATGACCCGGCCGCCGCAGTCCTCCGGCAAACGCTCGACCTCGCTGCCTGGCCCGTCGCCCCCGACGCTGAGTCCACCGCCGAGGACCAGCAGGCCGCCTTGATCGCCTTAGCTTTCGCCCGTGGCGCCGGAACTCCGTGGCGTGACGTCTGGCCTACTCTCGCCTCAGCCGTCTTCGACCGCGACATCACTGACCAGGCGATTACTGACCTGCTACGCGGCCCTCTGGGCCCCTACGTAATGACGGCCACCGAGGATCACCAGCGCGTCTTCCGCCCGGTCCACGACACCGTCAGACTCGCACTGCGTGCCAACCTCACAGACACCTGGAGGGTCGAGGCCCGCATCGCCGCTCGCCTTTCTGCACTGGCTCCTGCCGACGACACCCCGCCCGACCCTTATCTGCGTCGTCATCTCGTCGAGCACGCCAAGGCTGGAGGTGTCCTGATCGACAAGGTCATCCCCGAATGCTTCCTCCCCTGGGACACCAGCCGTGCCGTCCGGGGCGCCCTCGGCATGCCCTTGCCCAAAAGCGAAGACACTCGCGTCCTCGTCGCCTGGGCCGCCGTCGAACCATTCCTCGACCAGATTCCCACTGTCGCTGAACGCCGCATCGCCCTTCAGGTCCAGCTCTTGTCGCCAGTCCCGGCATCTTCAGGATGGCGGTCCTGGCTGATCGATCGAAACGTGCTGCTCGCCGCCCCCGGTCTTCAGAGTATAGCAATAGGGAAGGTTGGTGCGCGGGAGTTCCTTGCCGTCGGGAGCCGTGACGGGATCCGACTCTGGGATTCCACTGCTGCTCGACCCGTTGGGCCTCTCATCAGGCACACGGGTGCAGTTCACGCCGTGGCGTTCGGGAAAATTGGCGATCGAAGCGTTGTTGCCGCAGGAGATGTAAGCGCCATAGAGTTCGGGCATGCGGACGGACGTCCTGTCCTCGCCGCCATTGGCTGGGATGGCACGGCTCGCCTGTTGGACCCCGTCAACCGTCGTCTCGTCAGAAGAATAGGAGGGCGTTACGGTGTATTGAAGACGATAGCGTTCGGACAGGTTGGCAACAGGCCTGTCCTCGCCACCGCTGACCGGGATGGCACGGTTCGCCTGTTGGACCCCGCCAACGGTCGCCTTGTCAGGAAGTTCCGCACCGCCGCCTGGGCGAAAGCTATGGCGTTCTGGCGAGTCAGTGGTCGGACCGTTCTGGTCGTGGCCAGCGGCGGCGGTGACATTCACCTGCTGGACCCATCCACTGGTCATTTTCACGATTATATTCGCACTTGGCACATCAGCACATGGCAGGCAGCAGCGTTCGGACAGGTCCGTGACCAGATGCTCCTGGCCGCAGCCAGCGACGACGGAACCGTTCGCCTGTGGGACCCCATTAGTCAACCGGTTGAGCTGCCTCTCACCAGACGTTTTTTCAGGGTGGAGGCCGTGGCGTTCGGGCGTTTTTGTGGACGGCCCCTTCTGGCAGTAGCTGGCGGAGGCGGAACTATCGACCTATGGGATCCCGCTACCGGTCAACCAGCCGGACGGCTTCCTGACGTCTGGTCGACGGCTGCACAGGGAATGGAGCGCCGCAACTGGTCGAGGATGTTCCGCTGGCGGCGATCCGGGGCGCCTGAGGCTATGGCGTTCGGGCGAGTAGGAGACCAACCCTGCCTCGCCATAGCCCACACGGACGGTAAGGTTCGCCTGTGGAACTCCGACACTGGCCAACTCGTCGGCAAGTTTGGCGCCAGTCATGTTGCACCTTGGCGGACGATAGCGTTTGGACAGGTTGGTGATCGGGTGATCCTTGCTGTCGCCAGCGAAGACGGAACCATCTACCCGTGGGATCCCACCACAGGCCGACTGGTCAGAGAACCATTCGTCGGCGGTTCCCGCAATTGGCTGGAGGCGGTAGCCTTCTGGCAGGTCGGCGGCCAGACCTTCCTCGCCGTGGCCCGCGGAAGAGTCGTTGACCTATGGGACGTCTTCGCTGGTCGACAGGTCGGATCCTTTTCTGCCGGTCATGCAGGTTATGTGCGGGACGTGGCGTTCGGGAAAATCGGCAGCCAGGCCGTCCTCGCGACTTGTGGCGACAGGACTATCCGGCTGTGGGACCTCGCTGCCGGCCGACTAGTAGGAGTGCCAGTCAATCTTCTGGACGAAGTTCACGGATTGGCTTTTTCCTCTGGTGGCCTACTCGCGGTGGCCACGCCGCGAGGTGTGGCAGTCTTGACCCCAGAGTTCCTAGCTGGAGTGGTGAAGGAGAGGCTGTAATCTAGGTCGTCGGACGGTAGGCATGGTTTAGTTATGGTCATAGGTAAACTGTGGCCATAATCAGGTGTCCAGGAGCCAGGCGAGGAATGCAGTGGGGACGGCCCAGGCGGAGTCGCTATCGGAGGTGTCCAGGACGTTGCGGGTGGCGAGGATGCCGTGCCAGGGGGAGGCGTTGACCGTGGCGGCTTCAGAACGCCAGCGGCCGGTCTCGATGTACTTCGACTCGATGGCCGCACCGCCAAGCTCTTCGCTGACGAAATCGATCTCTTTGCGAGAGGGGGTGCGTTCGTAGAAGAGGAACTCGTCGTGGTCGGCCTGGGGGCGGTCGGCGATGACGCGGCGCCGGATGGCCAGGCCGAGCTGCATCTCGGACAGGACCGTCGGGTCGATATCGGACCGGGCGGGGTTCCTCAGGTGGACCAGGCGGGCGATCAACGGGTCGACGGCGTAGAACTTTTCCTGGGTCCGTGGTCTGGGCAACCAGCTGTCCGCCGCGCGCTGGGGGCACGACCAGAGCAGGTGCGCGTCCCGCAGGTACTCGACGTGGCGTATGACGGCGTCGGTCGAGGTGCCGATCGTCCGTGCGACACGCGCCAGGTTGGCGGGGCTGGCCAGACCGGCCCACAGTCGTTCCAGCAGAGCCATCTCCGTCACGGGGGACAGGCGGCTGGTACGGAAAGCGTCGTTGAAGATGACGCCGAACAGGTCCTCGACGAACGTGCCTGGTACGCCGTGCCCGCCAGCGGCTGCTGCGACCGATACGGGGAAGCCGCCGTACAGCAGGTACAGGTCCCAGGCTCCGACCAGCTGGTTGATCCACGGCAGGTACGCGTCGTAGGCGTCTTTCGCTGTCGCGCTCACGAGGTCGGCGGGTGCGAGGTGGTCGGCCGGGGGCACATCTCCGCGCAGGACCGTCGCGGCGAAGGTGCGGAACCCCATGGGCAGCAGACTCCGGTTCAGTCGTGCGCCGACACCGCGCCGTCCGGCCAGGGCTCCAGCGGCCTCGGCCAGTGCAGTCGCGTTCGAGCCGGTCAGGACGACCGTCGCCTGGTGGAAGGCCGGGTCGTTGTCGCGCAGCCACTTGACCTGCTGGTCCCAGGCCCCGGTGACGGCGGAGATCTCGTCGATGAACCAGTAGCGCTGAGCGCCGTCGGGTGGTGACGGGATCGGTGTCCGCTGGGTCAGGGTCCTCAGGTCCTTGGCCGCCCACCCGTCCGCGGCGACGCGGACTATCGCTGTGGGGGGCACGCCCTGGTCGAGCAGGTCTTCGATCGCCTGCTTCACTGCGACTGTCTTGCCGACCCGGCGCGGGCCCCGCAGGATGAACAGGCCCCCGGGTTCCAGGTCGGCGAGGATTCCCGAGCGGTACACCAGGTGGGACCGGCGCACGTCGACCAGGTCGGGGTCTGACCGGGCCCACGACGGGTCGCGCCACCAGGGGTTCTGCTGGGCCAGCTCTTGCGCGAACAGGCCGATCGATGTGCTCACGATCCCCATGCTACGACGAGCACGATAGAAGGTCTACCTTCGATGGATGCTAGCACGATAGAACGTGCACCATATTGGAGTGCTAGCGCGACATAATGTAGGCACTCCTCACTCTGCGCGACACCATCGCGCAACTGGTCGACGAGCGCACTCCCGTCGGTTCGGTCGAACATGCTCGTGCCTCACCCTCGACCGGGGCCGGTCAGATGGAGCCTGGGCCAGCCGTCCACGTCGCGGAGCATCTGTCGGTCGTGGGTCGAGAGCACGACCGCCGCCGGGGTCGCGCCGAGCGCTTCGGTGAGTTCGTCGACGAGAGCGACGGACAGGTGGTTGCTGGGTTCGTCGAGCAGCAGCACGTGCGGTCGCGCCGCGAGCAGAAGCGCCAGGTCGAGGCGTCGTTGCTGCCCCATCGACAGCTCTCCTACGCTTGCTCGTCTCGCACGGTCGCAGGAGGCCGAGCTGAGCCAGCCCGATCGCCTCCGACGAGTCCAGGGTGCCGTCCGCCACGAGGGCGCCGACGTGGGCGGCGTAGACCTCGATCGCCCTGCGGTCTGCCGGCAGCACCGTCTCCTGTCGGAGATGGCCCACGCGCGTGCCGCGAGAAGTCCGGGCCGTTCTCGTATCTGGTTCCAGCTCGCCGGCAGCCATGCTCAGCAGCGTCGACTTGCCCGCACCGTTTGGGCCGGTCACCACCAGCCGACCGCGGCGGGAGAGCAAGAACGACACCGGCTCGGTCAACCGCCCGGAGACCCTGACGTCGTCGACTCTCAGGAGGACCCCGGGCGGTGCGGGCAGATCGGGGAACCGGAAGATCTGCGGCGGTTGTGGGACCAGGACGGCATGGGCGTCGAGCGTGGCCTGGTGCCGGTGCACGCTCTGCACGAGCCCGCCGGCGCGGGTCGCACGCCCGTGCTTGTCGGTGCCCTTCTCCGGGCGCCAGCGCGAGACGAGGCGGCCCTGCGCGGCGGCGAGGTTGTCGTGCCACCGGGCATGCTCTGCCCGCTGGCGTTCGTACTCCGCCTCCCACCGTTCCCGCTCTGCCAGGCGTCCCACCTGGCAGGCGGCATAACCGCCGCCATAGACCCGCGGGCGGTCGTCGGGTGTCGGGTCGAGGTCGACGATGGTCTCGGCAAGGTCGGACAGCAGAGCCCGATCGTGGGTGCCGATGACGACACCCCCGCGGCGCACCCGGAGCTGCGCCGTCAGGAACTCAAGCCCGCTGCGGTCCAGGTGGTTGGTGCGCTCGTCGAGCAGCACGATGTCGTCGTCGGTGCCGAGGAGACATGCCAGGCGGACCCGGTACCTCTGCCCGACGGAGAGATCAGCCAGCGGTCTGATCGTGTCGGTCTCCGCGTCGAGGGCTTCGAGCGCGACCCGGACGCGCCGCTCGGCGTCCCACGCGTCGAGCGTCCAGCCAGCTCCAGCGCGCGCATGCTGCTCGGGCGCCCCGTCCCTGCCGTCGGCGAGAGCGCGGGTGGCGCAGTCGAGTGCCGCGAGTGCGGCCAACGGCTCGGCTATCACGTGCACGACAGCCTGTCCCACGGTCCGAGCGTCGGCAGCGTCCATCTCTTGTTCGGCGAGTCCGATCATCCCGGTGTAACGGACGGTTCCATCGTCGGGCAGCAGCGTGCCAGCGAGGACGTGCAGGAGGGTGGACTTGCCTCGCCCTTCTCTCCGACGATCGCGATGCGCGACGACGGCGTGACGGCGAGGTCGACCCGGTTCAGGACGAGGGTGGCACCACGCGTCACAGCAACGTCGGAGGCAGTGAGTTGGGGCGGTGGTGGGCAGGAGTGCGGTGGATCGGGGTGAGCATGTGATTCCTTCGAGACGGCGCGCCACGACGAACTGGAGGCAGGTAGACGCGCGGATGACGGCGACCCCGGAGTGGTCAGGACGAGCGGCCGCCGCGGGCTCGGAGGTGCTCAATGAGCGCGGTCGGCCTGCTCAGCCGTCACAGGAAGTACAGATGCACGGTCCCTGTAGTGCGGCGACCCGATCAGCGACCTCGGCGGTGCCGGGCTGGTCGCCGCAGCAGTGTCCTTCACCCACCTCTCACGTGGACGACTGGAGTTCGAGGGTCGAAGGACAGGGCTGCGGCGGTAGTGGGAACCGTGGTGCAGCTGCCGTGGTGCTCGGCCGCTGTGGTGAGATGGCGAGGTGGACTGGTTGAACCGGATGTGGCATACCGCGACGAGCGCCCAGCCTGTGCCAGCCCCGACGCTGGTGTGGGGGAGCGGGCTGGTGGTGCTGGTGGTGCTGTCGGTGCCGGTGGTCTGGCACGTGGTGCGGCACCTGGTGACGATCGTGCACGAGTCCGGGCACGCCGGTGTCGCGGTGCTGGCCGGGCGTCGGCTGGCGGGGATCCGGGTGCATACCGACACGTCGGGCCTGACGACGTCGTGGGGTCGCAAGGGCGGGCCGGGACTGGTGTTCACGCTCATGGCCGGCTACCCGGCGCCGGCGCTGGTCGGGGTGGGTGTGGCCTGGTTGCTGTCGCGTGGGTACGCGGTCGGGGCGTTGTGGGCGTTGCTGGTGCTGCTCGTGGCGGTGCTGCTCCAGGTCCGCAACCTGTACGGGCTGTGGGTGGTGCTGGTCTCGGCCGGTGCGATCGTCGCTGTCACCGGCTGGGCGCCGACGAACGTCCAGGTCGGGGTCGCCTACCTGGTGACGTGGTTGCTGCTGCTCGGAGCTCCGCGGGCGGTGCTGGAGATGGCGGTGACCCGGCGCCGTGGCACGGACACCTCCGACGCCGGTCAGCTGGCCCGTCTCACGCGCGTCCTGGCACCGATCTGGGTCGGGTTGTTCTTCGTCGTCACCGTCGGGGCGCTGGCCCTGGGTGTCTGGCTGCTGGCGCCGACCGACAGCACAGACCTCGGAGGCGAATCACCAGTCCACGTTGAGGACAGCCTCGCCTAGCCCTTCGCACAGCGCGGAGTAGTCGGTGGCCTGCTCCTGCTCCCAGAGCTCTTCGAGCTGCTTGGAGGACGGCGGCTGCTTCGGCTGCGGAACCAACGGCTGCGTCGTCTCGTCGGGCATCAGGTTCTCCTGTGGTGGGGGTGTCCCTTCGACTGCTTCATCGGACGCCGACGGCTCCCAGCGAGGGGTTGGTCGTCCTTTCGGAGCAGCTGCGGCGGGCGTGCCCGGAGGAGCGCCAGGGTGTCGTGGTGATCGGGGAGGGCGGCTGGCAGGATCGTCAGGTGGCCTTCTCCGCTGACGACGCGCCGTGGTGGACCCGTGCGGTGGTCTACCAGGTGTACCCGCGGTCGTTCGCCGACTCCGACGGCGACGGGGTGGGGGACCTGCGGGGCATCACCGCGCACGTCGACCACCTGGCCGACCTGGGGGTCGGGGCGGTGTGGCTGTCGCCGGTGTACCGCTCGCCGCAGCGCGACAACGGCTACGACATCAGCGACTACGACGCCGTCGACCCGCTGTTCGGCACCCTGGCCGACCTCGACGAGCTGATCGCGACCCTGCACGGGCGGGGCATCCGGCTGGTCATGGACCTGGTGGTCAACCACACCTCCGACGCGCACCCGTGGTTCGCCGCCTCCCGCTCGTCCCGAGACGACCCGCAGCGCGACTGGTACGTGTGGCGCCCGGCCCGGCCGGGCCACGAACCTGGCGCGCCCGGTGCCGAACCGACCAACTGGGGGTCGTTCTTCTCCGGCCCGGCCTGGAGCTTCGACGAGGACACCGGCGAGTACTACCTGCACCTGTTCGCCCCGTCCCAACCGGACCTGAACTGGGAGAACCCGCAGGTGCGCGCAGCGGTGCACGCCATGATGAAGCGCTGGCTGGACCGCGGCGTCGACGGGTTCCGCATGGACGTGGTCAACCTCATCTCCAAGGACCAGTCGTTCCTGGACGGCCCCGTGCGGGGCGACGGTCTGGGCGACGGCTCGCAGGCCTATGTCGCCGGGCCGCGCATCCACGAGTTCCTCAGCGAGATGCACGACGCGGTGCTGGCCCACCGGCCCGGCACGCACCTGACCGTGGGAGAGATGCCGGGGGTGACCGTCGAGCAGGCCCGGCTGTTCACCGACCCGGCGCGGCGCGAGGTCGACATGGTGTTCGACTTCGAGCACGTCGGACTGGACCACGGCCCTGGCGGCAAGTTCGACCCGCGCCCGCTGCGCCTGACCGACCTCAAGGCGACCCTCGGGCGCTGGCAGACCGGCCTGGCCGACGTCGGCTGGACATCCCTGTACTGGGACAACCACGACCAGCCCCGGATCGTCTCGCGCTGGGGCGACGGCACGCCGGCCTCGGCGAAAGCCCTGGCCACCGTCCTGCACCTGCACCGCGGCACCCCGTACGTCTACCAAGGTGAAGAGATCGGCATGACCAACGCCGGACTCACGTCCCTGGACGACTACCAGGACATCGAGTCCCTGCGCTACGCCGCGGCGGCGCTGGGCCAGGGCTGGGCCGACGAGGGCCAGGTGCTGGCCGGGCTGGCCGCGATGAGCCGGGACAACGCCCGCACCCCGATGCAGTGGGACACCAGCGAGCATGCCGGGTTCACCACCGGCACCCCTGCGGTGCCGGTCAACCCGAACCACGCCACCATCAACGTCGCCGCCCAGCGCGACGACCCGCACTCGGTGCTGGCCCACTACCGCCGTCTGGTGGCGCTGCGCCGCGACGACGCCACTGTCGCCCTGGGTCGCTTCGCGATGCTCCTGCCCGACGACGAGCACGTCTACGCCTTCACCCGCACCTGGGCCGACGACCGGCTGGTCGTCGTCGTCAACCTCACCCCCCGCCCCCGCGAGGCTGACCTGGGCGAAGACCTCACCGGTGCCACCGTGGTGCTGACCACCCACGGTGACCCGGTGCTCGACGCCTCCCAGCTCCGGCTGAGCCCCTGGGAGGCACTGGTGCTTCGTCCGGGGCGAGGGTAGAACCGCCCCGAAATCGCTCGTATCACGAGATGGTGAACCAACATGTGAGACGGAGGCTGGACCGCGTGACAGAACGGCCACGGGCGCGCTAGGCTCACGACATGGCTGAGCTGTCTCTCGTATGCACGGGGCGCGCACGCTGACCTGAGAGGTCCGCCCGCGCGCCTGCCCCTCGTCCGCCCGGGTCCGGGCCGAGGGGCATTGTTGTGTCTGGACCCGGATCACGGCGCTGCGTCTGTCGGCCCAGTACGTTGGACCTGCGCCCCTCGTCGACCTCAACCCTCGAGTCAGGAGTCACCGATGGCCTCCGGCCCCACACCTGCCCCGCCCCGTCCTGCGCCCCGCGCAGGCGCGACGGCCCCCGCCCCGCCCGCGTCGACCGCCACCGTGCGCGAGACGATGACCGGCGCCCAGTCGATCGTCCGGTCGCTCGAGCAGCTGGGCGTCCAGCACGTCTTCGGCATCCCCGGCGGCACGATCCTGCCGACCTACGACCCGCTGATGGACTCCACCATGCGGCACTACCTGGTGCGCCACGAACAGGGTGCCGGGCACGCCGCCGAAGGGTACGCCCAGGTCACCGGCAAGGTCGGCGTGTGCATCGCCACCTCCGGCCCGGGTGCGACCAACCTGGTCACGGCCCTGGCGGACGCCAACCTCGACTCGTTGCCGGTGGTCGCGATCACCGGGCAGGTCGGTTCGTCGCTCATCGGCACCGACGCCTTCCAGGAGGCGGACATCGTCGGGGTGACCATGCCGATCACCAAGCACTCGATCCTGGTCAAGGACCCGGCGGAGATCCCCAACGCCATCGCCTCGGCCTTCCACATCGCCTCGACCGGGCGGCGCGGACCGGTGCTGGTGGACATCGCCAAGTCGGCCCAGGTGGCCGAGACGGTCTTCGAGTGGCCGCAGCAGCTGGTGCTGCCCGGCTACCACCCGGTGACCAAGCCGCACGCCAAGCAGGTGCGTGAAGCGGCCCGGCTGCTGGCCACGGCCCGCCGTCCGGTGCTGCTCATCGGCGGCGGGGCGATCTGGTCGGGAGCCAGCGCGCAGGTGCGCCAGCTGGTCGAGCTGTCCGGCGCGCCCGCCACCACGACGCTGCCCGCTCGTGGGGCGCTGCCCGACACCCACCCGCAGAACCTGGGCATGCCTGGGATGCACGGCACGGTCGCCGCGGTGGCCGCGCTGCAGAAGGCAGACCTCATCGTCGCCCTGGGGACGAGGTTCGACGACCGGGTGACCGGCCAGCTGACCAGCTTCGCGCCCAACGCCCAGATCGTCCACGCCGACATCGACCCGGCCGAGATCGGCAAGAACAAAGCCGTGGACGTGCCGATCGTCGGTGACCTGCTCGAGGTGCTGACCGACCTGGTGCCCGAGCTGGAGCGGGCCCACGCCCAGCACGGCAAGCCGGACCTCGAAGGCTGGTGGCGGCAGGTCGACTCGTGGCGCGACACCTTCGGCCTGGGCTGGGAGGAGCCGTCCGACGGGCTGATGGCCCCGCAGCACGTCATCCGTCGGCTCGGTGAGATCACCGGTCCGGAGGCGGTGTACGTCGCGGGCGTCGGCCAGCACCAGATGTGGGCGGCGCAGTTCATCGACCACGAGCGGCCGCGGGCCTGGATGAGCTCTGCCGGGCTGGGCACCATGGGCTTCGCGGTGCCCGCCGCGATGGGCGCCAAGGTCGGTGCTCCGGACCGCACGGTCTGGGCCATCGACGGTGACGGGTGCTTCCAGATGACCAACCAAGAGCTGGCCACCTGCGTCATCAACGAGATCCCGATCAAGGTCGCGATCATCAACAACTCGTCGTTGGGCATGGTGCGCCAGTGGCAGACCTTGTTCTACGGCGAGCGCTACTCCAACACCGACCTGCACACCGGGCACGACACGATGCGGGTGCCCGACTTCGTCAAGCTCGCGGAGGCTTACGGCGCGGTGGGCATGAGGTGCGACACCAAGGCCGACGTGGACGCCACCATCAAGAAGGCTAACGAGATCGACGACCGCCCGGTCGTGGTCGACTTCACCGTGTCGCGTGACGCGATGGTGTGGCCGATGGTCGCCGCCGGGGTCAGCAACGACGACATCATGTACGCCCGGGGCCTGACCCCGGCGTGGGACCGGGAGGACTGAGACCATGAGCCGCCACACGCTGTCCGTGCTGGTCGAGAACAAGCCGGGTGTCCTCACCCGGGTGGCAGGGCTGTTCGCCCGTCGCGCCTTCAACATCCACTCGTTGGCCGTGGGGCCGACGGAGCACGCCGAGATCTCCCGGATCACCGTCGTCGTGGACGTCGAGGACCGCCCCCTGGAACAGGTGACCAAGCAGCTGAACAAGCTCATCAACGTCATCAAGATCGTCGAGCTGGAAGGCGACTCGTCGGTCCAGCGCGAGCTGCTGCTGGTCAAGGTCCGGGCCGACGGGGCGCAGCGCACCGGGGTGCTGGAGATCGTCGACCTGTTCCGCGCCCACGTCGTCGACGTGGTGCCCGACGCGGTGGTCGTCGAGGCCACCGGTTCGCCGGGTAAGCTGGACGCGCTGCTCACCGCGCTGGCGCCGTTCGGCATCCGCGAGATCGTCCAGTCCGGGACCGTGGCCATCGGCCGTGGTGCCCGGTCCATCACCGACCGGGCGCTGGAACGCGTCAGTCGGACCGCCTGACCGACCCACCGATTCACCGAGCCGATTCACCGAACTGAGAGGGAGTTATCACTGTGGCTGAGCTGTTCTACGACGACGACGCCGACCTGTCCGTCATCTCGTCCAAGAAGGTCGCCGTCGTCGGATACGGCAGCCAGGGGCACGCGCACGCGTTGAACCTGCGCGACTCCGGCGTGGACGTCCGTGTCGGGCTGCGCGAGGGCTCGTCGTCCCGGGTCAAGGCTGAGGAGCAGGGCCTTCGGGTGCTCGACGTGGCCGCGGCCGTGGCTGAGGCCGACGTCGTGGTGATCCTGGCGCCCGACCAGGTGCAGCGGCACCTGTACACCGCCGAGATCGAGCCGAACCTGCGGCCCGGTGCCGCGCTGGTGTTCGGGCACGGCTTCAACATCCGGTTCGGGTACATCAAGCCGGCGGCCGACCACGACGTCATCATGGTGGCCCCCAAGGGCCCCGGGCACCTGGTGCGGCGGGAGTTCGTCGCCGGCCGCGGGGTGCCGGTCATCGTCGCCGTCGAGCAGGACGCCTCGGGCCAGGCCTGGCCGTTGGTGCTGTCGTACGCCAAGGCGATCGGTGGTCTGCGTGCCGCGGGCATCAAGACGACCTTCACCGAGGAGTGCGAGACCGACCTGTTCGGCGAGCAGTCCGTGCTGTGCGGGGGCGTCTCCCAGCTGATCCAGTACGGCTTCGAGGTGCTGACCGAGGCCGGGTACCAGCCGGAGGTGGCGTACTTCGAGGTGCTGCACGAGCTGAAGCTCATCGTCGACCTCATCAACGAGGGCGGGATCACCAAGCAGCGCTGGTCGGTCTCGGACACCGCCGAGTACGGCGACTACGTGTCCGGTCCGCGCGTCATCGACCCGCACGTCAAGGAGAACATGCGGGGCGTGCTGTCGGACATCCAGTCCGGCGCCTTCGCCGCGCGGTTCATCGCCGACCAGGACGCTGGCGCCCCGGAGTTCACGGCGCTGCGTGCTCAGGGTCAGAACCACCCGATCGAGCCGGTCGGGCGGGACCTGCGCAAGCTGTTCGCGTGGGTCAAGCCTGACGACGCGGACTACGTGGACGGCACCGCCGCACGCTGATCCCCGACGACGACCCCGGTGCCCGACAGGCACCGGGGTCGTCGCGTGTCTGGGGGCGAGGTCCCACGAGGGGCCCGACGAGGCGCTGGGCTGCGGAACTGGCACGACGGTACGGCCCAAAACGGGACAGTTCGGGCGCCGGAGGGGATAGAGTGGTGGCCAATCGTCCGGTTTGCGCAGTGTAGGAGCCCTCACGCATGTCTCACCGTCGCCGTGGTCCGATCAGGTCGCTCGCGGTATCGTTCCTGTTCACAGCCTCGATGGCACTCGGCGCCGGAGGTGCCTTCGCGCTGACGGCCGACCCGGACGGCCAGCCTGCTGCCGCCACCACGGTGTCGCCCACGCCGCTGCCTGCTGAGAAGCCGAGCTGCTCGCCGACGCAGACCGCGCCCGCGACCTCCGCCGCGCGCCGCAGCCCGACGCCCACCGACACCTCGACCGCCATGCCCCGGTCGACGCCGAAGTCGTCCAGCACGACAACGCCGACAGCGACCGTCGCCAAGAAGGCGCCGCTGGCCCACACCGGGTCGAACGTCGGCCCGATCGTCGGGGTGCTCGCTGTGGCGCTGACGGTCGGCGGGGTGCTCATCGTCGTGGCCCGGCGCCGCGCGACGCGCTAGCCCTTCCTGGACGACGGCCTGACGGCCGATCTGTTCGTGCGTCGTCGGCACCACCCACGGTGCTGTTCGTCACCCGGTGAGCGGGGCACGGTGCACGGTCCGGTGTGCCGGATCGGCACGGTGCCTGTCTCGGCGACCTTCTCCACCGTGGCCGCACCGCGCCTCTCGGCGCAGCACGGCCTGTACCCGCGCGCAGGTCACCTGTCGCCAGGCGCGCGACGACACGTTGCCGTCCAGCCATCGAGATGTCCGTCCCGATGGGTGGATGGCGAGTAGGCTGGTGACATGATGAGCGCCGCACCCGCCGCGAGTACCCAGCCGTTGGACCTGGCAGTCATCCCCGGCGACGGCATCGGGTCTGAGGTTGTCGACCAGGCCCTGCTCGTGCTGGAGGCCGCTCTGGGAGACCGGACGCTGCGCACCACCGAGTATGACCTGGGGGCACGCCGTTGGCACGCCACCGGCGACACGCTGACCGACGAGGACCTGGCCGCGCTGCGCCAGCACGACGTGATCCTGCTCGGCGCCGTCGGCGACCCGTCGGTCCCGTCGGGCGTCCTGGAGCGGGGACTGCTGCTGCGTCTGCGGTTCGAGCTCGACCACTACGTCAACCTGCGGCCGTCGCGGCTGTACCCGGGCGTCACCTCGCCGCTGTCCGACCCGGGCGAGGTGGACTTCGTCGTGGTCCGCGAGGGCACCGAGGGCCCGTACGTCGGCAACGGCGGGTCGATCCGCACCGGGACCCCCCACGAGGTCGCCAACGAGGTCAGCGTCAACACCGCGTTCGGTGTCGAGCGCGTGGTCCGGGACGCTTTCGCCCGGGCGGCTGCCCGGCCGCGTCGCTAGCTCACGCTGGTGCACAAGCACAACGTGCTGGTCCACGCCGGGCACCTGTGGCGTCGGACCGTCGAGGCGGTCAACGCCGAGTTCCCCGACGTGACGACCGACTATCTGCACGTCGACGCGGCGACGATCTTCATGGCGACGGACCCGTCACGGTTCGACGTCATCGTCACCGACAACCTGTTCGGCGACATCCTCACCGACCTGGCGGGGGCGATCACCGGCGGGATCGGCCTGGCCGCCTCGGGCAACGTCAACCCTGACCGCACCGCCCCGTCGATGTTCGAGCCGGTGCACGGCTCGGCCCCGGCCCTCGCCGGGCAGGGCAAGGCCGACCCGACGGCGACGGTGCTGTCCGTCGCGCTGCTCCTGGACCACGTCGGCCTGCCCGACGCTGCTGCCAAGGTCGATGCCGCGGTGGCCGCGGACCTGGCCGAACGGGGGAGCCGAGTACGGTCGACGGCCGAGGTGGGCCGAGACCTGGTGGCACGCGTCGCGCGCTGACACCCCCACCTGGCCGTCGCAACCCGGTACCGTCATCATCGGATCCTCGCGAAAGGCCGCTCATGAGCACGACAACCTCCCAGCCGACGTTCGAGGTGCACCGCACCGACCGCCCGGTGCCCGACGCTGAGCGCACGGCAGCGCTCGCCACCCCGAAGTTCGGCACGGTCTTCACCGACCACATGGCCCGCATCACCTGGACCGCCGCCGACGGCTGGCACGACCGTCGCGTCGAACCGTACGGGCCGCTCAGCCTGGACCCGGCCTGTGCGGTGCTGCACTACGCGCAGGAGATCTTCGAGGGCCTCAAGGCGTACGCCCACGCCGACGGGTCCGTCTGGACCTTCCGGCCCACCGCCAACGCGGCCCGGTTCGCCCGGTCGGCGCGACGTCTGGCGCTGCCCGAGCTGCCCGAGGCCGACTTCGTCGAGTCGTTGCGGGCCCTGGTCGAGGTGGACCAGGCCTGGGTGCCGCGCGGCGAGGAGATGAGCCTGTACCTGCGGCCGTTCATGTACGCCTCGGAGGCGTTCATCGGCGTGCGAGCCTCGCATGAGGTCGAGTACCTGGTCATCGCCTCGCCCGTCGGCGCGTACTTCACCGGCGGGGTGCGGCCGGTGTCGATCTGGGTGGAGCGCGAGTATCACCGGGCCGGGCCGGGCGGCACCGGGGCGGCCAAGTGCGGCGGCAACTACGCCGCGAGCCTGCTGCCGCAGACCGCGGCCTACGACCACGGCTGCGACCAGGTGTGCTTCCTCGACGCCCGGACCGAGACCTACCTCGAAGAGCTCGGCGGGATGAACGTCATGGTCGTCGGCGCCGACGGCACGGTCCGCACGCCCGAGACGTCCGGGGCGATCCTCGAAGGGGTGACCCGCTCGGCCATCCTGGCCCTGCTCGCCGACGCCGGGCACGAGGTGCGTGAAGAACCCGTCGCCCTGGCCGACCTGCTGGACGGCATCCGGTCCGGTGCCGTGGCCGAGGTGTTCGCCTGCGGCACCGCCGCGGTGATGACCCCGATCGGCCGCCTGGTCAGCGACGACTTCGACGTCACGGTCAACGGCGGAGAAGCCGGCCCGGTGACCATGTCGATCCGCGACGAGCTGACCGACATCCAGTACGGTCGCCGCCCTGACCGCCACGGCTGGATGCACCGCCTGGTCTGAGAGGCGTGCGGCCGTCGTACCGTCCACCGAGGGCCGGTACGACGGCCCGCGCTCAGCACACGAACGGCTCGAACCTCAGGGCTGGTTGTGTCGCGGTGAGCGCGTCCCACTCCTCGGTGACGGACGGCTCCCCGCAGCTGCGTTCGAACTCGTCGACCTTCAACGACAGCCTGTCGGTCCCCAGCGAGGGGACGGCCGGGTCGAGACGGACCACGACCGTGTCAGCACCGTCGTAGTCCCAGGTGCCGGTGCCTTCCGCCTCCGTCGCAGACTCGCGCCAGGTGACGGTCCCGTCGCTGGAGAAGGTGAGATTGACCCAGCTCTGCCAGGTGCCGTCGCTGTCGGTGTCCAGGGGTGCCCCCCACGAGTCCTCGACGCCCGTGCACAGGCTCCGCCCGTGCGGAAGGACGGGGCACCCGTCGGCGTCGAGGCGGAGCGTCGACGCCGACGGGCTGGGCTGGCCGCTGCTCGCGGCGGGCGTGCTGGCGGCGGGCGGCGTGGTGCTGCTGGAGTCCGACGGTCCGTTGCTGCACCCCACGAGGGTGAGGGCGAGGACCGCGGCTGCGACGAGCGGGGTGAGTGTTCGAACGGTCGTGCGCACGGCCGCCTCCTTGCCTGGTGGTCGATTCGTGCCGATGGGCAGCGGGGCCAGTCTGGTCGATCAGACGGTATCCGACGTCGTCCCCGAGGCTGATGGTGACGCTCGGACGGCCTTGGCGGATTGGGCGCCGGAGGCAGGGGTGTGCGACGATATCTGGCGTGATGCCCGCTACCCAGTCGATCATCATCGTGTAGCGCGTCGGACCGACCGTCCGACGCGCAGACCCTCCGCTCCCCGGGGGGTCTTTTTGTTGGTCACCCTGAGTGAGGAAGAACATGAGCGCGACGTTCCACGTGTACGACACCACCCTGCGCGACGGTGCGCAGCAGGAGGGCATCAACCTGTCGGTGGCCGACAAGATGGCTATCGCGCCGCTGCTCGACGAGCTGGGTGTCGGCTTCATCGAGGGTGGTTGGCCCGGTGCCGTGCCCAAGGACACCGAGTTCTTCAAGCTGGCGGCCAAAGAGCTGGACCTGCGCAACGCCGAGCTGTGCGCCTTCGGTGCCACCCGCAAGGCCGGGGCCCGGGCGGCCGACGACCCGCAGGTGCGGGCCCTGCTCGATGCTGAGACCCCCGTCGTCACGCTGGTCGCCAAGTCGGACATCCGGCACGTCGAACGGGCCCTGAAGACCACCGGCGAGGAGAACCTCGCCATGATCACCGACACGGTGCAGTTCCTCACCGGCCAGGGGCGTCGGGTGTTCCTCGACGCCGAGCACTTCTTCGACGGGTACCGCTTCAACGCCGCCTACACCCGGTCGTGCGTGCTGGCGGCGATGGAGGCCGGCGCGGAGGTCGTCGTGCTGTGCGACACCAACGGCGGGATGCTGCCGGACTGGGTGACCCGGATCGTCTCCGAGCTGCGCACCGAGACCGGCGACGGTCGGCTCGGCATCCACGCCCACAACGACTCCGGCTGCGCGGTCGCCAACTCCCTGGCCGCGATCAACGCCGGCTGCATGCACGTGCAGGGCACCGTCAACGGCTACGGCGAGCGGACGGGCAACGCCGACCTGCTGTCGGTCGTCGCGAACCTCGAGCTCAAGCTGGCCCGTCCGGCACTGGCCGCCGCCGAGGGCGCGGGCCTGGCGGAGATGACGAGGATCGCCCACGCGATCTCCGAGATCACCAACATCTCGCCGTTCGCCCGGCAGCCGTACGTCGGCGCCTCGGCCTTCGCGCACAAGGCGGGCCTGCACGCCTCGGCGATCAAGGTCGACCCGGACATGTACCAGCACACCGACCCGTCCAACGTCGGCAACGACATGCGGATGCTCGTCTCGGACATGGCCGGGCGGGCCTCCATCGAGCTCAAGGGGCGGGCGCTGGGCTTCGACCTGTCCGGCCAGCCCGAGGCGCTGGCCCGGATCACCAACCGGGTCAAGGACGCCGAAGCCGTCGGCTACACCTACGAGGCCGCCGACGCCAGCTTCGAGCTGCTGCTGCTCGACGAGACCAACGGCGGGCGCCCCCGCTACTTCACCGTCGAGTCGTGGCGCACCATCGTCGAGCTGGCCGGCGGTCGCGGCGCCCCCGCGGTGGCCGAGGCGACCGTCAAGCTCGCGGCGGGCGGCGACCGGATCGTCTCCACCGGGGAGGGCAACGGCCCGGTCAACGCCCTGGACCACGCGCTGCGCCAGGCCCTGGTCCAGGTGTACCCCGAGCTCGAAGACTTCGAGCTCATCGACTACAAGGTGCGCATCCTCGACGCCCAGCACGGCACCGACGCCACCACCCGGGTGCTCATCGAGACCACCGACGGCAAGACCAGCTGGAGCACCGTCGGCGTCGGCCCCAACCTCATCGAGGCGTCGTGGGAGGCGCTCACCGAGTCGGCCGTCTGGGGCCTGTACCACCGGGACGTCCAGCCGCGCTGACCCGCCGGCGTCACAGGTGGGCGACTGCCGTCTCGCACCACCGGGACGCGCGGTCCTGGACGGTCCTGCTCGTCGTCGGCGCCATGGCGGCGATGTCGGGTTCTGCACGGACGGTGGCGAGGGCGTCGGGAAGATGCCGGGCCATGGCACGGACCTGGTCGAGGGTCCATCCAGGGTCGAGGTGGAGCTCGTCGGAGAAGCGCAGCCAGTGCCTGGCCTCGATGCGGTCGAGCCGGTCCTCGCCACCGATCCGCATCGCTGTCCGGTGGGCCCACCGGTCGCCGAAAGGGAAGGTCATGTTCAGGTCGTAGAGGGGGGCGAGGCGGACGTCCCCGGGGGTGACGAGCAAGGAATAGTTGCGGGCGTGGGCGTCGGACCCTCGGACCAGGTAGCTGTAGACGACCGCCTGGGCGAACCGTTCGACGTCGCGCTGGCCGCAGTGCTCACGGATGACGTCGCCGCACCGGGCGACGCCAGGCCCGCCCTGCGACTCGTACTTGTGCATCGGATGGGTTCCCGACGCCTGGCAGAGGTCCTCTTGGTGGACCCGGTGCCATCGACCGTCGACCTGGATGCGGTCGTAACGCTCCACACCGACCATGCGCTCGCCGCCGAGCTCGATGACGAAGGCGTGCGCGGTGGGCAGGCCGAGCAGAGAAGCGGTGCGCATAGTCAGGACCTCGGCGACGTCCTGCTCGGTGAGCCCGCTGATCGCAGGTTTGAAGATGTGCGTGGACGGCTCGGCTCCGAAAGGTAGCGCCCAACCAGCGTCGGTGCGTTGCAGGGCGATCTTGACCTGGGCTCCTGCCAGGGAGAAGCGTCCGGTCGTGCCCGCCTGGTCGTACGGGAGGACGTCGTCGTGGGCGCGTCGGACGATGTCGGCCAGATCGTCGTCGGTGAGGGCCTCGACGGCTCCCTGGCGGTGCAGGACGGTGTCGAGACGGTCGGGGCGGACGAACTGCGCCGCGCCTGCGACGTCTTCGCCGACGTGCTCCAGCAGGCTCTCCGGGTTGAGGTCGGTGACGCCGAACTGGGCCCGCCAACGTCGTACGACACCCTCCCGGTCGGGCAGCAGCCCTTCCGACCAGTCGCGGATCGGGGCGCCCCGCCACCGGGTCTTGGTGGCAGGCATGCTCACCGACAGGGGGACGAATGCCGGGTCGTCGGTCGCATCGGGGTCGTACCGCAGACGCAGACGTGGGCCGGTTCCCTCGAGGTCGCCGATCGGTCGGCCGTCCATCACGACGTGCAGCACCGTCAGCCCCCGTACCGCTGGAGGACCTGGGTCGCTGTGACGACAGGACGGTCGCCGGCGGACGCAGGACGGGGGGCCAGCGTCACCGTGAGGCCGAGCTCCCGCAGGACCCGCAGCACCATGTCCAACGGCGCCGACGCCTTGTCGCCCGCCTCGAGGGCGACAAGCCACTGCCGGCCCACCTTGGCGTCCTGTGCCAGCTCGGCCTGGGACAGGCCTTGGTCGTTGCGAGCCTGACGGATCGCGGCGCCGAGCTCCGCCGCGCTGCCCGCACGTGGTGTCGTCATGTGACGACATTAGCGCATGTCGTCGTCTGGCGTCATCCGGCACATCGAGACCGCATGCGGATGTGGGCCCTCCAAGGTCGCCCGCCCGGTAGGGTCGGGGCGTGATGGACGCACCGACGCTCGGCAGCGGGCGGGTCGTCGTGCTGGCCTCTGGGGCTGGTACGACGCTGGCCGCGCTGCTCACCGCGCACGAACAGCCTGACTATCCCGCCCGGGTGGTCGGCGTGATCAGCGACCAGCCGACGGCCGCCGCCCTGGAGCGGGCGCGTGCCGCCGGGGTGCCCACGGCCGCGGTCGCGCTGGCGGACTTCCCGGACCGGGCCGCGTGGGACGTGGCCGTGGCCGCCGCGGTGGACGTGTTCAACCCCGACCTGGTGGTGCTCGCCGGGTTCATGCGGGTGCTCGGGTCGCCGTTCGTCGAGCGGTACGCCGGACGGGCGGTCAACACCCACCCGTCGTTGCTGCCCGCGTTCCCCGGGGCGCACGCCGTCCGCGACGCCCTGGCGCACGGGGTCAAGGTCACCGGCTGCACGGTGCACCTGGTCGACGCAGGGCTGGACACCGGACCGATCCTCGCCCAGGCAGCCGTGCCGGTCCTCGCTGCCGACGACGAGGACGCCCTGCACGAACGCATCAAGACGGTGGAGCGTGACCTGCTGGTCGACACCGTCGCCCGCCTGGCCGCCGGTGGGGTGCAGGTCGACGGTCGTCGAGCGGCCCTGGGCTGACCTGACGGTCGCGGGGGGACGTGCGACCAGGCCGTCGGGGCAGGCGATCGGGTCTTGGTCGACCCAGACGATCCCGCGCAGGGCCGAACTCCCAGGGCTGAGCATCGACGGGACTGCGCCGTGCTCGGGATCACCCGGGGGTGCTCGTCGGGATCGTCGTCGTCACGCTGCTCGCCGTCGTCCGGTCGGGGTCGTCGCGGACGGGGTGCTTCGGCCTGGTGACCGTCGGCATCCTGGTCGGCACCGGGATGCCGACCTTCGAGGTTGTAGGCTGGCCCCTTGGCCGTGACTGGCGAGGGTGGACCACCACCGGGGAGCGGCCGTGCATGTCCCGTCGGCGCCGCCCGCCTGGGTGCCAGGGTCCCGCGAGAAGCAGCGGGCGCCCGCCCGCCGACCTGGAAGGCACCTGATGTCCCACTCCCTGCCCGAGCTCCCCGCTGTCACCGACCCGACCGACCCGGCGACCCGTCGTCCTGTCCGCCGGGCCCTGGTCTCCGTGTACGACAAGACCGGCGTCGTCGAGCTGGCCACCGCCCTGCGCGACGCCGGGGTCGAGATCGTCTCGACCGGGTCGACCGCCTCGACCATCGCCGCCGCGGGCGTGCCGGTGTCCCGGGTCGAAGACCTCACCGGCTTCCCCGAGTGCCTGGACGGACGGGTCAAGACGCTGCACCCCAAGGTGCACGCCGGACTGCTGGCCGACACCCGCCGCCCCGAGCACCTGGCCCAGCTAGCCGAGCTGGGCGTGGCACCGTTCGAGCTGGTCGTGGTCAACCTGTACCCCTTCACCGCCACCGTGGCCTCGGGTGCCGGACCGGACGAGTGCGTCGAGCTGATCGACATCGGCGGGCCGTCCATGGTGCGGGCCGCGGCGAAGAACCACCCGAGCGTCGCCGTCGTCGTCGACCCGGCCGCCTACGGTGAGGCCGCCGCCGCGGTCGCCGCCGGTGGGTTCACCCTGGCGCAGCGCCGGGCGCTGGCCGCCACCGCCTTCGCCCACACCGCCGCCTACGACGCGGCCGTCGCCACCTGGTTCGCCGAGGTCTACGCCCCTGACGAGACCGCGACGACCAGCGGCGCCCCGGCTGTGGTCGCCCAGAGCTGGACCCGCGGGCCGGTGCTGCGCTACGGCGAGAACCCGCACCAGCACGCCGCCCTGTACCTCGACGCCGACGGGGAGGCGGGACGCGGTCTGGCCGGTGCCCGCCAGCTCGGCGGCAAGGAGATGAGCTTCAACAACTACACCGACGCTGACGCCGCGTGGCGGGCCGCCCACGACCACGGCGACGCCCCGACGGTGGCGATCATCAAGCACGCCAACCCGTGCGGTATCGCCGTGGGCACCGACGTGGCCGACGCTCACGCCAAGGCCCACGCCTGCGACTCGGTGTCCGCCTACGGCGGCGTCATCGCCACGAACCAGCAGGTCACGGCGGCCATGGCCGCGCAGGTCGCCCCGGTGTTCACCGAGGTGGTCGCCGCCCCCGGGTACGACCCCGAGGCTCTGGAGATCTTGACCAAGAAGAAGAACCTGCGCCTGCTGGTCGTCGAGCCGACCGTCGGGCGCACCGACCGCCGACCGGTCACCGGCGGTCTGCTGGTCCAGGACCTCGACGCGCTGGACGCCCCCGGCGACGACCCCGCTGCCTGGACCCTGGCCGCAGGCGAGCCCGCCGACGACGCCACCCTGGCCGACCTGCTGTTCGCCTGGCGGTCGGTGCGGGCCACCAAGTCCAACGCGATCCTGCTGGCCCGCGACGGGGCTTCTGTCGGTGTGGGCATGGGGCAGGTGAACCGGGTGGACTCGTGCCGCCTGGCCGTCGAGCGCGCCAACTCCCTGGGTGACGGGGTGGAGCGGGCCCGGGGCGCAGTGGCCGCCTCTGACGCGTTCTTCCCCTTCGCCGACGGTGCGCAGATCCTCATCGACGCCGGGGTCACAGCGATCGTCCAGCCCGGCGGGTCGATCCGCGACGACGAGGTGATCGCCGCCGCCCAGGCCGCCGGGATCACCATGTACCTCACCGGGGCCCGGCACTTCTTCCACTGACACGCACCGGCCCAGGGCGAGGGTCTCGCACCGGGTCAGGGGAGGTCTCCTGCTCCGGTGAGACCCCCGCCCTGGGCTGCGTCCGGTGCTACGGGTTCGGTGCGTCGCGCCGGTAGATGATGTAGTCCCCGAACGGTGCGGACCGTCGGTAGCCGGCCAGCAGGGCCTCGGTGTCGGCCCTCTGGTCGGCCGGCAGGGCGTCGAGCATCTGCCTGCGGGCCTGCCGGTCACCGAAGACGATGAGCGCCGGTCGGTCGGCGGTGGCGTCGGCGGCGATGCGTCGCCAGATCCGCTCCTGGGTCGGACGCTGCCACAGCATGCTGGGTCGGTAGTAGGGCGTCGGCGACTCACGCTGGTACTGGGCACCGAAGACCGCGAAGTCGACCATGAGGACCTTGTCGTCCGGTGCGGTGGTGCTCTCGATGTACGTCACCAGCTGCTGTCGGGTCTGTGCGACGGGGCGGCTGGTGTTGTAGGGCGTGGTGACCCGGTGCTCCACCAGGTGCAGCTGCGGGACCAGGAGCAGCAGCGCCGTACCGGCCAGCAGCGCCACCCGCAGGGGAGGTGCGGCCGCCCTGGTGCGGGCGAGGCCGTCATAGGCGGAGGTCAGCACCACGAGGGCTGCCAGCAGCGTCAGCGGGAACAGCACGATGAGGTAGTGGGGGTACTTCGTGCCCGGGCCGACCGTGTTGGCCAGCAGGAAGACAGCCAGCCCGCCCAGCAGGGCCCAGGACAGTCGTCGCACCTCCGGGCGGCGGGCGCGACCGACCCGCAGGACGGTCAGCACCAGCAGGGCCAACCACACCACCCGCGGTGCCAGGCCGTAACCCATGATGAGGTCGGTCGTGTTGGTGAGCCGGGCCGTCCACGACAGGTCCCAGCTCAGCGAACCGGTGTAGGCAGCGTCCAGGCACGCACCCAGGGCACCGCCGTGCCACAGCCACAGCGCGATCGGGGCGGTGACCGCTGCAGCGCCTACCGCGCACCAGCCCAGCAGCCGGGCCGCCGTCACCGGCGCTGTCCGTCGGACCAGCCAGAAGGCTGCCATCAGACCCAGCGGGATCAGCGGCAGGGCGTTGTTCGCCCGCAGCAGCGAGGCCGCGGCCAGGCAACCACCGGCCAGCGCGACCTGCACCTTCGTCGGCGTGAGGTCAGCGACCAGCATCCGGACGGCGACCAGGGTCGGGTACAGCAAGAAGCCCAGGGACAGGGTCTCGGTCAGCTCGGGGGTGTACACCAGCACGGCTGTCGCCACGCCGACGACAGGACCGGCCACGGCGGGACGGACCAGCACCAGGGCCAGCCGGTAGGCCAGCACGGCCACGACCAGCAGGTTCACGACCGTCACGGCGAACATCCCGTGGTCTGGGTCCAGGCCGGTGCCCACCGCGTACAGCAGGTAGGTGAGCGGCCCCTTGTTGTCCCAGGCGTCGACGTAGGGCATGTGCCCGCGGGTGATCATCCAGCCGATGTAGGCGTAGACCCCCGCGTCGTGGGTCGGCACCGCCCCACGCACCGGGAAGCTGGTCGTGGCTGCCGCGATACCTGCCCCTACCAGCGCCGGCCAGGACGTCCGGAGGTGAGGCACCAAGGCCCTCACCCCGGTCGCGGCGGCCGGAGGCGCGGCCGGCCCGAGACTGGCGGTGACGTTCACCACGGGTGACCACCCAGCACCACGGCACGCTCCTGGCATCGACGGGACCAGCCTTCACCGACCGAGGTGACCGTGGGCTGGCTCACTGGTCGAACCTATCCGAACTCGCAGCCGGATCGTCACGAGCGTCGGGCTGCGGTCCGGCTACCACGGTCCGACGTCGACGATCTGGAGGGCGACAGCACCTGATGCTGCCGTCGTCTCCAGGTTCACGACGGCGTCGATGCGCCAGTCGTGGTGGCCGTCAGGGTCGTCGAGGGTCTGGCGCACCAGCCACCGGGTCGGCTCCTCGGTGACCTGGAACAGCGCAGGGCCGCGGGCAGGCGGTCCGGTGAGGATCTCCGGGTGGTCGTCGTAGTACGGGTCGAGGGCGTCGGCCCAGCGGTCGGTCGTCCACGCGGTGCCGTCGGCATCGGTGTCACCGAGGGCGGCCAGGGCGTCGTAGGCCTCACGGGCCGCCAGCTCGACGCGGCGGAACAGCGCCTGGCGGACCAGGGCGCGCAGCACCCGCGGGCTCATCGCCGGTGGTGCGTCGTCGTCGGTCGCACGGACGACGGGGGCGTCGTCCCCGGAGGCCAGGCGTTCCCACTCTTCGAGCAGCGACGAGTCGGTGCGACGGACCACGTCGCCCAGCCACTCGATCGTCTCCTCCAGGTCGTCGGTGCGACGCTCGGCGGGCACCACCTGGCGCAGCGTCCGGTAGGCGTCGGTGAGGTAGCGCAGCAGCACACCCTCGGTGCGCTGTAGCTGGTAGGCCGCGACGTAGTCGCCGAAGGTGGCGCCCCGCTCGGCCATGTCCCGGACCACCGACTTGGGCGACGGCACCAGGTCGGCCACCCACGGGTTGGTCCGGCGGTAGGCCGTGAAGGCCGCCGCCAGGGGTTCGGCCAGCGGCTGCGGGTAGGTCACGTCGGCCAGGGCCGCCATGCGCTCCTCGTACTCCAGGCCCTCGGCCTTCATGGCGGCGACCGCCTCACCCTTGGCCTGCGACGCCTGGGCGGCCAGCACCTGGCGCGGGTCGTCCAGGGTGGCCTCGATGATCGACACCACGTCCAGCGCGTAGCCCGGGTCGGCCATGTCCGCCAGGTCCAGGGCGGCGTAGGCGAAGGGGGACAGGGCCTGGTTGAGCGCGAACTCCTCGGGGATCTCCGCGGTCAGCCGGATGTCCAGGCGGCGCCCGTGCGGTGCGTCCGGGTCGGCCACCCAGGGGCGTTCCACGACGCCCGAGGCGCGCAGCGACCGGTAGATCTCCACCGTCCGACGAGCCAGCGCGGCCTGGGCGGCGGGCGGTTCGTGGTTGTCCAGCAGCAGGTGCCGCATCGCGGCGATCGGGTCGGCGCCGGTGCGGTCGCGACGGGCCAGGACGTTGAGCACCATGGCGTGGCTGACCTGGAAGTGGCTGGTCAGGGGTTCGGGCGGGGCGTCGCGCAGGCGTTCGAAGGTGGCTTCGGTCCAGTTCACCTGGCCCTGCGGGGCCTGCTTGCGGACCACCTTGCGCAGCTTCTTCGGGTCGTCGCCGGCCTTGAGCAGGGCCTTGCGGTTCTCGATGACGTGCTCGGGTGCCATGACCAGCACCTCGCCCACGGTGTCGAAACCGGCCCGTCCGGCCCGTCCGGCGATCTGGTGGAACTCCCGGGCGGTCAGGTGGCGGGAGCGTTGCCCGTCGTACTTGACCAGGCTGGTCAGCACCACGGTCCGGATCGGCACGTTGATGCCCACCCCGAGGGTGTCGGTGCCGCACACCACGGGCAGCAGCCCGCGCTGGGTGAGCCGTTCTACCACCCGCCGGTAGCGCGGCAGCATCCCTGCGTGGTGCACCCCGACGCCGTGGCGCAGCAGCCGGGACAGGGTCTGGCCGAACCCCCCGGCGAAGCGAAACCCGCCCAGCTCGGCGGCGATGGCATCGCGCTGCTCCCGGCTGGTCAGGGCCGCGGAGACCAGCCCCTGGGCCCGTTCGACCGCCTCCTTCTGCGTGAAGTGGACGACGTAGACCGGGGCGCGACGGGTGGTGACCAGCTCGGTGAGGACGTCGGTCAGCGGTTCGACCACGTAGCCGTAGGTCAGCGGCACCGGACGTTCCGCGTCGTCCACGACGACGACCTCCCGGCCGGTGCGGCGGTGCAGGTCGTCGGCGAAGAACGACACGTCGCCCAGCGTGGCGGACATCAGCACCAGCTGGGCGCGGGTCAGCTCCAGCAGCGGGACCTGCCAGGCCCAGCCGCGCTGCGGGTCGGCGTAGAAGTGGAACTCGTCGGCCACGACCTGGCCGATGTCGGCGTCGACCCCGTCGCGCAGCGCGATGTTGGCCAGGATCTCCGCGGTGCAGCACACGATGGGAGCGTCGGGGTTGACGGCCGAGTCCCCGGTGACCATGCCGACCTGGTCGGCGCCGAAGACCTCGACCAGGGCGAAGAACTTCTCCGAGACCAGAGCCTTGAGCGGGGCCGTGTAGTACGACCGCTGCCCCCGGGACAGCGCGATGGCGTGCGCGGCCACCGCCGTGAGGGACTTGCCCGACCCGGTGGGTGTGGAGACGATGACGTGCGCGTCTGTGACCAGCGCCAGCAAGGCTTCTTCCTGGTGCGGGTACAGGCGCAGGCCCTGGTCGGCGACCCAGTCGACGAACGTCTCGACCAGGGCGTCGGGGTCGGCGGGGGCGGGCAGGCGGGAGGTCAGCGCACCGCGGGGCAGTGACGTGGGCGAGGGCTGTGGACGATCTGGCACATAACGATCGTGGCACGGTGGATACTGGTTGCGCAGAACCCTCCCACGGAGTCGCTGTGATTGCTACGGTCATGCCAGTGTCATGGCGCTACCGTGCTGCGACACCTCACGACGGAACAGGAGCCCGGGGGCACGGATGCGCGAAGGACTAGCGGAGTACGTCCAGACGGCTGCCGCCCACCGCGAGGCGGTGGAGCAGCTGCACGTCGCGCGCGCCGCCCTGGGGCACGGGGAGTGGCTGCCGATTCCGGAGCGGCACGCGCTGCTCAACGAGATCCGTCAGCAGCAGGCTGTCGTCCGGCGGTACGAGGAGCAGCTGCACCTCGAGCCGACCGCCACGGCCATGCTGCAGGCGCTGGTAGACGAAGCGCTCGCGGACGTGTACCGCGAGGGCGCCCCCGACGACCCGGTGCGGCTGGCTGACGCTGTCATCATGGTGCTGGCCCGGCCGGGTCGTGCGCCGCTGCCCGACGACTACCCGGTCGGTCTGATCCACCTGCCCTGCCTGGAGCCTCGCCTGACCCGCGAGACGGTGCACTCCCTGGTCGCCGAGTCGGTCAGCGCCCAGTAGCGGCGGCCCGGCGCCCAGTAGCGGCGGCCCGGCGCCTGGCTGGCGCACCAGGGTCGGCGAGACGCCCTAGGCTTGGCCCGTGCGCATCGCCAGGTTCACCCAGGGCTCCGATCCCCGCTACGCGCTGGTCGAAGGGGAGGGTGACGCCGCCGAGCTCGTCGTGATCAGCGGCGACCCCATCTACATGCCGGTGCAGCCGACGGGGGAGCGGGTGCCGCTGGACGACGACGGGGTGCGGCTGCTCGCCCCGGTGATCCCACGGTCCAAGGTGGTCGCGGTGGCGCGCAACTACGTCGCCCACGCCGAAGAGCTGGGCAACGAGGTGCCGGAACGTCCCCTGCTGTTCTTCAAGCCGAACACGTCCGTGGTGGGGCCCGACGACCCGGTGGTGCTGCCGGACTGGTCGGACCGGGTCGAGCACGAGGGCGAGCTGGCGGTGGTCATCGGCAAGGTGACCAAGGACGTCTCCCCGGAGGCGGCGCTGGCCCACGTGTTCGGGTTCACCTGCGCCAACGACGTCACCGCCCGGGACGTGCAGCGGGCCGAGTCGCAGTGGGCCAGGGCCAAGGGGTTCGACACGTCGTGCCCGATCGGGCCGTGGATCGTCCCGGGCCTGGACGTGGACGACCTGGAGGTCTCCGTCCGGGTCAACGGCGAGCTGCGCCAGCACGGGAGCACCGCCCAGATGGTGTTCGACATCGCGTACCTGGTCTCCTACGCCTCGGAGGCATTCACCCTGCTGCCCGGCGACGTCATCCTCACCGGCACGCCTGCGGGGGTGGGGCCGATGGTGCACCGTGACATCGTGGAGGTGGAGGTGGAGGGCATCGGCACCCTGCGCAACCCGGTGCTGCGCCGGTGAGCCCGTCGCTGGTCTGTCGCAGGTGCCAGGCGCCCGTCGAGGGCGAGGAGATGCAGCACTACGACGTGTTCGAGCAGATGCACTACGCGTGTTTCCACTACGAGTTCGAGCACGACATCGGGGGACAAGGCGTGGCTGAGGCTGACGACTGTGGCCTGGCTGGATGCCCGTCCGCACCTCCAGGCCAACCGTTGCCGCGGACGGAAGGAGCGTGACCATGGCCGACGAGACGAGCCAGGTCGTGCACGTGTGGACCGACGGTGCCTGCAAGGGCAACCCCGGCCCTGGGGGGTGGGGGGCGCTGATGCGTTTCGGCGCCCGCGAGAAAGAGCTGTACGGCGGGGAACGGGCCACGACCAACAACCGCATGGAGCTGACCGCGGTGATCGAGGCTCTGCGGGCGCTGAACCGTACCTGCCAGGTGGTCGCCCATGTCGACTCGACGTACGTCATGAACGGCGTCACCCGCTGGATGGCGGGGTGGAAGCGCAACGGCTGGAAGACAGCGGCCCGCCAGCCCGTCGCCAACCAGGACCTGTGGCAGGCCCTGGACGACGAGGTGGCCCGGCACGAGGTCAGCTGGGTCTGGGTCAAGGGCCACGCCGGTGACCCGGGCAACGAGCGCGCCGACGCCCTCGCCAACCAGGGCGTGCCCGGCCCACAGTAGGCTTGGCAGCATGAGCTGGTTGGACGACTATCGCGCTGGTCGGCACTCGCAGGTGTGGCGTGAGATGCGTCAGCTGGGAGACCGGATACGCGAGGCGCAGTATCTGCCGGCCGCTGTCGAGGTGTGCGACGAGATGGCTCGCCGTGCGAAGCACAACATCGAGACTCTGATATCACGCCTCCTCGACCAGGGCTACCGTTTCCACGACAATGACGACGACGAGACGCCGTGCGCGCCGTTCTACCCGGCGTCTGCGGCTGCTGACGGTCTGGTCGACTGGTTGGAGCAGAACATCGGGTCGGTCCCGCTGACCGTGGCGTCCTGGATTCGTCTTGTGGGTGACGTCTGGCTGGTGGGCACCCACCCTGACTGGCCGGAATCGTCTGGTGCTGACCCGCTGGTGATCGAGATCGGGGGCCTGAGGTATCCCAGCAGCCCGATCTGGGAGTACTACCACGATGAGTACGAGTCGTGGCAAGGGTCTCCGACCCCGCTGCGCGTCGTGGAGGAGAACCTGGCGCTCCTGGCTGTGGCCTATCCCGTTCTCGACCACGAGGGGCGGGTCGTGAATGAGACGGATAGAGACTTTGACGTCACCGAATATGTGGGAGGTCGGTCTGACGTGTTTGTTCTTCCTGTCGCTCCCGACCGTCTGCATAAAGGCAACGCTAGCGGTGGATCGCCCTACGGTTTCGAGCTGCCCGACGGCTGTGCGGACGGGCTGTTCCACGGCGACAGCACCGAGCCGTTCGTGAACTATCTGAACAGGGTCTTCGTCAACGGAGGTTTTGTAGCTCCGACGACGGGACACTATCCGCTGCGACAAGAGCTGGCCAAGGGCCTGCTCCCGCTGTGAACTGCACCAGCTGCGCGTCATGTTCGGGGCCGTCGGCGTGGTCCGGGGGGTGCGCACCGACGAGGGGACGCCGGAGCAGCCCGTCGTCGCGCCAGGGGGTCAAGAGTCGTCAGTGCGCCACCGAGCCTGGTGTCTAGGAATCGGCGGTGTCGATGTGCAGTGATGGTTCCATCGAGTCGTGAAGCATGCGACGGATGACCACGACGGTGTCGCCCGTCTGGTAGTAGATGACGTGGCGCGGGTCTTTCACACGCTTCCTGGCGGGCTGCACATGCTCGCGACTGGTACGCAGGTGCCGCGACCAGGTGCCGTCGCCAAGCTCCGGACGAGCGGTCGCGCCGACACCGAACGGATCGGCGGAGATGTCGTCGAGAACAGCGGTGACGAGCGCCTCGTACCGCGCCGCGGCTGCCGTGCCGAAGTGATCTTCGGACCACGTCAGAGTCGTTGCGATGTCGATGTCGGCGGCAGCGGTGAACCGCAGCTCGTGGTTCACGCCGGGCCCAGAGCTGTCCGGCGCAGACGCGAGACGTGGTCTGAGATCTCAGATCGAGGGACGTCCGTGTAGCGGCCTGCCGCGAGATCGTCGTCCGCGACGGCGAGAGCGGTGCGCAGCGCTGCGAGCCTGGCGGCCTCTTCGGCTTTGCGTTGCTGGAGCGCGCGCAGGGCGTCGCGGTGGACTTCGCTGGCGTTGTTGTACTCGCCGGAGTCCACAAGGCTGGTGACGAAGCGATCCCAGTGGTGGGTCAGACTGACGTTGCGTGTCGGCACGGCGTCTCCTCGGGCGGGCCAGGACGTTATCGTATCGCCATTGGCGAACTTCGCCAACACCGCGCTCTGGGATGCGACTTGTCCGGTGCATGCGGGTGGTCAGGAGCAGCCGCGAGGTGCCTGGTCCGGACCGTCGCCTCGACGAGGTGGCACCAGCGCAGCAGGCGTCGTGGTGCGAGGGGTCGGCGGGTCGTCGGTAGGCTGAGGTCTTGTGTCCACTCCCTCGCCTGTGCGCGTCCGGTTCTGCCCGTCTCCGACCGGGACGCCGCACGTCGGGCTGATCCGTACCTGCCTGTTCAACTGGGCCTATGCCCGGCACACCGGCGGGACGTTCGTGTTCCGCATCGAGGACACCGACCCGGCGCGGGACTCGGCCGAGTCGTACGAGCAGCTGCTCGACGCGCTGCGCTGGTTGGGCCTGGACTGGGACGAAGGGGTGGAGCTCGGCGGGCCGTACGCGCCCTACCGGCAGTCTCAGCGCATGGACCTGTACGCCGACGTCGCCGCGCAGCTGCTCGACGCCGGGTACGCCTACGAGTCGTTCTCCACACCGGAGGAGGTCGAGGCGCGGCACAAGGCCGCCGGGCGTGACCCCAAGCTGGGCTACGACGGTTTCGACCGGGACCTGACCGAGGCGCAGCGGGCCGCCTACCGCGCCGAGGGCCGGGCGCCGGTGCTGCGCATGCGCATGCCCGACACCGACGTCACCTTTCACGACCTGGTGCGCGGCCCGGTGACGTTCCGGGCCGGGTCCGTGCCGGACTACGTCATCGTCCGGGGCACCGGGCACCCCCTGTACACGCTGGTCAACCCGGTGGACGACGCGGCGATGAAGATCACGCACGTGCTGCGCGGCGAGGACCTGCTCTCGTCCACGCCGCGCCAGGTGGTGCTGTACCGGGCGCTGGTCGACCTGGGGCTGGCCGACGTGGTCCCGCAGTTCGGGCACCTGCCGTACGTCATGGGGGAGGGCAACCGGAAGCTGAGCAAGCGCGACCCCGAGTCGAACCTGTTCCTGCACCGCGAGCGCGGGTTCACCCCCGAGGGGCTGCTCAACTACCTGGCCCTGCTCGGCTGGTCGATCGCCCCGGACCGGGACGTGTTCTCGCTGTCGGAGATGACCGGCGCGTTCGACATCGCCGACGTCAACCCTAACCCGGCCCGGTTCGACCTGAAGAAGGCCGAGGCGATCAACGCCGCCCACCTGCGGCAGCTGGAGCCGGCCGACTTCCGTGACCGGCTGGTGCCGTACCTGCACGCCGCCGGCCTGGTCCCGGCCGCCTCCTACGCCGAGCTGGAGGCCCGCCACCAGGCCCTGCTCGACGCCGGGGCGCCCCTGGTGCAAGAACGCATGACCCTGCTGGGCGAGGCCGTGGGGATGCTCGGCTTCCTGTTCGTCGACGACGCTGACCTGGCCGTGGCGGACGACGCCCGCGCCGGGCTGCGCGAGGAGGCCGCGACGGTGCTGGACGAAGCCGTCCGGGTGCTGGAGCAGGTGCCCGCGCCGTTCGCCGCCGCCGACACCCAGGCGGCGCTGTCCGCCGCGCTGGTCGAGGGCCTGGGCATCAAGCCCCGCTTCGCGTTCACACCGCTGCGGGTGGCGGTGACCGGCCGTCGTGTCTCCCCGCCGCTGTTCGAGTCGATGGAGCTGCTGGGCAAGGCGTCGGTGCTGGCCCGCATCGCGGCCCTGCGCGCGACCCTGTGACCCGCCGACCGTACCGACGGCCGCGACGGTGATGACGGTCCCCGGGTCGACGCCGTGGCCCGTCGGACAGGTCGACGGGGTGCTGCTGGACATCGACGACACCCTGGTCGACACCCGTCGGGCGTTCCTGCGAGCCATGACGGTGCTGGCCGGGCAGTACCTGCCGCACCTGGGCGCCGAGGCTCTGCACCAGGTGGGCACCCGATGGTTGACCGACCCGGGCGGGCACTACCGCCGCTACGTCCGCGGTGAGGTGGACTACCGCACCCAGCGCCGGGCCCGGGCCGACGACCTGCACGCCACCTTCGGGGGCCCGCTGCTGGACGACGACACCTACCCCGCGTGGAATGCCGTCTTCGAGTCCACCCTGGCCGCCACCCTGGCCCTGCACCGGGACGTCCCCGGGTTCCTGGCGGGGCTGGCCGAGGCTGGGCTCCCGGTCGGCGCGGTGACCAACGCGGACGTCGGCGCCCAGACCGACAAGCTCGCCCTGGTCGGCCTGGCCGACCTGCCGGTCCTCGTCGGCGTGGACACCCTCGGTGTCGGCAAGCCCGACCCTCGCGTGTTCGCCGAGGCCTGCCGCCGGCTCGGCACCGACCCGGCCCGCACCGTCTACGTCGGCGACGAGCTCCACGTCGACGCCGTCGCCGCCCGGTCCGCCGGGCTGCTGGCCGTCTGGCTGGACCGCCCGGGGGGCCGGCGCGTCCCGATCCCCGACACCGAGATCGCTGCCGCCGACGTCACAGTCGTCCGCACATTGAGCGATCTGCCCACTGTCATGAAATCAACGACGGCATGGGGCCGTGTGGTCGCACGACGCGGCTCACAGTGATACTGCTGGTCAGGTGTGTGGGTGATCGCTCAGAAGTCCGTGACCAGATCGTTCGACCAGGGTAGAGTCGCGTCACATCAGAGGGCTGCGGCGCATGCCTGGCGACCTGCGTATCCAAGGAGATGAGCGGCCATGGACATGGAGATGCAGCTCGGTCCGTTCGACCAAGCGCCGTACGTTTCCGACAAGGACAACCCTTGGAGACAGCGAGATCTGCTGGGTTGGCGGCGAGTCCGGGCATACACGCAGGTCAGACGACTGCCGCCGCTGTTCCCAGAGGCGCCGGGCGTCGAGCCGAGCCAGGACGACAAGCGGGTACGTTGGACACTTGAGAGTCTTGACGATTCCGAAGTGCGGTGGCCAGCAGCGGTGACACTGCTCGGGTGCCAGTTGGCGGCGGCGTTGTCGAATGTGGGAATCGATGCGGAGAAGGCAGCCAAGCCGCTTGATTCAGGTGCGGCCAAGCCGCTCGATTCAGGTGCGGCCGTCGGGGCGAGTCCGTCGATGTGGCAGGTGTGCGAGGAGCGAGCCATCAAGATCGTCAAGGCTGACGATGAACGGTGGGAGGGGATGGGCCCGCTGGAAGTCTGGGATGCACTCATCGCCCCGGACTGCTGGAAACGCGTTTTCGAGGTAGAGGTTGCCTCGCGGTACTTGGCCCACGGTGCTAACGGGATGTCCGCCGACATGTGGCTCGCCGGTGGACAGGTCGCCATTGAGTCAGAGCATGGCGGACGATTCCGCTTGAAAGCGGGAGGTCTGCGACGGCGTATCGCTATTCAAGTACTCACTCTTGTCGAGTTGATCGTCGGTTTGTGTCTGAGTTCGTGGGTAGTTGTCCTACCGTCCGTCGCTACCGCCATCGTGGAGAGCGATAGTACGCTTGCGTTGTCGTTGTGGTATGCGTTGATGGTGCTGCTCGTCAGAGGTCAGGTGCTTCTAGTATCGCGGCCGAGAGGTGCGGTCCTTACTTCTCTCGCGGCCCTCGCGTGCGCACTTGTCATCACGATAAGCGTGCTCTCGGCGGTGACCGTCAGCGGAGTCGCGGCATTTGTTGTTGTCGTCGTCGCAGCGGCAGCGAGCACCGTAGTATTCGCGGGCGACGGAGCCGTGCAGCTTTCGTTCGTGGGAGTCGCAGTATTCCTAGGCTTCGGCGTCGCGGCATTTGCGTCATCAATGGTCTCTGTCGGCCCGGCCGGTTTCGATGCTATCGACTTCTTCGTCACTGCCGTAATCCTCTTCCTGACTGCAGGGGCTATACTCGTGTGCGCCAGGCAGTTTCGGTACTTCAAGATCCTGGCATTAAATGGCGCGGGACTGATTGGGTATTGGAGTTGGGGAAGACTGAGTCTTGCTGAAGCGCACCTCCTGCGGTGCGTCAGAATTCCGGCCGAAGTTTGGCTGGACGAGCGTCTCGAGTTAGCAGCGACGGGTGCCATCGGCTCAGTGCTGGGTGTGCGTGGAATGATTCCTGTCCCTGAGTCGCCCGGGCTTGTCGAGTTGAACAGCAAGACCGAGTTGGTGTCGACTCTTTCTGTCGACCGAGCATGGGATGATCTCCGTACTCACCGTACCGTGTCGCTGGCTGTTGTCGGGGAGAGGGGTCTAGGCAAGACAGCGGTCGTCAGTGCAATCGAAGAGCGCTGTAAAGAAGTTTCACGATGGATCGAGTTAGATTCGAGAATTGGAATCCAGGACGCAGCCGCATCAATACGAATCATCGTCCCAGGTGACTATCGTGCTCCAGATTTTGTTGCATATGTGGCTCGGGAGATAGCGCAACGTGTCCGTGCACAGGTGGGAGGCGCGAAGAACATCAGAGTCCCAAGAATCGGAGGAGTGACGTCGCCGACCATTGTTGCCTTTGTTTACGTCGCGTGCGCTGTCGGGATGACTGCTTACCCGATACGTGGGTGGTGGGGTGTGAACTCGGTCCCCTGGGTGATGGCTCTGGTTGGCGTCGGGCTCGCCGTGATGATCAGTGTCGCAGCGAGTGCCCTTCTCAGATCTCTCCACTTCAATCTTAGCTATCGCACAATTCGCCAGGAGTGGCGGTTGTCAATGAAGCGGCAGAAACGCCTGCGGAAATCGACCTTACGCTCGGCCGAAGAGTTGATTCTGGATATGAGATGGCTACGGAAGTTGTCCTCGGGTGCCTCGTCGGGACTGACAGTTGGCGCTGGAAGGCTCTTCGGCGGAATGATGTCGTCCGACAGGAGGGAGGAGCGCACGGCATTGACAATGACATACGCCGAGATCGTACGCCGAACCCGCCTTTTGCTAAGAGAGTACTCCGCCTATTCAACCGAGTTTGCCGCTGCGGTTCGGCTTCGTTTTAACCTTCAGCCCAGAATGTCCGATTCGTACTTCGCACGGGTTAATGCGAAGACGGAAAATCCAGGACTCGATTCGGCGGCAGGTCTCAGTCGCATGACGTTCCAGAACATGCTCCTTTCATTGGTCGTAATGGTTGATGAGATGGACAAGCTCCCAGACGATGATCGCATCACCGCGATCAATCACATTAAGGACCTGTTTCGGATCGATCATGTAAAGTTCGTCGTGACGATCGCAGACGACTATAATCGGTATCGATTTATGCGATACGCTTGTGGCTCTGTGCGGAATCCATACGACTCGGCATTCGACGACATCATTGAAATGCAGCCCTGCGATCCCCTGACGGCCGTTAGACTGTTCACGCGTCGTGTTCGCGGTTTTCCTGCACCGCTGGCACTACTTTCCTATATCATCGCGGCGGGTCACCCTCGTGACATGATCCGTGTCGCGCGATCTGCGCTGGATGAACTTCGTAAGGCCGAGTCTCGAATTTCTGGGGCTAACCACGAGCCTGCGGCGCAGCGGATGCTTGCTTTGAAGGAAGCGGTTAAAAAGGTGTGCGACCGCGAGGTTGAAGAATTCTCGGCCCTGTTGCGCAAAATGTCCACATCTCGGCGGCCTGTTACTCTGGCTGGTGAATCACGCGACGAGACATCCGCGGTGCTGCCGTCGATTTTTCAGGATGTCCGAGATCGAATGTCGAATGTGATGGTACAGACCGGCGCCTTCGTCAACGGATATGCAGAGAATGAGAACAAAGGATGGGCTACGCCAGACCTCATTCCGGGGGAGCGCATTGTCGATATAAGCGGAGAATCGTGGCGTGCTCTGCGGAGCTGTGTCTTTGCGGCGTCACTTGCGACTCGACGTCTGGATGTGGTCTATTCTGCCCAGAGGCTTGCCGACTCGGTCTTTTTTGAATAGATGGATGCGTCGATGTCGGGTGCGCCCTCTGCTGTTCGGCAAACCCGACCTAGCGTGTTCGCCGAGGCATGCTCCTGTACCGTCATCGATGCCGCGAAGTTGTGCCGTCCGCCGCCTGGCTGATCTGCCCTCCGTCGAGGTCCGCGGGAAGGCGGGCCGCAGCGCTACGCCGAACCGGCGTTGAGATAGCGCAGCACGGCCAGGACCCGACGGTGGTCGGTGGTGGCCGGCAGCAGGTCGAGCTTGGTGAAGATCGAGGTCACGTGTTTCTCGACGCTGCGCAGGGCCAGGTGGAACTGGTCGGCGACGGCCTGGTTGGAGCGGCCTTCCGCCAGGCAGGCCAGGATCTCTCGTTCGCGGTCGGACAGACGGGCCAGGCCCTCGTCGACGGCTGGTTGGGTCAACAGCTGGCGGACCACCTCAGGGTCGAGGGCGGTGCCGCCGTCGGCCACCCGGCGGGCGGCGTCGACGAACTCGTCGGTGGTGACGATGCGGTCCTTGAGCAGGTAGCCCGTCTTGGCCGGGTCGGCGAGCAGCTGGCGGGCGTAGCTGGTCTCGATCCACTGGGAGAACAGG
>JAVBSR010000061.1:0-16851 GCA_031556715.1 Cellulomonas sp.
GGGCTGGCCGTGACCTGGGGGCGGCCCCGGCGGGGGGTGCGGCGGTGGCTGGCGCCGTGGCGGCTGGGCGGGGCGCCAGCCCCCGACCGTGGGGCGCCCCGGGCCGAGCCGGCGCGGGCCCGACCGTCCGAGCTGGAGCTGGCCGAGCTGGCCGGCCAGTCGGCCCGGCGTCGCGTCGCCCTGGCCGTGCTGCTCGTCGCTCTGGCGGCGGTGACCGCGGTGGCGCGCGGCGACCTGGTCACCCGCGTCATGGCAGGGGCCCGGCTGGCCGGAGGCGCGCTGGCGTTCGCGCCGACCACCTGGGAGCAGGCCTGGACAGCAGCGACCTCGAGCTGGGTCGGCGAGGGGCTGGGCGGTCCCGGACCGGCCGACCCGCTGTCGCGGGTGCTGGCCGTCGCGTCGCTGCCGGTGGGCGGTGACGTCGGTGCCGTCGTCGCGGTGGTGCTGCTGGGTGGCATGGTCCTGGCCGGCTGGGGTGCCTGGGTCGCGGCGGGCGCCGCCACCCGGTCTCCTGCCCTGCGTGCCTGGGCGGCCCTGGTCTGGGCCTTGGCGCCGGGGCTGCTCACGGCCACCGGGACCGGTCGGGTCGGTGCGGCGCTGGCCCACGTCATGCTGCCCTGGGTGGCGTTCGGCCTGGCCCGGTCGCTGGGGGTGCACCAGGTCGACCGCGTGGTGTCCGGGCTGGCGACGGTGCGGCCGCCGTCGGACGACGACGCCGCTCCCGAGGAGCCGGGCGGGGCCGACGTGGTCCGGTCCGGGCCCGTCGACGAGGCGGCGGCGCCGGTGTTCGGCGGGCAGACGCCCCGGCAGTCCCGGCTGGCGCTGGCCGCCACCAGCCTGGCCCTGGCGGTGGTGTGGGCCGGGGCGCCGTCGTTGGTGGTGCCGAGCCTGCTGGCGCTGGTCGTCGTGATGCTGGTCTCCGGTCGCGCGGCACGACGCCTGGCCGTCGTGGTGCTGCCCGGGCTGGTGCTGCTCGGCCCGCTGCTGGTCGCTGCGGCCCGACGCGACGGCGGATGGCGGTCGCTGCTGGCCGACCCCGGGCTGGCCCGGGTCGCCGAGCCGGCCGGCGCGGTGCACCGGTTGCTCGGGGTGCCGAGCAGCGCCGGCGACCTCCTGGGGCCGTCGTGGGTGCCGGTCTCGCTGGCCACCTGGTGGCCCGCGATGTCCGGTGCGGTGGTGCTCGCAGTCGCCGTGCTGGCCCTGGCCCGCGGGGGCGCGCCCGGGCGGGCGGCGCGGACCGGGTGGGCGGTGGCCGTGCTGGGCCTGGGCTGGGCGACGGTGCTCGTGGTGCTGCCGGTGGTGCAGGTCGCCGACCAGACCGGACCGGTCTTCCTCGGACCGGCCGTGGCGCTGGGCCAGATGGGCCTGCTCGCCGCCGCGCTGGTCGGTGCCGACCGGGCCGCGGGCCGCCCCGCGCACCAGACCGGTCGGCGGCGTCTGGCCCTGCCCGCCGGGCTGACGGTGGCGTTCGCCCTCGCGGCCGTCGTGGTGGTCGCCGCCGGAGCGGCCTCGTGGCTGTGGCAGGGCCAGACCGGGTCGGACGGCGGGGCGCAGGTGCACACCGTGACCGGCGGGGTGGTCCCCGCGGTAGGCCAGCAGGCGTTCGCCAGCGGGTCGCGCGTCCTGGTGGTGGCGCCGGGCGTGGACGGCGAGCCCCTGCGCTACCGGTTGCTGTCGGCCGACGGCGTCCAGGCCGCCGACCAGTCGGCCGCAGCGACGGTCGGCTCCTCGAGCGACGACGCCGCGGTCGAGCTGCGGTCGGTGGTCGCGGCCCTGGCGGCCGGGTCGAGCCTCGACGAGTCGGCCGTGCTGGGTGCGCTGGCCGTCGCCTACGTGCAGGTGCCGCTGGTCGCTGAGACCGGTGCGGCCGCCGACCCGGCGGCTCGGGGTCGGGCCGAGCTGGTGGGCCGCCTGGACTCCACGGCAGGGCTGGAACGCGTCACCGACGGTCCGTCCGGCACGCTGTGGCGGGTGGCGGCCCCGGCGGTGGACGACCGCACCCAGGTGACGTCGTGGGCGCGGCTGGTGCCCGAGGGCGCCACACCGACCGCCGCTGCCGTGCCGCTGGCCGGTGACGGGCACCAGGTGGACGCGACCGTCGCCGCCGACAGCGCTGACCGCACCGTGCTGCTCGCCGAGCGCGCCGGGCCGTACTGGCAGGCCTGGCTGGACGGCCGTCGGCTCGACCCGGTGACCGTGGGCTGGCGGCAGGGTTTCGCCCTGCCCGCCGGGGCCTCGGGGCGGCTCGTCGTCCACGGTGACGACGGCGCCGGCCGCACGGCCTGGCTCGTCGCCCAGGGACTGGTCGTGGGTGCGGCGCTGCTGGTCGTCGTCATGGAAGCGGTACCGGTGCGACGGCGGGTGCGACGATGAGCGGGCCCGGCAGGCGCGCCGCACCGGCCCGGTCGCGTGAGCCGCTGCGGGGCCGGGTGCTGGTGCGGGTCCGGCGCATCCGGCTGAGGACCGTCGTGGCGCGGGCCGGGACCGCCGCGGCGGTGGTGGTCGCGCTGGCCGTGGTCGTCGCCGTGGGGTCGCGTCAGGCACCGGCCGGAGCCGCCCGTCCGGTCCCGCAGGTCACGGTGCCGCCTGCGGCGACCATGCTGACCTGCCCGGGACCCCTGGAGCTGCCCGCCGAGGTCGGCGGCGGCGGTGACGACGCGTTCTCCCCGGTCCCGGTGGCCCCGGTGACCCGCCTGACCGCGGTGGCCAGCGACACCACCAGGGAGGCGGAGGTGCTCGGCCTGGACGGCCTGGCCGCCACGGGCCTGGTTCCCGGCGGCACGACCACCCTCGACCTGGCCGCGCCGCAGGTGGTGCGGGCCACGCCCGTCACCGGCACCACCAGCGACGCCACGACCTGGTTGGCCGCCGCCACGACGATGGTCACGGTCACCGCCGGCGACCTGCGCGGCCTGGCCGGGGCGTCGTGCCAGCCGGCCACCGCCGACCCGTGGCTGGTCGGCGGTGCCACGGATGACGGGTCGACCGCACACCTGGTGCTGGTCAACCCCGGGACGACGCCCGCCCGGGTCACCTGGACGGCGTGGGGTGCGGCCGGTCCGGTCGACCTGACCTCCGACCAGGTCCTCGTCGCCCCGAAGTCCGTCGAGGTGGTCAACCTCGGCGGCGCCGCCGGGGTGCAGCCGGCGCTGGTCACCCATGTCGTCGCGTCGGGTGGCCAGGTCTGGGCGCACGTCCAGGACTCGGCGATCGACGGCTACACCGCGGCCGGCACCGACCTTGTCGTCGCCGGGGGAGCGCCCGCCACCCGCCAGACCGTCCCGGGCCTGCTGGTGGACGGTTCCGACCTGGGAGGCCCCGGCGGGCTGACGCTGCGCCTGCTCGCGCCCGGCGGCACCGACACCACGGTCCACCTGGCCCTGTTCGGTGCTTCCGGTCCGGTCGGGCTGCCCGGTGCCGACACGGTGACGCTGACCGCCGGGACGGTGCTCGACGTGCCGTTGGACGGACTGCCGGCCGACCGGTACACGGCGGTGGTCGACGCCGACGTGCCGGTGGTGGCCGCGGCGGCCTTCACCCGGGTCGGTCTGCCCGGGGAGCTGGACCCGGTGCCTCGGGTCGAGCGGGCCTGGGCCGCGTCGACCCCAGGCGGCACCGGGACGGTCGCGCTGCCCCCAGACCTGACGGCGACGCTCGTCGTCGGTGCCGTCGGCGACGGCGCTGCGGCCCAGGGCCCGTCAGGTGACGGCGCTGCGGCTCAGGGTCCGTCGGGTGACGGCGCCGTCGAGGTCGTCGGAGCCTCGGGCCAGGTGCTCGCCAGCCACCGTCTGAGCGTCGATGCCGGGACGACCGGTGCCTGGACGCTGGCCGACCTGGTGCCCGACGTCCCCCGGTCTGAGGTGGCAGCCCTGCGTGTGGTCCCCGACAGCGGCGCGAGCCTGGTCTGGGCGGTCGTCGTCGAGACCGTCCAGGACGACGGCAGCCTGGTCTCTGTCCTTCTCCCCACCCCGTCGTCCGGCGGGCCGGTGGTCGTCGCCGTGCGCGACGACGCCGCCCTGGGTCAGGGCTGACCCGATCAGGCGGGGCGCACCGCTCAGGCGGGGAGGTGGCCGCCGGGGAACTCGGCCGCCAGCGTCTGGTGCAGCGCGTCGGTCAGGGTGTAGGGCGGTGTGAAGCCGGTCTCGCGCAGCCGGGTGGTGTCGACGGTGGTCTCGGCGCAGAACTTGCGGATGCGGACGGCACTGATCGGCAGGGGGCGCCGGACCAGCCAGGCCAGGGCGTCGAAGCCGTGGCCCGCGGCCATGCCGAGCCAGGTCGGGATCGGCGGCAGGTGCTGCTTGTGCCGCCCCAGGTCGGACTTCATCAGCTCGACCAGCTCGGTGGTGGACATGTCCGGCGTGTCGGCGTAGTTCACCAGGTGGCGTCCGGGCGCTGCCGTCAGCCCCGTGGCCAGGAACGCGGCGACGTTGCCCACGTAGGCCATGGCCTTGTGGTTGCTGCCGTCACCGACGAACAGGAACCGCCCGGTCGCCAGCTGGTGGGCCAGGTTGTAGACGTTGCCCCGGTTGGTCTCGCCGAACACCACGCACGGCCGGACGACGAACAGCGTGCGGTCGGTACCGCCGAGGGCCCAGTCCTCCAGGACCGCCTCGGCGGAGAGCTTGGAGCGGCCGTACTCGTTGAACGGGTCGGGCGGGGAGGTCTCCGAGGGCCGGTCCTTGTCCAGGCCGTACACGGAGACCGTGCTGGTGAACACGATCCGGTCGACACCGGTCTCGGCGGCGACCTGCGTCACCACGGTGGCGCCGCCGACGTTGACCGACTCGTACTCGGAGACCGGCCGCACGTCGTCGCGGTGCGCCGCGGCGAGCAGCACGACCGCGCTGGCCCCGGTCAGGGCGGTGCGCACCGCGTCACGGTCGCGCACGTCGCCGAGGGTCGTGATGTCGTCGTGGGTGGTGCTGGGCTGCAGGTCGAGGTTGGACACCTCGTGCCCGGCCTCGCGCAGCAGCGTGATCAGCCGCGTACCGATAAAACCGCTGCCACCGACGACCGCAACCGTCATCGACCCCTCCTCACCAGATACCGCCCATCACCATAGCCGCCAGGGCGGCCTGGTCGGTGCGGCGGCGGCGCAGAGTCCCGGCGTGGCGTGCCAGCGCCCAGCGGGCCCGCACCGAGGTGTCGGCCAGCAGCCGTCCCAGCTGGTGCAGTCCGTCGGTGTCCGGTGACGACCCGACGGCCAGGTCGGCAGCCTCGACGGCGACGGCCACCGCCAGGGCCGCCTGGCTGCGGTGCCACCGGCTGGTCACCAGGCGCAGCCGGTCGACGTAGGCGCGCAGCCCGGTGCGGGCCCCCATGACGTTGGCGTCGTGCTGGCGGTAGTCCAGGGTCGGGGTGTCGAGGATCTGCCAGCGCAGCCCGGCGCCCCGGGCCACCGCGTAGATCGCCCAGTCGTGGTAGGTCATCTGCCGCATCGGGCCGTCCGGGTCGGCCAGCTGCGCCCGGCACCGGGCCACCAGGTCGGCGTCCATCACGAACGTCGACCCGGGGCCGGGCCCCTCGCAGACGTAGTCGAACGGCCGCTGGTCGAACGCCTTGCGGATGTACGACCGTCGTCCGTCCTCCCGGAACGCCACCACGTCGGAGGAGACCCCGGCGCAGCCGTCGGCGACCTGGGCGGCGGAGCGCGCCAGCTTGTCCGGGTACCACAGGTCGTCCTGGTCGCAGAGTGCTACCAGCTCGTCGTCGGCCGTCTCGGCGTCGACGAGCAGCCGGTAGAAGTTGGCCGCGGCCGAACCGGAGGGTGCGCTGGGCAGCACCGTCAGGCGCGGCTCGGTGCGGGCCTGCTCGGCCAGCCAGTCGGCGGTGCCGTCGGACGACCCGTCGTCGCTGGCCACGACCCGCACCTGCACGCCTTCTTGGTCCAGCACGGTGCGCAGCTGGTCGGGCAGGTACGGCATCCCGTCGAACGTGGCCAGCAGGACGACCACGCGGGGCTGGTCGGGCGGGCTCACCGGTCGTCGCCGAAGTCGGGGTCGACGTCGTCAGGGGCACGGCCCAGCAGGTGCGCCACCTGCTCGACGACGACGTGGTGGACGAGGTCGGCCAGGTCGTCGACGTCCTGCGCCCGGGTCTCCAGGGGGCGGCGGTAGACGACGATCCGGTGCGGCAGCCCGGTGTCGGCGGGGAAGTAGCGGCCCAGCGGCACCCCCGTCTCCCAGGGGGCGGGGCTGCTCGGCGGCACCTCTTCGACGGCGAACTCGACGCCGTCGAGCTGGCGGGCCCACCGGCGTTCCAGCACCTCCACCGCGTCGAGCACCAGGGCGTCGAACCGCTGGGCACGGGTGCGGTACCCGGGCAGCGAGGCGGGCATCAGCGGCCCCCGCAACCCCCGGCCCCGGCGGTCGCGCCGCCGGACGGTGGCCACCGCGGGATCGACGGGCAGGTCGGCTCCCCGCCGGACGACGGCGCGCGCGCCAGCCTTCCGCGGTGTCCCACGACGCCCAGCGCCCCAGCCCTTCACGCAGCCAGCGTAGCCCGACCGGTCCGGACCTGTGCTCAGGCGTGCAGCGATACCAGCGACGTGTCGGCGGGGCGCAGCCCGGGTGAGGTGCGTGCCGGTCTCGCAGGGGGCGCTCCGGGTCGCGGCGGGGCGTAAGGCGAGCATCACGCCCGCGGAGGTGTCGGTGGCGGGTCGACCGATGACACCGGGGTCGACGGTGTGGGCCGTATGGGCGGCGGGGGGTACCGTCGGAGGGTGCAGACGGTGAGGCAGTGCTCCAGGACGGCCTGCGGGCAGCTGGCTGTGGCCACGCTCACCTACGTGTATGCGGACTCCACGGCGGTGCTCGGGCCGTTGTCCCAGCTGGCTGAACCGCACGCCTACGACCTGTGCGCCGAGCATGCCGAACGCCTGACTGCGCCGCTCGGGTGGGAGGTGGTGCGGCTCGACATCGGCGTGGTGCCCTCCAGCCCGGACGACCTGCTGGCGCTGGCCGACGCGGTGCGCGAGTCGCGGCGGCCGGTCGCCCCGGTGCCGGAACCGGTGGCGCCCCCCGAACCGCTCGGTCGGCCGCACGCCCACCTGCGGGTGCTGGACGGCGAGGGCTGATGGCTGTCCGACGAGTGCCCGACGACCCGAGGCCGCTGGGTTCGTTCGCCCGGCCGGAGCCCCAGCCGGACAACCTGGACGCGACGTGGACCAGGACGTGCCTGCACTGCGGCAGCGAACGGCTGACCCGGATCCGGATGCGGACCCCGAGCGGCCTGGACGCGGTGTTCGTCGCCTGCGGGGCCTGCGAGCAGACTGCATGGTTCGCTGTCGCCGGGAACGGGGTACCGTTGACTGCCGACCAGGTCGGTGGCCTCGAGGTCTGAGCGATTGTCAACGCGGAATGACGGCGTTCCGCGGAGAGGGGTCATACATATGGGCCGTGCGCTGGACCAGATAGTCAACGCCTACGACGTGCGCGGGCGCGTCCCCGACCACCTCGACGAACCGACCGCCACCGCCCTTGCAGCGGCCTTCGCCGACGTCGTCGTCCTGCCCGCGGGGCACAGCCAGGTGGTGCTCGGCCACGACATGCGCACCACCTCGCCGGAGCTGACCGACGCTGTCGCCTCCGGGCTGACCGCGCGCGGCCTGGACGTGCTGTCGCTGGGCCTGTGCTCCACCGACGAGCTGTACTACGCCAGCGGGGTGCGGGCCCTGCCCGGCATCATGGTCACCGCCAGCCACCATCCGGCCGACCACAACGGTCTCAAGCTGTGCGCCGCCAAGGCCGCACCGGTGGACGAGGACACCGGCCTCTACCAGGTGGCCGCCGTCGCCGCGCGGTACCTGCGCGACGGGGTGCCGCAGGTCGAGGCTCCCGCCACCGGTGGGGTGAGCGCCTGGGACGTGATCGGCGACTATGCGGCGCACCTGCGTTCCCTGGTGGACCTCGCCGCGGTGCGGCCGCTGGCGGTCGTCGTGGACGCGGGCAACGGGATGGCCGCCCTGACGGTCCCGGCGGTGCTGGGCACCGACGCCGGGCTGCCCGCCGTGCCGGTGCGGCTGTTCGAGGTGCACATGCGCCTGGACGGGCGCCTGCCGTCCCGGGTGGGCGGCCCGCTGGAGTCGGAGAGCCTGGCCGACCTGCGGGCCGGCGTGCTGGACCACCACGCCGACCTGGGCCTGGCGTTCGACGCCGACGCCGACCGGTGCCTGGTGGTCGACGAGACCGGCTCCGTGGTCAGCCCGTCGGCGATCACGGCCCTCATCGGGCTGCGGGCGGTCGAGGCCGAGCAACGGGCCGGGCGGCACGCCACGGTGATCCACAACCTCATCACCTCCCGGGTGGTGCCTGACCTCATGGTCGCGGCCGGGGCCCGGGCGGTGCGCAGCCGGGTCGGCCACTCCCACGTCAAACGCGAGATGGCGGCGCACGGGGCGGTGTTCGGCGGGGAGCACTCCGGGCACTACTACTTCCGGGACTTCTTCTTCGCCGACGACGGGCTGCTGGCTGCCCTGCACGTCATCGCCGCGCTGGGCGAGCAGACCCACCCGATGTCGGTGCTGGCCGGCCTGTACCAGCCGTACGCCACCTCCGGCGAGGTCAACCTCACGGTCAACGACCCGGCCGAGGTGGAGGCCCGGGTGCTGGCCGCGTACCGGTCCGCCCCGGGGGTCGTCGTGGACCGGTACGACGGGCTGACCGTGGCCCACTGGGACACTGATCCGCAGTGGTGGTTCAATCTTCGACAGGCCGCCACCGAACCGGTGCTGCGGCTCAACGTCGAGGCAGCCGACGCCGACGTCATGAGCTCGGTGCGGGACGCCGTGGTGGCGCAAGTGACGGGAGGACGTCGGTGACGCAGGAACCTCAGCTCGAAGAATGGGTACGTGACCTGTTGCGCTGTCCGGTCACCGGGACGCCGTTGGTGGACGGGACCGGACCGGACGGCACCCCGGAGCTGGTCTGCACCGACCCCGACCGGACCCTGGCCTACCCGGTGCGCGACGGTGTCCCCGTCCTGCTCGCCGACGAGGCCCGCGAGGTCGGTGCCGCGTAGTGGCATGCTCGTGGCCCGCGGGCCGCTAGGCTTCCCGCTGCGAGACCACACCGACGGATAGCTCCCAGGGAGAACGATGTCTACCAGCGGCGGGACCAAGGCTGTCGTGGCGGCGCTGTGCGCCAACCTTGGTATCGCGGTGACGAAGTTCGTCGCCTTCCTGCTCACCCGCTCCAGCTCGATGCTCGCCGAGTCGGTGCACTCGCTGGCCGACTCCGGCAACCAGCTGCTGCTGCTGTTCGGCGGTCGCCAGGCGCGACGCCCGGCCGACGCCGGGCACCCGTTCGGCCACGGGCGTCAGCGCTACCTGTACGCGTTCATCGTGTCGGTCGTGCTGTTCTCGGTCGGTGGACTGTTCGCCCTGTACGAGGCCTGGCACAAGTGGCAGGACCCCCACCCCATCGACTCGTGGCACTGGGTGCCGGTGGTGGTGCTGGTGGCGGCGATCGTCATGGAGTCGTTCTCGCTGCGCACGGCGGTCCACGAGGCGCTGCCGCACCGCGGTGACCAGTCGTGGTGGCAGTTCTTCCGCACGTCGAAGGCGCCCGAGCTGCCGGTGGTGCTGGCCGAGGACACCGGGGCGCTGGTCGGCCTGGTCGTCGCGCTGTTCGGGGTCTCCGCGACGCTGGTGACCGACAACGGCCGGTGGGACGCGGTCGGCACGGCGGGTATCGGCGTGCTGCTGGTGGTCATCGCGGTGGTCCTGGCCCTGAAGATGAGCTCGCTGCTGGTCGGCGAGGGCGCGTCGGCCGAGGACGTGGCGAAGATCAAGGCGGCGCTGGTCGGCGGGCCGGTCTCCTCGGTCATCCACCTGCGCACCATGTACCTCAGCCCCGACGAGCTGCTGGTCGCCGCCAAGATCGAGGTCGCGCAGGGCGACGCCGAGCAGATCGCCCAGGCCATCGACGACGCCGAGGCCCGGGCGCGCACCGCGGTGCCGAGCGCGACGCTGATGTACCTGGAGCCGGACCTGCGCCGTCGGCTGGACGGCTCGGCAGAAGTCCCAGAAGGCTGAAACGGGAGGCCGGTCCGCAGTACGCTCGGCGGGGTGCGGTCTCGAGCCTGGGGCCGCGGACACCGACCGACTGCGAGCAGCCAAGGCCCGTCAGGGCCGGACGAGGGAACATGACCGACACCGTGAGCAACCCCGACCTCGACGCGCAGGCCGTGGCCGACGACCGCGCCACCGTCTTCCACTCCTGGTCGGCCCAGTCCGCCCCGCGTCCGTTCGTCGTCGCCGGGGGCCAGGGCTCCTGGGTCTGGAACCACGCGGGACAGCGCTTCCTCGACTTCTCCTCCCAGCTGGTCAACACCAACATCGGCCACCAGCACCCCGCGGTGGTCAAGGCCATCCAGGACCAGGCTGCGACGCTGGCGACGGTCGCCCCGGCCACGGTGAACACCGCCCGCAACGCTGCTGCAGCGGCGGTGCTGACCCACGCCCCGGAGGGCTTCTCCAAGGTCTTCTTCACCAACGCCGGGGCTGACGCGGTCGAGAACGCCATCCGCCTGGCCCGCCTGACCACCGGCCGCGACAAGGTCGTCTCGTCGTACCGGTCGTACCACGGCAACACCGGCGCGGCCATCAACGCCACGGGCGACTGGCGTCGGTCGCAGAACGAGTACGCGCGCGGCCACGTGCACGTCTTCACGCCGTACCTGTACCGCACCGAGTTCTGGGCCACGTCGCAGCAGCAGGAGTGCGAGCGGGCGCTGCACCACATGGAGCGGGTCATCCAGGCCGAGGGGGCCGCGAGCATCGCGGCGATCCTGCTGGAGTCGGTCCCCGGGTCGGTCGGCGTCCTGGTGCCGCCGCCCGGCTACCTGGCCGGGGTGCGTGCCATCGCCGACCGCTACGGCATCGTGCTCATCCTCGACGAGGTCATGGCCGGGTTCGGCCGGACCGGCTCGTGGCTGGCCCTGGACCTGTTCGACGTGCGTCCCGACCTGGTCACCTTCGCCAAGGGCGTCAACTCCGGGTACGTGCCGGCGGGCGGCGTGATGATCTCGGCCCCGATCGCCGAGGCCTTCGACGACCGGGTGTTCCCCGGTGGGCTGACCTACTCCGGGCACCCGCTGGCCATGGCGTCCATCGTCGCCACGATCAAGGCCATGGAGGACGAGGGCGTCGTGGAGAACGCCGCGCGCATCGGCACCGACGTGCTGGGCCCGGGCCTGGCCGAGCTGAAGAACAACCCGCTGGTCGGCGAGGTGCGCGGCGTGGGGGTGTTCTGGGCGGTCGAGCTGGTCGCCGACCGCGAGACCCGTCAGCCCGTGGGTGCGGACGTCATGGCGAAGGTCAAGACAGCCTGCCTGTCGCGGGGCCTGCTGCCCTTCGTGGCCGAGAACCGGATCCACGTCGCACCGCCGTGCGTCATCACCGACGCCGAGGCCGACCAGGGCCTGCAGATCCTGGCCGAGGCGTTCGACGAGGCAGCCAAGGCCCGGTGACGGCGATGGCAGCCCGACCGCGTCGCTACCTGGTCACCGGCGCCTCGTCGGGCATCGGTGCGGCCACGGTCCGGGCGATGCGCGCCACCGGCTGGGACGTGGTGGCCACGGCGCGGCGGGCCGACCGTCTGGCAGCGCTGGCCCGCACCACCGGTGCCGAGGTGTACCCCTGCGACCTGACGGACGACACCCAGGTCGCCGGCCTGCTGGCCCACGCGGCCGACACCGGCGGCCTGGACGGCGTGGTGAACAACGCCGGCGGGGCCTACGGCCTGGACCCGGTGGCGACCGGCGACCTGTCCGACTGGCGCACCATGTACGAGCTCAACGTGCTGGCGACGCTGCGGGTCACCCAGGGCGTGCTGTCGATGCTGCGCGAGCGCGGCGGGGGAGACGTCCTGTTCGTCACCTCCTCCGCGGCTCTCGCGGCCTACCCGGGTGGCGCCGGCTACACCGGGGCCAAGCACGCTGAGCGGATGCTCGCCGAGACGCTACGCTGGGAGCTGGCGGGCGAGCCGATCCGGGTGCTCCAGGTCCAGCCCGGTGCAGTGGCCACCGAGGAGTTCTCCTTGGTCCGCTTCCACGGCGACGCCGACCGCGCCGCGCAGGTCTACGAGGGCTACCAGCCTCTGGTGGCCCTCGACGTGGCCGAGGCCGTGGTGTGGATGCTGTCGCGCCCGGCCCACGTCAACATCGACACGATCACCATCCGTCCCGTCGCCCAGGCGAACAACTGGGTCACAGCCCGCACCGACGGCTGACCTCGGCACCCGGGCGTGCGCCGCACCGGGGGTTCGTCGTGCCGTGATTCACCCGCACCGGCCCGCGGTGGCGGGGCCGTGCCCACACTGGTGGCAGGTAGCGGGACAAAATGATCAATAGGGGGCGAGTTGGTCTCCTAAGATGTGATGATGCTTGCCGGTGACGTGCTGTCGCAGTGGTTGCAGCATCGCAACGGTGCTGTGCTGCGCGGGTCGTTGATCCGGTTGAGCCCGGCTGGTCTTCTTCGGGTGTCCACGGCTGACGACTCCCGGCCGGTCCGGGTGCAGCTGCCGGTGCAGCACGGCGGGCAGGCCGCCGTGGCCCGGGCCGTGTTCGCCGACGTCGGCGACGGGCAGAGCCCGGCGTTGGCGTTGCGGGTGCAGGCCGTCTCGTCCGCCGAGGAGAAGCTGCGCCAGATGGAGCGGCTGCTGTCCATGCTCAGCGTCGTGACTGCGGCACGGCAGCGGCCGCAGACGTACCCGGCGGTGCTGCCGGTGGCGGAGTCGTTCGTCGTCACCGTGCCGGGATCGCAGATGCCGACCACCGCCCCGCTCGACGAGTACGAGCTGTGGTGCGACGTCTTGGCCTGGTGCGGGGCGAACCTCGCCGAGCGTCAGCAGGCCGACGGCCTGGCGGCACGAGAGCTGGACGTCGTCGTGCGGCGCCTGCTGCCGGTGTTCGAGACCGTCCACGCCGTGCACGAGAACCTCGGCGTCATCCACCGTGACATCACGCCGAACAACGTGCTGGTCGACAGCATGGGGCGCTTGCAGCTGGCCGACTGGGGCATCGCCCACGTCCTGTCGGCAGACAAGACCTCGACCTACACCCAGCGGGCAGGCAACCTGGGGTACGCGCTGCCTCCGGAGACCGGGCGCGGCGACAAGGCCATCGGCCGGTACACCGACGCCTGGTACCTCGGCTGCCTGCTGGTGTGGATGCTCACCGGGCAGCTGCCCGGCCCGCAGGGCGCAGACCAGCTGCCCGCGGGGCTGCCTGCCGGTCCCGTGGGCGACGCGCTGGACGTCGTCGTGCGGGGTCTGTGCCAGCCGGAACCGCGCCAGCGGATGACCCTGCCTGAGGCCTCCGCCCGCCTGGTGGCGCTGGTCGACCGTCCTCGTGCGGTCTACCGGGCCCCGGTGCCCGCCGCAGCGCCGGCCTCGGCGCCCGCCTCGCCTCCCGAAGCCCGAGGCAGGGTAGTGTCCAGCCGCGCCGTCGACGGTCAGAACGTTCCAGAGCCGCAGGTCCAGCCGTCGCGACGCCGGGCCGGGTGGTGGAGACCACGACGACAGGAGGACCGATGACCGAGTCGAAGAGCTTGCTGCTCGTCGACGACGAGGTGGCGATCACGTCGATGCTGACCACCATCTTCGAACGAGCGGGGTTCGACGTGGTGGTCGCGGAGGACGGTGCGGCCGGGCTGGCGGCCTACTACGCGCACCACCCCGACGTGGTGGTGTGCGACGTGATCATGCCGGTGATGGACGGCCGGGAGATGGTGCGCTGCCTGCGTCGGGCCGGAGAGTGGACGCCCGTGGTGCTGCTCACCCAGCACGGTGAGTCGGCGGACCGGGCGGTGGCCATCGACGAGGGTGCCGACGACTACGTCAACAAGCCGTGCGACCCGGCCGAGCTGCTGTCGCGGGTGCGAGCGGTGCTGCGCCGCCAGATGGCCGGCGGGCAGCCGCTGGCCACGGCATCGGTGCTGGTCTCCGGCAGGCTGCGGATGGACCGGGTGACCCGGCAGGTGACGCTCGACGGCGCCGAGCTGGTGCTGACGCCGCGGGCGGCGATGCTGCTGGACTATCTCATGGCTCACCCCTCAGAGGTCTACAGCCGGGACCGGCTGCTCAGCGCCCTGTGGGGGTACGCCGTCCCGGCGTCCACCCGCGCCGTCGACCAGCGCGTCTCCGAGCTGCGCCGGGTCATGGGGGAATCGGCTGCGGCGCAGTACATCGAGACGGTGCCCGGTGTCGGCTACCGGTTCTGCGCCAAGGTGGTGCGCGGATGACCGGCCAGTCGCACGACGGCCGGGACCAGACCGTCGCCCGGTGGTGGGCCCTGGCCGTCGCGCCGGGCCTCGCGGGAGCGGTGTTGGGGCTGGTGCGACCGTGGGGAGCCGATTCCGACGTCGTGCAGGGCCGGCTCGGCGTCGGCGTCACGACGGTGGGGGTGGTGGTGTCGTTGCTGGCCATGGGGATGCTGTGGGCGTGGTCGGTGCTCCGCACCCGGAACGCCGTCTCCCAGGCGGCAGCCGTCGAGTCGGCGGTGGCCGATGCCCGCACGCGGTGGGCGGCTGAGGTCCAGGAGGAGCACCGGACGTTCTTGTCGCGGCTGGACCACGAGCTGAAGAACCCGATGATGGCGATCCGCACGTCCGTGGGGGTGCTGCGTGGCGACGGGGTCGACACGGACGCCGTCGCCGTGATCGACAGCCAGTCGGCCCGTATCTCCACGCTGGTGACCGATCTGCGGAAGCTGGCGGACCTGGAGACCACGCCGATCGAGGTCGCCTCGGTGGCGATGGCGTCTCTCATCGACGAGGTCGTGGCGGTGGTGCGCGACGAGCTGGTGGCGAACCCGGGCTGGGGGCCCCGGTCGATCGAGGTGCAGCTGCCCACGGTGCCCTGGAAGGTGCCCGACGTCGCCGGTGACGTCGACCTGCTGTTCATGGCTCTGTACAACCTGGTGCACAACTCGGTGAAGTACTCGGCGCCGGGTGCTTCGATCGTGGTGCGCGGGATGGAGGACGGCGCCGGCGTGCTGGTCGAGGTGGCCGACACGGGCCAGGGCATCCCCGAGGACGAGCTCGGTGTGGTCTGGCAAGAGCTGAGGCGGGGGTCGAACGCCCGCGAGCTGCCTGGTTCCGGGCTGGGGCTGCCGATGGTGCGGACCATCATCAAGCGGCACCAAGGGCGCCTGCAGATGTCGTCACGCCTCGAGGAGGGCACGTCGGCCCAGCTGTGGCTGCCCTTCGCACAACCAGGAGCGGTCCCCAGCTGGAGCACCGGGCCGCGCTGACACCGCCGTCGCCGAAGCAGCGTGGCGACACGCGTAGCCGTGGTCGACGCCCGGCCGTGGTAGCCGCACATTCTTCAGCCCAGAACATCTGTGACCGTTCTTCGTCTGCCTGAGCGGTGGTCGAGCGTGGGGCTGGGTCGACGGTTCCTCTGGCAGGTGAGATGTTTCGGTCTGAAATCAATGTTTCAGACCGACGTCTGTGTGCCGGGATCGGTACACGAAGTATGTTCCGACAGCTTGAGCCAGGTGTTAGCGTTATCGCCGTGGGGATCTTGAGTCCCCAGCAGAGGTCCGAGACAAGTTCGGACCGCCGTCTCGCTAGGAGTAGGTCTGTGAAGTCAATCCGTACCACCACCATCGCCATCGTCGGTGCCGCGCTCCTCACGCTTGGTGCGCTGACCGGGTGCTCGAGCGACTCGGGCTCCGCGTCGGGCAAGACCTCGGCGGCGGACTCGAAGAGCGACTCGAAGTCGGGCGACGACTCGAAGTCCGGAGGCGACGCCAAGGGCGGGACCGAGGACGCTGCGAACTTCGACATCGACTGCGCCGAGTACACGACGGTGTTCGCCGAGGTCGACCCGCCGACCGACATGACCGACATGGACGCCGCGGCTGACTACTACGACGACCTGGCTGCCAAGGCGTCGGGTGGGATGAAGAACGCGCTCGAGGCCATGGCTGAGGCCATCCGGAACCCGCAGGACGCTGCTGCCGCACAGCGAGCTCTCGACGCCACGCAGGCATGGAACGACGCCGCGATGGAGTGCGCGGCCGGCTGACCCGTGGTCGTGGCCTCACCTGGCTGACCGGCGCGTGCCCGGCAGCGGGCGGCTGCCGTGCGTCGGCACCAGGTCAGGTCGTGAGATCTTCCCGGCCGGAGGTTGTGGTTCTCGGGGTCCACAGCCTTCGGCCGGGCCTGTCTGTTGGTATATCAATGGCACCGATCGGGCCCCGTAAAAGGCAATGTCTCAGCCTGAGACACTTATGCCAGAACTGTTACAAGAAATCGGCTGTAACCACGCTCAGGGTGAGGTAGCATTGCGACATGACGACAAGCGACACCTCCAGCATCTCCTCTGAGGAGCAGACCAGAGGAATGATTTCCCATCTCGTCGCAGGCGTTTTTGGGATCGTCGGAGCACTCGTCGTATGGTTCTTGCACAAGAACCAGTCGGGTTTTGTCCGGGGCCAGGCGACCGGGGCGCTCAACTTTCAGATCGGGGTCTTCATCGTCGAGGTGGTGGCGATGGTCGTGGGTTCTGTCGTCTGGCCGCTGAGCTTCCTCGTCGGCCTGGCCTGGCTGGCGGGCGTCGTCTTCGCGGCGCTCGGTGCGATGACCGTGAACAACGGACGGGCGTACCACTACCCCCTCAGCCTTCGTCTCGTGACATGAGATCGCTCCCGGGCGCCGTGCCGGACAAGTGACGGCGCTCGGCGGGTTACCCAGCCGGTTCGCGGAACCAGACCTCCGCGAGACGAGGGCCGGCTGGTGATCGAGGTACGAGGCGATGGAAGCCCTGGGGCTCCGGGTCGATTGACCCGGAGCCCCGGGGGCGACAGGAGCCGACTGATCGAGCAGGGCGGACGGGTCGTAGCGGC